>NZ_JBIEIS010000030.1:0-165412 GCF_043496855.1 Nonomuraea sp. JJY05
ATCTCCAAATACAACGCCCGCGGACCCGCCATCGACCGGACCACCTACAAAGCCACCATCAGCATCAACATGATCCCGGCCAGCCCTTGACGCTGCTACCCCAGCCCTAACTGAACGGCGTTGCCCCTAGGGGTACTCGCCGTCGTCGCCGGCCTCGCCTCTTGCGCCCCGTCCACCGGCGGGGCGGCCGGAGCGGCGCCCGAGGTGACCGCGCCGGCGGACGGCGCGGCCTCGACATCGGCGCAGACCGAGGAGGCGACTCCCGAGCCGACCTCCGAATCGGACGAGTGCCGCGTGAGCGTGGCCAGGCCGGGCATCTCCGCGCTCAGGATCCAGACCTCGGCCGTCCGCCGCGACTGCCTGCGCCCGGCGCTGCTGCGCATCCGCGTCATGCGCGCCGTCCCCGGCGACGATCCGGTCGTCAAGAGCGGGGCCACCAGGAAGGACCGCATCACCCTGAAGATGCCCTGCAAGCCGGGCACGTACTACGCGGTCGCCACCGACTACCGGGGCCGCACCGCCAAGTCCAAGGCCGTACAGCTGACCTGCGTGACCCCCACCCCCACCCCCACCCCCACCCCCACCCCCACCCCCACGACGGCGCCGACGGCTTCCGGGAAGGAGGCCATCACCTCCGTCGGTACGGCATTGGAGAAGGAGGTCGTCCGGCTGACCAACGCCGAGCGGGCCAAGGGCGGCTGCGACCCGCTCAAGCACGACGCGCGCCTGCGCAGGGCGGCGTTCGGGCACTCGGCCGACATGGCGAAGAACGACTACTTCGACCACGACTCCCGGGACGGCCGCGACATGGTCGACCGCATTCGTGCGACCGGCTTCACCGGCTCGACCCTGGCCGAGAACATCGCCATGGGGCAGCGGTCGGCGGCCGAGGTGGTCCGGGGCTGGATGAACAGCGACGGCCACCGGCAGAACATCATGAACTGCTCGTACACCCTCATCGGGGTCGGCGCGGCCAAGGACGCGCAGGGGCAGATCTACTGGACGCAGGACTTCGCCGCCGGCTGATCTGTGCGTGCCGCACGACCTGGGCGCCGGTGCGCGGGCCCCGGGCCGCACATCACGATCACGCACCTCGCCACGCTGATCCCGCAGTGCGTCGAGACACCGGCACCGGTCCGGCACAAGCCTCTCTCCGCCACGTACGGCCCCGGCCATGGAACGCCACGACCAGCGGCCCTGCCGCCTCCACGGCAGGCACTCCCCCCAGCAGGTCCACTGTCACGAGGGATTGGTGTCCTCATCGACGCGGTGCAGGTGGCCCTCGAAGGTGGGACGTCGATAGCAGTCGACGGACCAACCCGAAGAGCATCGGCCGGCACCGCGGCGGCCGCTCGGGGGAACGGCCCTCGGGTGGAGCCGTTCGCGCTGGACCAGTGCCACCAGCGGTTCACCAGCCCGGGGGAGCTCATTACGCACGCGGGCGCTCGGCCCTCGGCCCTGGTCGGTGGAGCGGTGGCCGCGGGTTGGGGTATTTGCCCGCTCCTGGCGGCGTACGTGCCGCGTGACATGGGGCTTCGAAGCGGATTCCTTGGTCAAGTCATGGATGAACGGCCGCCCCTTACGGAATCCTTGAGCAGGCGAGAACGCCGCAGCCCGCCATACCCGGCTGCCCCCGAAGCGATCAACGAGTGCGATGGCGGATCCGTGGAACAGCTGGAATACCGAAGGCTCATCAAGGTGCTGGAGCAAGTCGCCGGGGCTCGGGACGGGGAGCTCTATCCGGCGCTGGCCGAGGCTGTGGCCGTCCATCTCGGGTGGGTCGACGCGTTCGTGGCCGAGAACCCCGCGTATCTGGTGCTGGGAAGCGATGGCGAAGAGCAGTACCTCACCATGTTCCGCCCGGACTTCGTGGAGGAGTACGTCGAGCGCTGGCGCTGGAACAATCCGTTCGCCTCGCGCGACGGGGTCGCCCGGCTGACCCGCCACGGTGCGGCGACCCTCGGACAGCTCCGCCTGCGGGCGACCGAGCCGGAGCGGGACTTCGCCGACACATTCCTGCGCCGCAACGGCATCGACGACATGCTGAAGATCGTCATCAGGTCCCGGGCCACGGGCGCGGTCAGCACGCTGGGGGTGCCGTTCGACGGCGATCGGCGCGCCATCGAGCCGGGCGACCTGCTGATGGCGGCCACGCTGGGCCCGTTGCTGAGCCCGTACTTCGACGCGAACGTCGTGCCGGCCTCCGTGCGGGACCTCACCTCGGATGAGCGCGACGTGGCCGAACTGGTGGTGCTCGGGCTGAGCCACCAGCAGGTCGCGCGGCGGCTGAACGTCAGCGAGAGCACGGTCGAGAAGCACCTCACCTGCATCCTCGAGAAGACGGGATGCGGCAGCGTGACCGAGCTGACCGCCTGGTGGAAACGCCGTCCGATGAGCTGACCGGCCTCACCGGTGCCGAGCTCGGGGTGAGCTCGCCGGCCCAAAGCCGTGCTCAACGGGCGCAGCTCTGACCTGACGTGCATCTCGACGGCATCACCGCCCGCATGGCGGCCGCCGCCCGACACGTCACTTGATCCGACATGCCCGTTTCGCACGATGCCGCTGCGGCCGGCCTACGACCAGCGCCCCACCGTACCGGCCCGAAGGTCCGGCGGGCTGAACGCACTGGTCATCGGAGACTGCCTCGCGGTCCTGTCACCGGACCTGGAGCCCGCCGCGTCGGACCGGTGGCGAGCGACTACCCGGCGAGGGTCTCGGCCAGCCATTTGGCCTGGAGGTCGAGGTGGTGGGCCTCGCCGCTCTCGTGACCGTTGAACTCGTAGGCGACGATGTCCTTCGGACCGCCGTATCGGTTGAAGGCGGCGTACACACCCGACGGCGGACAGGTGGTGTCGTGCAGAGCGACGCCGAAGTGCGCCGGGCAGCGCGCCTGGTCCGCCAGCAACGCGACGTCGAAGTACGCGAGCGTCTCGAACGCCCCTTCCACCAGGGAGCGGTGCGTATGACACCACCGGACCAGCTCCGGGTAGGGCCCCGTCGTGGCGACGTGCGCCGAACGGCGGATGTTGCACAGGAAGGGCACGTTGGGCATGGCGGCGGCCACGCCCGGATGCAGTGCGGCGGCCACCAGCGACAGCGCGCCGCCCTGGCTGGTACCCGTGGTGACCAGCGTGGCGGAGGCGCGATGCGAAAGCTCGGCGGCGGCATCCACAGCGCGGACCGCGTCGACGAACAGGCGGCGATAGTAGTAGACGTCCCGGTCCGGCAGGCCGTCGGTGAGGAAGCCCGGCACATGAGGCAGTCCGGACGCGCCCAGGTCGGCGGTGTCGCCGGTCCGCCAGGCGCTGCCCTGGCCGCGCGTGTCCATGATGAGGTGCGGGTAGCCGGACGCCGACCAGAAGAGCAGTTCGTGCGGCAGACCTCGGCCGCCGCCGTAGCCGATGTATTCGACCACCGTCGGCTGCTGCTCGTCGAGGCCACGCGGTACCAGGTACCACGCCTTGATCGGGTGGCCGCCGAATCCGGCGAACGTCACGTCGTAGACGTCCGCCGTACGCAGCGGGGTGTCGCGTACGGGCTCGGCCCGCACGTCGAGCGGGAAGCGCGCGGCCTCTGCCAGGGACGCCTTCCAGAAGTCCGACAGGTCGGCCGGCGCTTGCCGGTCACCCAGATAGGTCTCAAGACCTTCAAAGGGGATATCTGCTAACACCGCGCCCTCCTCGTTGAACTTGCCGCCCGTTGATCGCCATCACCCGGCTCGCCGCGAGGAAACCGTCCAAGATGGCGTCCTCCATCGAGCCGTACGCCCAGCCGCCGTAGCGGCCGCAGGAGAACACGTGGTGCCCGGCCAGCCAGCCGAGCAGCAGGTCCACCGCCGCCTGCCTGGCGTCGTCGAAGACCACGTACGCGTGCTCGACATCGCGTTGTTCGACGAACAGCACGTCGTCGGCCGAGCCGATGGCGCCCATGCGCTCCAGCCCGCTGATCACCGAGGACAGGTCCAGCAGCCCGCTCCGGTCGGCGATCTCCACCCACAGGGCGGCGCAGCCGGGCGGCGCCATCTCCGGCACCGCGTTGGTGAACACCCCCATCCGGTAGAACGGGTATGAGCCTTCGGGCACGTAAACCCAATGCTCGCGCATCATCGTCGGCGCCCGCAGGGCGACGTTGAGGTAGCGCAGGGGGACCGAGCGCAGTTCGCGGCGGGCGGCGGCGATGCGAGGCGGCAAGCCCGGGATGCGGTCGAGCAGGTCGGGCAGCGGAATGGTGGACACCAGCGCCCGCCACCCCAGCCACCCGGGTTCGCTGGTCAGCTTGATCCGGCCGCCCTGAAGGTCGATCTCATCCACGTCGGTGGAAAGGCGCACGCTCAACCGTCCGTGCCCGTTCGCCGCCTCCAGGAGCGCGCGTGGCAGCAGGTCGATGCCGCCTTTGGCCGGATAGAGGAACCGGGTGTTGTACCCCACGCTGTCCTGCCTGATGCCCAGCGCCCCGCCGACCACCTGGGCGGTGCTCGGCGTCGGGAAATAGCCCGACAGCCAGTCGGAGGTCAGTCTGTTGCACGAAAGGCCCCAGAACTTGGTGTAGTACGGCGTGAAGAAATGGTCGGCCAGGGCCTGCCCATACTGGGTGACGACGAAGTCGTCGAAGCTCTCGGGCGGCGGCCTTCGACGGATCAGCCGCCCGGCCCGGGCCCGCAGGAATCCGGCCAGGCAGCGTCTGCGGACCTCTCCCGGCAACCCGTGGATGTTCGCCTGCAGCGGGTAGGGCACCATCGCGTCGTGGATCCAGACTTTCGCCCTGCGGCCGATCTCAACCAGGCCTTCCCCGGCGAGCAGGTCTTGGACCAGGGCGCGCACGGTGGTGTCGCGCAGATGCAGCCAATGGCCGGTGACGTCGAAGGTGAACCCGTCGCGCCGGTGGGTCCTGGCCTTGCCGCCGACCGTCTCCTCGCGCTCGACCAGGGTGACCGCCTTTGACGGCAGCCGCATCGCGGCGGCGAGCCCGGCGAGGCCGGCGCCCAGGACCACAACCGGTTCTGCTGCCCCAGCCGACATGGCGCCCCCTGCTGTCGTCACAGAATCACTCAGACTGTATGACGGCGATCCCCCAAGAAAAAGCAACCCTTTACGAATCCCGGAAACCTGCGGGGTGCCAAGAAGCGGGCCGCCCTATACGACCTGCGCGTATTCGCGGATCACGGCATGACGATCACATGTGCTCCTTTTGCCTGGCCGCCACAAACGCCTTCGCCGCGCTGCGCCTGCTCCCGCCTTGCGCCACCACGTCGTCGTTCTTGAATGGCGGCTCGGCGACGCCAAGGTGAAGTCCGCTCACGAGGAACGAGCCTTGCCAGCTCTTATGCCGACTGCGGGCTCTTCGTCTGCCCGGACACCCCTGAACGGGCTGGTCGGGGCGGAGCCGCCGCAGTTCAGCGGCAACCGCGCATTATCGCCCAAAAGGCTAGAAATCTAGCCATTCGTCAGATTCACCTCGCTAGCCATGACCGTTGCCTCCTCAGGTCGCACACTCATCGTCCTTGATCGGCGGTAGGCTGCTTCGCACATGCAGACCCTGACACTCCACGGACCGTCGCTGATACCTCGTCCACGCACAGGAGACCGCCGAATTCGGATCTTGCCACGTGGCCGGAAAGAAATAAGCCTTCCTCGTCGCAAGATTTTCGCCTATCCTGATCGCGCTGCCGATCCGTCGGTTGTCGCTGTTTATTGCTTTTCCGGACGGCCCATTTCCGCATACCGGCTTTCGGTTCGGGCTGCACTAGGTGATGGAGGCGACCATGGGGGTGGATTCGCCTCGGACCACCGACGCGGTGATCGTGACCCCCGGAATCATGGGCAGCGAACTCGTCGACGTCGAAACGGGCCGTCCCCTCTGGGGCCTGTCGGACCCGCGATGGTATGTGTCGGCCTGGACGTCGGGCACGTCCCTGACCGCCCTCCAGCTCTCCGCCGACGAACGCGATGGCCGCTACGGTCGGGTCCGTGCGACGCGCCTGGTCCGCTTCCCTTCCTTCATCCCGGTTCTGGCGGGCCTCACGCCATACCGTTCTCTGCTCAGGGGTCTCCAGTCCGTCGTCCTGCACCGGGATGCGATAGCCGAGTTCGCCTACGACTGGCGGCTGCCGGTCGCCCACAACGCGAACGTGCTGAGTGAGTTCGCCAAGCGCCATCTCGACGCCTGGCGGACCCACCCGGCCCACGCCGCACTGAGCGGCCCGCCACCGCGGCTCGTTCTGGTCGCGCACTCGATGGGCGGCTTGCTGGCCTGGTTGGCCTGCCAGGACACGGAACTGTCCGCGCTGGTCCGGACGACGGTGACGCTGGGAACGCCGTTCTTCGGGAGTCCCAAGGCCGCCGTGCTTCTCAGCTCGGGCCGGGGCATCCCGCTTCCTCACCGCCGCGCGAGGCAACTCGCGCGCACCCTCCCGGGCATCTACGACCTGCTCCCCGCCTACCGGTGCGTGACCGACGGCGATTCGGCACGACGGCTCACCCTCACCGACGTCACCGACCTGGGCGCCGACCCCGACCTCGCCGCTCGGTCGCTGGCGCTGAGCGAGACCCGCCCGTCCCTCGCACCCGCAGGACATGTGCAGGTCGTCGGCGCCCACCAGCCCACCGTCCAGGCCCTGACGATCGACGGTGGCACGGTGTCGGCCCATCGGTTCACCTACCGCCCGGCCGAGGGCGGTGTGACGCGGGTCGACACCAGCGGGGACGGCACGGTTCCCCGGGAGTCGGCCCAGTTGCCCCCCGGCTCGGCGACACCGCTGGCGCAGTCGCACGGGGCCGTCGCCTCCGCGGCCGAGGCGGTCCTGGTGGTCCAGGACACGCTGCTGGACCGGCGGACCGGCCCGTGGCAAGGCGCCGGCGAGATCGGCCTGGACGCGCCTGACACCGTTGCGGCCGGGCAGACGTTCCGCTTCGGGATCACGGGCGTGGAGCTTCCCACTGACGTCCGCTGCACGGTGATCGACCTGAGCACGGGCCTCCGGGTGGACTCTCCGCCCGTACGACGGCGCGATGGCTTGATCACGGCAGAGGGCCAGCCCCTGCCACCGGGTCTCTTCCAGATCTGCGCTGACGGCGGAGGCGCCTCACCCGTCACCCACATGCTGCTGAGCGCCGACCTCCCCGACGGCGACCGGCCGGACGACCTCGTATGAATCCTCCTGCTGAAGAGAGCGCGGAGCCGGGGCGGACACTGCAGGTGTTCCCTGTGGCGATCGGTCACTACACCGATCCGTCCCTGCCCGACCTGGACGTCGACGCCCAGGTCGGACGGGTGCTGGACCTTCTGGCCCCGTTCGGCGCACGGCATGAGCGCTGGGCGTCGCCTGCCCTCCAGAGGGGTGCGGGCGCGGTCGAGCGGCGGCTGCTGAACTGGTCCCGTCCGCAGGGCGAGGGCGGCGAACCGCACCGCTCGCTGCTGTACTGGGTCGGCCACGGCTGGTCGGACGGCACCCGCGCCGCGCTCGCCCACACCGACAGTCCCGCCACGGTCGCCATGGCGGGGATCACTCCGGAGCAGGTCGCCGACGCGATCCGCGCCCACCAGGCCCTCGTACCCCCGGAGGGAGAGGGCGACGACGGGGGCTGGGTGATGGTGGTCGTCGACACCTGCCGGTCGGCGCGGTTCGTCGAGCTGCTCAACGCCGCCCTGTCCCGGTACGACCCGCCGGAGCGGGTGATGCTGGTGGGGGTGTCGGGCTCGGGATCGACGTCGTTGGGCCGGTTCACCGATGCGCTGCGCACCGTCCTGGTGGACACGTTTCGAGCGAACCAGCGGATCCTGCTGGCCGACTTCGCCCATCAGCTCCCTCGGCTTCTGAACGGTGCCCGGGTCTACCTGCACGGCGCGTACCAGGCCGAGCTGGTGCGTACCGAGCCGCCGGTGGCGTCGTGGATGTCGGCGCCGCTGGACGAGGTCCGCCACCTTGAGGAGATTCTGGAAGAACTGCCTCCGGACGAGCGGCGGCATTTCCTGGTCAAGGCCCAGGGAGCGGAGCACGGGGAGTTGTCCTGGTTCTTCGAGGGCCGCCAGGAGGAGCGGACCCGGATCGTGGACTGGCTTCGGAACGCCGGGTCGGGGATGCTGGTCGTCACCGGCCGTGCCGGGTCCGGCAAGTCCGCGCTGCTGGGTAACGTTCTGGTTCACTCGCGGCCCGAGCTGCGCCAGGCGCTGACCCGCCGCGGTCTGCTGCGTGCTGTCGACGCCGCCGAGCCTCCGCCGGGGTTCGACGTGGTGGTCCATCTCAGCGGGCTGGCTCTGCCCCAGGTGGTCGCGCGCGTGGCCGGCGCCGGGCTCGGCCCGCTGCCCTCGTGGACGGACCCAGGCGCCGGCGTCGCCGTCGATCTGGACTGGCTCACCGACCGGCTGGCCGAACGGTCAGAGCCGTTCACCGTGCTCGTCGACGCTCTGGACGAGGCGGTCGATCCGCTGGAGATCGCCCGCTCCCTCCTCGCCCGGATCGCCGCGCTGCCCAAGGTGCGGGTCCTGGTGGGAACTCGCGCCTCCACGAACGAGGCGCCCGACGCGCCCGTCGTCGACGAGAACCTCCTCGACGCGCTGGACGTCGCTCCCGGCTCCGGCGCGAACGACCGCGTGTGGATCACCCGGGAGCCCGAGGCGATTCACAGGTACGTGCACAGGCGTCTACGCGAGGCGCGCGACCACGGTGTGGCCGGGCTCGCCGTTCCCGGCATGGACCGGGTCACCGACACGGACCTGGAGCGGGTCGCGGCCGCGGTGGCACGCCGTGACCGGCAGTTTCTGTTCGCCCGATTGGCTGTCTACGAGCTGGTCGAGGACCCGTCGCTGATGACCCGGGGCCGCGCCCGGTCGCTGGAGCGGCTGCTCGACGGCAACCATGAGGACCTGTTCGCCAAGGCCGTGGACCGTCTGGCCCGGCTGGACGACCGGTATCCGATCCTGCTGCGGGCGCTCTCCCTGGCCCGAGGCCGCGGCCTGCCCGAGGCGGACGGCGTATGGGCGGCCGTCGCGGCCGCGCTGATCCCGGGGCAGGAATGGCTCGCCGTCGACGATGATGAGGAAGTCTCCGCGGACGGGCGGTCCGGTTGGGCGCCGGCCGTGCACGAACTGCTCGGCCAGGCCGCGGCCTACGTCATCGTCGACGCCCAGACCGCCGACGCGCACGAGGCGGCGAACGGTGCGCCCGACGGCGGGACCGACGCGCAGACGGTCTACCGGTTGGCGCACCGCACCTTCGTCGAGTACTTCGCTCGCGGCGGCGGTCCGGACGACCCGGACGCCAACGGGGCGCGTCCGGCCGCCGACGCCCTGCTGGACGTCGCCGCCCGCATCGCCGCCGTCGATCCGGCCGGGATCCCCGGCTACCTGGCCCGGCACCTTTCCGGGCACGTCGCCGACGCCGACGCCTGGGATGACCTCGCCGAGCATCCGCGGGTGCTGGACGGGCTGGATCCGGTCGCGGTCACCTCGGACGCGCTCCGTTCCTTGTTCGTCCGGCGCCCCGTTCCACCGTCGGTGGCCGGGGTCATCGGCGCCCGCGACGAACTGAGCGACGCTGCCCGGGACGACCGCGCGGGTCTGCGGCAGCTGGCCACCACGACCCACAGTTCCCGGCAACGGGTCGACGAGCCGACGAGCGGCTCGTGGGGCGTCGCGGCGGCCCAGATCGGACACATCACCATGCACGTACGGCTGGCCGGTCACACCGGGCTGGTCAGCCAGGTGTGCGGTCTCGTGCTGCCCGACGGGCGCGCCGCGCTCGCGTCGGCCGGCGACGACGGCACGATCCGGCTCTGGAACCCCGAGAAGGTCAGCCCGATCGGAGCGCCACTCACCGGCCACACCGGCACCATCGAGGACCTCTGCGTGGTCTCCTCGCCCGACGGCCGGGTCATGCTGGCGTCGGCCGGAGCTGACGGAACGGTATGGACCTGGGACCCGGCCACCGGTCGGCGGATCGGCGGACCGTTCACCGGGCACACCGGCCCGGTCTGGGGAGTGTGCGCGCTGCCCACCCCCGAAGTGACCTTGCTGGCCTCGGCCAGCGCTGACGCGACTCTGCGGGTCTGGGACCCGGCCACCGGCCGGCAGATCGGCAACCCCATGACCGGTCACACCGGTCCGCTCACGGGGGTGTGCTCCCTACCCGCCCCCGACGGCTCCGGCAAGACGCTGCTGGCCACGACCGGCTACGACGCGACGATACGGGTGTGGGACCCCACGACGGGCCGGCAGGTCGGCGAACCGCTGACCGGGCACGCCGGACCGGTGCTGAGAGTCGCCGCACTGCCCGCCTCCGACGGCTCCGGACGGACTCTGCTGGCCTCGGTCGGCGCCGACGCTACGGCCCGAATCTGGGACCCGGCCACCGGACGGCAGGCCGGCGAGCCCCTGACCGGGCACACGGGCTCGGTGCGAGCGGTATGCGCGCTGCCCGCCTTGGACGGAAGCGGGGCGATGCTCCTGGTCACGGCCGGTGACGACCGGATGGTGCGAATCTGGGATCCGGCCACCGCACGGCAGATCGGCGCTCCGCTGGTTGGACACACCGGCCCCATCTGGGGGGTGTGCGCGCTGCCGACACAGGACGGACGGACTCTGCTGGCGTCGGCGGGAGGCGATGGGATGGTGCGGGTCTGGGACCCGGCCACCGAGCACTCCGTCGGCCCGGTGTTCGATCCCCCCAGCTCGGTCCGGAGTGTCTGCGCGCTGCCCGCTCAGGACGGTTCAGGACGTTCCTTCCTGGCCTCGGCCGGCGCCCACGGCGCGTTGCAGGTCTGGGACCCGTCCACCGGGCAACCGGTCGGCGAACCCCTGCTGGGGCATTCCGGCGCGGCCAGGGGGATCTGCGCGGTTCCCACCGCGGACGGCAGCGGATCGACCCTGCTGGCCTCGGCCGGATACGACGGGACGGTCCGGGTCTGGGACCCGGCCACCGCCCGGCAGATCGGCGCTCCGCTGGTTGGACACACCGGCCCGATCTGGGGCATCTGCGCGCTGCCGGCACTCGACGCGACCCTGCTGGCCTCGGCCGGCTCCGATGGGACCGTGCGGATCTGGGACCCGGCCACGGGCCGCCAGGTCGGCGCCCCGATCACCGGGCATGTCGGTCCTGCCACGGGGGTGTGCGCCCTCCCCACCGCAGACGGAACGCTCCTGGCCTCCGCTGGAGACGACGGGACGATACGCGTCTGGGACCCGGCCAGCGGGCAGCCGATCGGCGCTCCGATGACCGGGCACGTCGGGCCGGCCATCTGGCTGTGCGCACTCAAGGACGGCTCCGGACGAAGCCTCCTGGCCTCGACCGGAGACGACGGGACAGTGCGCGTCTGGGACCCCTCCACCGGGCGTTTGGCGGCCACCCTGGCGGGACACGCCAGCTCGGTCATCTTCGTGTGCGCCTTCCCGGACCCGGACGACCCCGGACGAAGCCTCGTGGCCTCCGCCGGGGCCGATGCGACCGTGCGGGTCTGGGACCTGGGCACGGGAGGGCAGATCGGCGCCACCCTGATCGGGCACTCCGGCCCCATCCGGGGCCTGTGCTCAGTGCCCGCTCCCGACGGGACCGGGCACGTCTTGCTGGCCTCCGCCGGAGACGACGGAACGGTCCGCGTCTGGGACCCCTCCACCGGGCGGCTCGTCGGCACGCCACTCGGCGGTGCGCCCGAGGCGGCCGTGGCCATCACCCCGTCCCCTGCCCGCGAGACCCGCCAGTTCGTCCTTCACGGCGACAACCTGCTCCGCGTCTGGACCCCCTCCGCCTCCGCCCTGACCGCCGTGCACGGCGTCCGGCGCGTCTCGGCTGTCGCCTCGCTGTCCGGCCCCGGCCACGCGGTCCTGCTGGTCGGCGACGCCGACGGGCGGCTGCACGTAACAGACCCCGCCACCAGGGCGGACCTCCCTCCACCGGTCCAGGTCGACACCGGCGCCGTCCTGGCCATCGAGCCGCTGCCCGGCGCTCCGGCCGTCGTCGCGGTCGGGGGACGCGGCGGCGTCATCACGACCTGGACTGTCCCCGCCGCCGAACCCGCAGGGCCGCCGCTGCACGGCCACGAAGGCCCGGTCCGTGCGCTTCGCCTCGTCCAGCGCGACGGTTCGTCGCCGCTCCTGGCATCGGCGGGCAACGACGGCACGATCCGCCTCTGGGACACCGAGACCTGGACGCGGTGCGGCGAGCCCTTCACCGGTCACGACGGTTGGGTCTGGTCGCTGGCGGCCGTCCCCGGCCGGAGGCCCATGTTGGTCTCCGCGGGCGCGGACCACACCGTCAGGCGCTGGGACCCGCTCGGCCGGCACCAGATCGGGGAGCCGCTGGCCGGGCACACCGACCAGGTCCGCGCCGTCACCGTCGCCACGAGCGGCGACGGCCGGAGCCTGCTGGTCTCCGGCGGCCTGGACGGAGCTGTTCGTCTCTGGCGACCCACGACCGGCGAACTCGTGCACACCATCCCGATCGGCATCCCCGTCTACGCCCTGTTCCAGCAGACGCCCGACGAACGTGATCGCGAACGCACCGCCGACGGCGCTACCGTCACCGTCGGCCTCCGCACGGGCGTCCTCGCTCTGGACCTTCACGAAGCGCTTTTCGGGACTTAAGCAGGCCAAACCCAAAAGTAATCTCGAAATGAAGACCCATTTGTGGAATGCGCTGTCCGATCAAGGACAACGCACTGCCCAGACAGTGGTTACCTCTCTACGATGGGAGGACCAAGGCAGTCATCTGCTCCGCGACCACCATTCCTAGCGGCGGCGAGGGTTTTCATGCGCGAGGCATTATTCCGTGCTGCGCAGCACAGTATGTGGCTCGCAAACGAGGAATCCGTGGCCCAACGCCAGTCGGAACGGATCACCCGGCAGATATACGAACGGACCGCGCTGCCGTTCCCGAAACTCGCCGGGCGCGCCCGGGCCGGCGGACCGCCATTCCTGGGAAACACCCTCCTCTGGCCGTACCCGCGCGGCTCGTCCGACATCATCGACCGCGCCAATTGCGCCGACCTGTTCCTCCGCGCCCACCCACGCTTCCGCGTCATCACCGAGTACGGCCTCGGCCGCGGCGCCCTGACCGCGGCGGACCCGGCCGAAAGTGTCCTGCTGTTCTGTCCGTTCGACGCCGTGCTCCCTCACCTCTCGGTGACCGCCGACGCGTTGCTCACGGTCGATGACCGGCCGGTCGACGCCGTGGCCAGCGAAATGATCATGGGCTTTTTGATGCGCGCCGGGCTCTGGCCCAAACCGGGGCGCGCGGCGATCGAACCCTTCCTCGACATCGGCCGTCCGCGCACCAGGCTGGTCAACGGAACGAGCCTCGCGCTGTTCAAGGCCGCGCAGATGGCGCTTTTCCAGCGGGAGTGCGACGACGGGTCGGGCCTCGGCACGGTGCTGCCGCAGGGACGCGTCGCCTGGGACCGCGCCGAGGCCATCGAGGCCAGCCTGGCGTGGTTCGCCGAGGGACACGACGTGGTGTACCGGCCGTTCGCGTCCTCACGCGGCACCGCTGTCTCCTTCCTCAGCCCCCGCGGCTCCCTGCCGCGCCGGCGCGCGGTCGAGGACGTGCTCGACGCGATGGAGGCGGCGATGGCCGACAAGTACGGCGAGGCCGACCCGTACCCGGTCACGCTCTCGACCTTCGTCCGATCCCGCAAGATCGACGGACGGGTGTGCGACGTACGCGTGTTCGTGGTCGCGGACCCGGAGGCCGAAGCCATCAGGGCGATCCCCGGCATGGTCGGTCTCGCGCAGGTCCCGTTCGGCGACAGGGACGAACTCGACACGGCCATGTGCTCGACCAATCTCAACGCCCCCGCCGACGAGGAGACCGTTCCCGGTCCCCGGGAGCTGCCGCTGTCGGATCCGGAGGTCCTCAGCGCGCTCGGTATCGGGGAGAAGGAGCTCGAACAGCTCGGCCGGGTGGCGGTCACGCTGTGGAGCCGGGCGGTCGCCACGGAGCGGGCTGCCACGGGGATCGCGCTGCCGTTCGCCTACGGCTCGGTCGACTTCCTCGTCACCGAGGCCGGACGGATCGCACCCATCGAGATGAACGGGGCCAATGTCGGCTCCCATACCTCCGTCCATCCGCTGTTCCTCGACTCCTTCGGGCTCGCGATGCGGGCCGCGCTGGAAGAAGTCCTGTGGTGAGTCCGTCTCGTCCGCCCGCGCACCGGTGACCGAGCCGATGGGCGCCCGGATCCGGATCGCCACGACGAGTGCCGCTCCGTCGGTCACCGCGATCTTCTTCGAGGAGGCCGACCACCCGATCGACGATCATGATGCCTACGTGTCCGCGCTGCTGCCGCTCGTCTGGGCCCGCGGGTGGAACTGCACGAAGGCCATCGTGATACGCAATGTCGACGACGTCGAGATCCAGGTGGATTTCGTGCAGATGCGCAAGACGGCGGCCCGTACCGGCCCGCGCGTGGAGACGCGTGGTGACTGCGGCAACTCCATGGTGGCAGCCGTGCTCGCCGTGTCGGGCGAGACCAAGCACCTCGATCTCCGGGTGCGCAACCGCTCCACGGGCATGGTCGCCTCGGTCCGCCGGCTCGGGCGGCGAGCGAGCTGGGAACTGGTCGAGGCCGACTTCACCGACGGCCTGGCAGGACGGCGGCCCGCCGACTTCGTGCTGCCGGTGGCGGCCGAGGGTGCCGGTGTGCCGGTGAGCGTGCTGGACGCGATGAACCCCTACGTCGTCGTGCGTGCTGCGGACGTCGGCGCGTCCGCGGACATGCTGCTCGCCGACAACCCGGGTCCCGCGCTGCTCGACCGGCTCGGTCTGCTGCGACACCGGGTCGGCGCGCTCCTCGGCGGACCGCGGGACAGCGAGTTCCCCAAGGCGGCCGTCGCGTGCTGGGGGCCTGGACAGCGGCTGCTCGGCCGGACCATCTACCTCGACCAATGGCATCCGGGCCTGCCCCTCACCGGCGGCATCACCCTGGCGCTGACGGCGCTCGCGCCCGGGACCGTGCTCTTCGACGGCGAACGCGACCACGTCACCGTGACGGACGGCCGTTCTGGAACCGAGGCCGAGATAGCGTGCGACGCCTCCGGCATCCGGAGATGCCTGATTCGCGGGCTTCAGGTCGCCTTGCTCGACGAACTGACCGCGCCCACGCGGCGCATGCCGGATCCGGCGACCGAAAGGGAGAATTCATGGAAACTCTGAGTTCCGACGGGCCGCTGTCGGGGCTGCGTGTGTTCGTCGGCGGGCCCATCCAGCACGCCCTGCTGCCGCCCGGGTTCGACGCCGAGCCGCGCGAGCTGATCTCGTCGGTCATCGAGACCGTCGAGGCGTCTGGTGCGACGGTGCTCTCCGCGCACCGGCTGGAGGGGTTCGGCAAGTACACGGATCGGTTCACCCCGGAGATGGTGTCTGTCCGCGACTACGGATGGATGCGGGAATGCGACGTGTTCGTTCCCGTGTTCCCCGTGCTGGCGGACGGGGTGTTGCTCCGTACCGACGGCACCCACGTGGAGGTCGGGTGGGCCAGCGCGCTCGGTCGACCGATTGTCCTGATCACCCGGCTGCCGTTCGTCGCGTCCGCGAGCCACCTGCTCAAGGGCATCTCCAGCGTGGGCAACGTGCGGGCGGTGGACGTCGAGGACTTCCGCCGCGATCCATCACACCTGGTCGGCGAGGTGCTCGTCGCCGTGGGCCGGCAGCGGCCCTCCGTTCCCGTCGGGACCGAGGGGTAGGCCCAGTATGCCGCAGACGACCACGACCGCGAACGTCCTGGGGCTGCGGTTGGCGAGCCCCGTCATCGTGGGATCCGGCCTCCTCACCGACCAGGAGCGCAACATCCGGCGACTGCTCGCGGCGGGGGCAGGCGCCGTGGTCACCAAGACGATCCATCCCGATCCGCCTCGCGACCTGGACGAGCGGATCGTCCGGCTGCCGACGGGCATGCTCAACAGCACGACGTACTCGAAACGGCCTGTTGCGGTATGGCTGGAGACTCTGCGCTCCCTGGCCGAGGATGGCCTGCCGGTCATCGCGTCGGTGCACGCCAACGATCCCCACGCCCTCGGCGTGCTTGCCGAGCGAGTCTCCGGCACCGGCTGCCGTGCGCTGGAACTCGGGATCTCATGCCTCAACGAGGACGGCGGGCTGCACGACACAGCGGACCGTGTCCGCGCCTACACCGAGGCGGTCCGGGGACGTACGAGCCTGCCGATCTCCGTCAAGCTGGCCGCAGGCGAGGGCCTCGAGGCCCGGGCCAGGGCAGCCGAGGACGCGGGGGCCGACGCGATCACCCTCAGCGACTCGATCTCCGGCGCCGACGTCTTGGCGGCCGGTGGCCTGAACCTCGGCGGCGTGTTCGGCTACTCGGGTCCCGGCATCAAGCCTCTCGTCCTCGCAGCCGTGTACGCGCTCCGCCGCCGCGGGTTCGAGCTGCCGATCCTCGGCTGCGGCGGCGTCTCCGACGGCGCTGACGTCCTCGCCTACCTCAGCGTCGGCTCGCAAGCGGTGCAGGTCTACACGGCGCTGCACACCGACATGATCGCAACGCTCGACCGCATCCTGCGCGAGACGGCGTCGCTCCTCGCCGCAGACGAGAACGCCCTGCCGTTCATCGTCGGCCGAGCCCTGAGGAAGTCGTCATGACATCCCGAGCCTTCGCGGACCTCTCCAGCGCCCACGTCGTGGACGCCGTCCGGGGACGGTCGCTGATCTGGCCCATCGGCAGCACCGAACAGCACGGCCCGCACCTGCCGCTCTCCGTCGACACCACGATCGCCGAAGCGATGGCCGCCCGGCTGGCCCGGGAACTGGACGGCTACGCGCTCCCCGCGCTCCCCATCGCGGCGCGCTCGCTCCCCCAATCCGGCGGCGGCCTGTCCTTTCCGGGAACTCTCCATGTGACGGGCGAATCCCTCATCCACTACCTGCGCGACGTCCTCCGCTCACTGGCTCCCTTGCCGTTCGCCCGGCTGATCGTCCTCAACGGCCACTACGAGAACGAGTCCCTGCTCTTCGAAGCCCTGGACCAGACCGCCCGGGACGGCTCCCTCCCCGGCCGAGAACTGATCGCCTTCAGCTGGTGGAGCCTCCTCGACGCCGAATGGCTGGCCGCGGAACTCCCCCGCTTCCCCGGCTGGCACGCCGAACACGCCGGCCTCACCGAGACCAGCCTCATGCTTCACCTCCGTCCCGACCTCGTCTCTGACGCCCGTCCCGAACACGACGACCCGCCCCGAGCCGGCGTCTACCTCCACCCCGTCGACCTCTCCCGGACGACGACCGAAGGCGTCCTCTCCTCGACCACCGGAGCCACCGCCCTCATCGGCGACAAGCTCTTCGAAAAGGTGATCGCCGAAGCGGTCTCCCTCGTCCTTTCCGGCGACGGCCTGGCCCGCCCGGAGCCGTCTGCGAGTGCCGTCGATGAGAGGCACAAAGCCCGGAATGAGCCGTGATGTGCCCCTGCCTTCCGCTCCGTGGAGTTGGTGTACCCCGGGTTTGATGGTCAACTGACGAGTTCCGAAGGGACGGACGATTCATGGTGCGCGACTTCTATGCCACCCTCGCCCAAGTGCTGCCGGTGCTGCTGCTGGCCTTCGTCTGGGACTCCGGCTACCTGGCACGGCTGGGAAACCAGGAACGGCACCACCGTCGCCACGACTCCGCCCACGGCGTCCGGTTCTGGACCAAGGGCAGGGTGCGCGCGTACGCGCTGCTGGTCACCACCGCCCTCCTGGCGGATCTCGGCCTGTGCGCCCTCGTCCTGGCCGACCTGATCCAGGACTCCTGGACCGTCCGCACCCTGGCACTCAGCGGGCTGGGCCTCGCCCTGGTGACCATCCTCACCAGAGTCACCTCCGACATCCTGGCTTCCACCCGTCCGTCGGAAGCCGCTCCAAAGATCCCGGACGCGACCGGTGACGCACCGGCTCTGCATGATCAGCCGACGTCGACATAGGCAGGAGTCCGCCGAGCCGGTCTCGTCGGGAGACCTCGAGGTCGCCGCGGACCGGCTCGGGTAGCGCCCCCGGCGGGCCGGCCTGCTTCAAGGCCGCTGAGCGGAGATCTTCCGGTGAGCCGGCCACGATTCTGCGCCGCCACCCTCCCGGCCGCCTTCTACCGAAACCTCCCCGCTGAAAGTTTCCTCAGCCCCAGCCCCTCCACCAGCGCCATCGCCGGCGGCCGTCGCCGCGCGCCCTCCCCTGGACGCCGGATGGCGTACCTTACTCCCGCTCACCCACATCCGCGTCCAAGGGAGTCGTCGTGCGTACATGGTTGGCCCGCGCCGTTGTGTCCTTCCTGCTGGTGCCGCTGACGGCCGCTCCGGCGGCCTCCTCCGCCGCGGCGCAGACGGACGCGCGTACGTGTGCGAAGGCGGACCTGCTGTTCTGCGAGGACTTCCAGGCCATGCCCGTCGGCGGCGCCGGCAGTCTCCGCTGGGGAATCGACACCAAGCACGGCACGCTCACCGTCGAGCACGGCGGGCGGCGGGGGCAGAAGGTGCTGCGGGTGCACACCGAAGGCAACGGCCGCGCGTTCCTGAAGGTGGACGACTTCGCCGCGCCGGGCAACAGCTTCTACGGGCGCGTACGGTTGCGGGCCGGCGCGTTCCCGACCGCGCCTCCCTGGGCGCACTACACGCTGGTCGAGGCGACCGGCGACGGACCCGAGATCGTCCGTCCGCTCGGCGGCCAGTACGCCCCGCCGCCCCACGGGGGAGCCGCGTACTGGGGCGTCGGCGCGGACGGCGGCCCCACCGGGGACTGGACGAACTGGCAACCCAGCGCGCCCTCCGTCGCCGGGGCATGGACATGCGTGGAGTGGCACATGGACGCTGGCGACAACCGGATCTCGTTGTGGTTCGACGGGGTGGCCAAGCCGGAGCTCACCGTGTCCACCCGGGAGCACGGCGGCAACCCGGTGGACTTCGTCTTCCCGCGGTTCGACACGATCAAGCTGGGCTGGCAGCTCTACCAGCAGAACCCGACGCCCGCCGGCTACGACGTGTGGATGGACGACATCGCGCTGAGCACCCGGAGAGTGGGCTGCTGACCGCGTTCGGCTTCGACCCGGCCACGGGCACGTTCGACGCCCGCACCCACTTCGCTGAACCCCGCGGAGGGCTTCGGGCCGACGTGGGTGCGGGGCTGGAACCGCACCGGGCCTAGGTCGTGACGAGCTGGCGGGTGATGCTGGGATCGCTGATCGTGGTGTCGTCCGCCAGCAGGAACGCCTTCGACAGGATGACCGACAGCATGCCGCCGTCCTCCTCGAACGGCAGGAACACCGATGCGGCGGAGCGGTCGCGGCCGGGGACGATGCACAGGTAGGCGTCGTTCGGCTCCATCAGGATGTTGCCCGACCCCAGATGAATGCGGTAGGTGCGCAGCTGCCCGCGCACGCGCAGGAACCGGTCGGTCAGCTCCACCCGGTCGGCGATCTTCAGCCGGGGCAACAGCCGGGCCAGCACGTCACGTCGCGTGCGAGCGGTCTCGCTCAGTTCGCCGAACCCGTACGACTGCCAGTAGCCGTCGTGCCCGGCCGCCGCCTGGTGGTCGAGCCCCAGGGACCCGACCCCCACGGCGAGGTCGGCGTCGCGCAGCAGCTCCGACAGCACCAGCGGCGGCACTTCGGTGAGCGGCGCGTCGCCGGGAAGGTCCGCGCGGCGGAACCGGATCGCGTCGGTGGCGGCGCAGGAGGCCGTGCCCCAGTCGTCCCGCTGGGGGTCGGAGGCCACTTGCATGCCCCAGCTCGCCTGCCAGCCGGCGAGCGTCTTGACGGCCGCTCCTTCGTCACCGCCGCCCTCGTAATCCCAGTGACCGATCGACAGCCCGCTCCAGCCGCGCTGCTCCAGCAGCGCCTTGGCCTGCCCGTAGCGCACGACATGGCCCTTGAAACGGTCGGAGTGGGTGCGGGTGCGCTCCTCGGCCGGGGTGAGCAGGTAGACCTCGCGGAACGCCTGCTTGAACGGCTGCCTGATCCCCCGCTCCAGCAGGTGGTCGCGCCAGCCGCGCACCCCCTCGGCACTCTCCAGGATGGGGTGCCACAACCGGACGGGCGTGTCGGCGCCCGGACGCACGGATGCGCCGCTCACGCCGGCCAGTGCCCATCCCCCGCCGTTCCTGACCGGCAGCCCGGCGAACCCGTCGGGGAGCCGCCAGATGAGGGCGCGGGTGTAGGGGCCGGTGACCGGATGGTCGAAGAAGTACTGCTCGACCTCCTTCCAGGACAGCTCGCGTTCGACGATGAGCATCTGCTCCAGGCGCAGCCGCTCGGCGGCCTGCGTGCGTTTGAGGTCTTTCAGGGTGGCCTTGAGATCGGCGAGCACCGGATCCTTGCGGATGGACTGGGGCGCCGACTTGACCACGCGCCCGGACGCGTTGACGAACCGCAGCCCCGGCCCGTCGACGTCGAGCCGGACGACGCAGTCGCCGGCCCGCTCCTCCCGGACCCCGTCGGGGCCGAGCCCGAAGGCCGGGACCGTCCGGTCGACGAGCTGTTCGTGGCTCAACCCCTCTTGTACGGCCACCGCGTCGAGGGCATCGGACGCCTTCGCCAGCAGGGCCGGTCTGCGCAGCCTGGCTCGCACGCGCGCGAGCACGCCCACCGTGTCGAGGCCGCCCCGCTTGGCCAGCACGTTCAGCGCGGCGTGGGCCAGTCTCTCGTTGCGGCAGACGGCGGCGCCGCCGGTGCCGTTGCGCCCGATGCCGCAGTTGACGGCGACGTCGCCGAGCAGCGTGGACACCCAGGGCGCGTCGATCACCTCGCAGGTCCACAACATGCCGCGCAGCGGGAGGGCGGTGTGGCGGGCGAGGAAGACCCTGCCGCCGGGCTCGCGGCTCTCGCGATGGGTGGCCACCCGAGAGAGGATCTCGCGCAGCACCGCCACGCCGTCGTCGGTGAGCAGCGTGCGGACCTTGGCGAGCCAGGCTTCGCCGGGCCTGTTGGCCTTGGCCTTGCGCCAGTGTTTCAGCAGGGGCAGCACGGCGGGGTGGGCCAGCCGGGCGGCGTACTGCCCCGCCATGGCACGGGCGATGGGGTCGCCGTCCCAGACCAGGCTGCGCACGACCCCGGCCGGCCCGTGCTCCGGGGGCTCGGTCAGGACGCGCTCCAGGTCCTTGCGTAACGCGGCCCGGCCCGGGCTGCGGTGGGCCGGGTGCCACGGCGGCGCGTCACCAAGGATCTGACGGCGCTCGGAGTATCCGAGCGTCGCGACGGCGGCCAGCGGGATCCGGTACAGGTCGGCGTGGCCGGTGTGACCGCAACTCGACAGCGCGTCGGCGATGTCCCACAGGGAACGCGTGTCCTCGAACGTCCAGGGGATGTCGCCATCGGCCACCTCGCGCACCAGCCGGAGCACCTCCTCCGGGTGCTCGTGGCCGCCCTTGTCGCCCAGGCTGAGCCGCAGTTGCGCCCACAAGCCGAACGCCCTGCGCCCGGCCTCGTCGGCGCCGGGCCGCCCGCCCGCGTCATACCGGGCGAACAGCTCACGCGGCAGCCCCTCGATGCGGTAGTTGAGCAGGTAGCCCTGGGACTGGGGAAAGTTGTCGAGGACGCCCATGTCAGCAGCCTCCGGCCCGCGCCACCAGGCGGACCGGCTCGCGCGCCGCGCTCGCGCCGGGCCGAGCGGGCGAGGCGATCTCAACTGCGCACCTGCCGGTGGCGCTCGCGTCTCTGAAGGTGGCCGTGGCCATGGGGGGCTCCATCGTCGTCGGTCGGTCAACGTGACGGGCCATGATTATCAACCGGCACCGACAATCCGGATGCGGGCGCGGGCCGGGGCCAGGAAACGCGAACAGCTTGAGGCCACACCCGTTGTCGTGCCTGCTGTACGAACTGCGCCAGCGGCAGTTCCCCGGACGGCGGCTCGGGCCGCTGCCACCCGAGCCGATCGGCGATCGCACGCCGAACAGCAGCCGCTGGACCGCCCCACCGGCCTCCCGGGCCAGGTGCGGGTGGCTGAGGAGCTCTGTATGTCTACCAGCATGCGGACCGCGAGAACCGCCGCCTCAGGCCTTCCAACGAACACCGCGCCCTTTTCATCCCCATGTTCTGATGCCCTGGGCGCGACCGACGTAGAGCAGCGGGGTACCCACGGGAATGAAACCGGGAGGGCGACATCTGACAAAGTGCTGGCCATGGCACATGCGAGTGGACAGGTGCGCGTCGGCATCCTCGGCCCCCTGACGCTGGACACCGCCATCGGCCCGACGCGGGTCGGGGGCGCGCGGCTGCGGGCGTTGCTGGCCCGGCTGGTGCTGGACGCCGGGCGTGCCGTCCGGCCGGCGACCCTGGTCGAGGCGCTGTGGGGCGAGGTGGCGCCGGAGGACCACCTGCACGCGCTGCAATCGCTGGTGTCCCGGTTGCGGCGCGTGCTGGGTGACCCCGGGCTGCTCACCTCGGGCCCGGCCGGGTACCGGCTGGCCGTGGAGCCGGACGCGGCCGACGCCGTCCGGTTCGAGCGGCTGGTCCGCGCGGGCCGGCATTCGTACGCGCAGTCGCGGCCGGCCGAGGCCGCCGCCACCTTGCGCGAGGCCCTGAGCCTGTGGCGCGGCCCTGCCCTGGTGGACGTGCGCGAGGCACCGTTCGCCGCGGCCGAGGCCGAACGGCTGGAGCGGGCCCGGTTGGCCGCGCTGGAGGACCGGGTCGAAGCCGAGTTGGCGCTGGGTGCCGACCTCGACCTGGTCGCCGAGCTCGAGTCGCTGACCGCCGCGCACCCGTTGCGTGAACGGCTGCACGCCCAGCTGATCCGAGCCCTGGCGGTGAACGGCCGCGGCGCCGAGGCGCTGGCCACCTACCAGCGGATCCGCGGCGTGCTGGCGGACAGTTTCGGCAGCGACCCCGGGCCGCAGCTCCAGGAGGCTCACCTGGCGGTGTTGCGCGGCGAGCTCCCCCGGCCCCGCAGATCGCGCGGCAACCTGGACATCCCGCTCACCAGCTTCGTGGGCCGCGACGACGACGTACGCCGCGTGGTGGATCTGCTCGGTCGAGTTCGGCTGGTCACCCTGGTCGGTCCCGGAGGATCGGGCAAAACCCGGCTGGCCAACACCATCGGCGGGCGGCTCACGCCGTCCGGCGGGGTGTGGTTCGTCCCGCTGGCCCCGGTCAGCGCGGACGACGTGCCCCGCGTGGTGCTCGACCTGTTGCGGGCGCGGGAAGAGGGCGCGCCGCAGCGGCCTGTCACCCCGGACACCGTTCTGGACCACCTGGTCGAGACACTCGCGGACGACGACCTGGTGCTGGTGCTGGACAACTGCGAGCACGCGATCGAGGCCGCCGCGACGCTCGCCGGGGCCCTGCTCGGCCGGTGCCCGAGGCTGCGGGTGCTGGCCACCGGTCGGGAAGCCCTGCGGATCGACGGCGAGACCTTGCACCCGGTGCTCCCGCTGGAACTGCCCGAACCGGGGGCGACGGCCGAGCGGGCCCGCACGTCCGCGGCGGTCCGGCTGTTCCACGACCGGGCCACCGCCGTACGGCCGGGCTTCGCACCGGAAGGCACCGCGCTGACCGCGGCAGTCGAGATCTGCCGCCGCCTGGACGGCCTGCCGCTGGCGATCGAGCTGGCCGCGGCGCAGTTGCGCGCCCTGCCGGTCGAGGCGGTCGCGGCACGGCTGGACGACCGCTTCCGGCTGCTCACCGGCGGCAGCCGTACGGCACTGCCGCGGCACCGGACCTTGAGCGCCGCGGTGGCCTGGAGCTGGGACCTGCTCGACACCGGCGAGCGAGCGCTGCTGGAACGGCTGGCGGTCCTGCCCGGCAGCTTCACCGAGGACGCGGCGGAGGCGATCGGCCGGTCGGGCGACGTCCGGGAGCTGCTGACGGCGTTGGCGGACAAGTCCCTGCTGCACCCGGTGCGGCCTGCAGACCCGGTCGAGCCGCGCTACCGCATGCTCGAGACCATCCGGGAGTACGGCCTCGCGCGACTGGTCCGGCGTGACGAGGTCGACGTCGTACGTGAGCGGCACGCCGGATTCTTCCTCCAGCTCGCCGAGACCGCGGATCCGCACCTGCGCACGTCCGACCAACTGCGCTGGCTGGCCCGCCTGTCCGCGGAACGGGACCACCTGTCGGCCGCGATCCGCTGGGCGGTCGAGTACGGCGACGCCGACCTGGCGGTCCGGTTCGGCGTCGCGCTGTGCTGGTACTGGTTCCTGCGGGACCACCCGCCGGAGTCGCTTGACCTGCTCGGCCGGGTGCTCCAGGTCCCCGGCTCGACCGACCAGCAGGCACACGCGCTGGTGGTCGTCGCGCACGCGCTCGCGACCACCGAGACCATCAGCCGGCCGGACGAGGCGGAAGCGGCCTTCGACCAGATCAGGAAGGCGCTGGAGCAGGCCGCCCCCGGCACCCACCCCATTCTGGAGATGGCCCGGTCGGCGCTCGCCATAAGCTCGGGACACGACGGAGCCGCACCGGACGAGCCGGCGGATCCGTGGAGCCGGTCGCTGGCCCTGCTGCTGCGTGGCGTGCTGGCCATGAACACCGGGCACCCCGTCGAGGCGACGCTCCTGCTGTCGCGCGCGCTGACCGGCTTCGAGGAACTCGGCGAGCGGTGGGGCCTGGCGATCACGCTGAGCACCCTGAATACGGCGTTGCAGCGCTCAGGCGAACCGGCCCGTACCTCCGCGCTGGTCGAGCGGGCCACCCGGTACTTCCAGGAGCTCGGCATGCCCGAGCACACCATGGAGAGCGAGGTGGCGGCCGCGCTGCACCGGGCGGAGGCCGGCGACGTGGACGGCGGGCGGCGGCAGCTCACGGACCTGCTCGACCGGGTCGAGCGGGCCGGGTCGGCGGAGTCGCGGGCTCAGGTGTGCCTGGGCTTGGCGCGGCTGGAGTGGCGGGCCGGGCGAGCGGGGCCGGCCCGCGAGCACGCCCTGGCCGGCCTGGCCGAGGCGCCACCCGGCCGGTCGACCCCGCATCTGACCGCGTTGCTGCTGGGCGTGCTCGCCCAGGTGGACGTCGCGGAGGGTGCTCCGGACGAGGCGGTACGCCGGCTCGACCACCCGGCGGTACACATGACGCTGACCTGGCACACGCCGGTCGCGGCCGCGATCGCGGCCGTGGCCGCCGCGATCGAGCTGTGCCACGGCCGGCCCGAGCGAGCGGGACGGCTGCTCGGGGCCGCCACCGTGCTGCGGGGCCGGGAAGACCTCGGCGACGACGACGTCCGAACGATCACACAGCGGGCCACGGCTGCCCTGGGCGCCGCCGGGTTCGCCGCCGCGCACGCCGCGGGTGCGGCGATGTCGCGGGCCGAGGCCGAAGACCTGGTCGCCGCGGTCATCACCGCGGCGTCCGGCCCGCGGAGGCCCCGGTAGGCACGGGCTTGCCGAACATCGTGCACGTCACGGCCGTCTGGAGCGCCCGGGCGGCCTTGGCGATCTTCGGGTCGGCCTCGAACTCGGCCCAGAGCTCCGTCGAGACGAGGACGGTCGCCGAGCGGGTGCCGGTGCGGTCGGTGATGCTGGTGGTGAGGTAGCCGGGCATACCGCCGTCGTGGCCCCAGAAGGTGCCGCACGGATGGGCACCGGTCTGGATCCCCAGCCCGTAACCGGGCCCGTCCGGCTGCCGCGGGTCCACCGGCACGGTGGTGCGCAGCTGTGCCAGCTGGGCATCGGGCAGTAGCTTGCCGGACATCAGCGCGGTGGAGAATCGGGACCAGTCCTGCGTGGTGGACACCACCGCCCCGGCCGGCCCGCCCCATCCGGGGTCATTGTCGGAGACGTTCACGTGTCCGTGGTGGCGCGCCCCGGCGAAGCTCCTGAACGTGGCCGGCACGGCCGGTGGCATGTGGGCGGCGTCCCGTTCATAGCCGCGGGCGTGAGATCCACGCCAGGTGGAGTCAGTGGCGAAATAGGTGCGTTTGAGGTTGAGCGGCCGGGCGATCCGATCCCGGACCAGATCGGCCAGGCTCGCCCCGGTGACCCGCTCCAGGACGGCGCCGATCGCGGCGTAGTTGGTGTTGCTGTACGACCACTTCGTGCCCGGCGCGAACAGCGGAGCGTGCTTCACTCCCACGGCCAGCAGCTTCGCCGACGTCCACCGTCGCCGATCCTTGCCGAGGAACGACGGCAGGAGCGCGGCGTCCTCGGTGTAGTCGTACAGCCCGCTGGTGTGGTTCAGCAGCATGCGCAGCGTGATGGCCTCGCCATTGGGCACCTTGCCCGGCAGCCACTTCTCCACCGGGTCGGTCAGGGCGAGCTTGCCCTCGGCGAGCAGTTGCAGCGCGAGCGTGGCCATCATGGTCTTGGTGTTGGACGCCACCCGAAATTCGTCTTCTGCCTTGAGCACGTGATCCCGCCTGGTCCAGGGGGCCTGCTCGGCGATCTCGACCGTCCGCCGGCCGTCATCGACCCGCACGATCACGCCGGGCGCCCCGGCGTCCACCAGCTTCCGCGCCAGCCGCTGAATCTGAGCGCGCTGCGCCTGCGTGCCGCTGTCCGCGTACGGCGTGGCCGCCGCGGCAACAGGGGACGTCGCGGCAGCCGGGGGCGCCGCGGCCACACTCGCGGCCAGTGCGGCAGCTGCGACCATGCGCAGCCGGCGTGGCCGGGCCGTGCGAGTCGGCGAAGAGACATGTTGGGACATTGACCGGTTCCTCCGGTGATAGGTGACGCGGACGAGCCCACCCTCCAACCGGCCGCTCACAAATCGCACACAGCAGGCTGGCAGCGCACTCCGCGGCGCGTCCGGCGTTCCGATCGTCACCCCGATGACGGCTCCGTTGACCATCGAGCCGGCGGTCAGGGCGGTGGCAGGCGGCGCACCATCACGCCGACGAACTCGTCGCCTCGCACGAAACCGAAGTCCCGGGAGTCCCAGCTGGCGTCCGGATTGTCGCCCAGCACGACCAGGGCATGCCGGGGCACGACGGTCTCGGGTGCGTCGCGGAACGCCGGAAAGCCCTCTTTCGGTACGGGATCTCCGGGAACCGCGACCGCCCGTTTGACGAGCAACCGCCAACCGGGATGATCCGGCTTGTCCGGCAACTCGTCCTCGCCACCCGGTTCGAGCCCAGGCGGCAGCCCGTCGACGGGCGGTGGATCCCCGATCCGGACGACCACGATCTGACCCGCGTGGACCAGCTTCGTCCTGCGCACGAGCAGCATGTCCCCGGAGCGCAGGGTGGGTTCCATGCTCGGCCCGTCGACGGTGGCGACCAGGTAGCGCCGGCGGATCCACCACAGCGCGGCTCCCAGCGCCAGCACGCCGCCTGCTGAGAGGAACAGCCTGCTCCACCTCATCGCGCCTCCTGATATCCCGCGGCCTGGAGGCGGAACAGGCGGGCGTAGTGGCCGTCCGCGGAGAGCAGTGCCTCGTGCGGCCCCGACTCGGCGATCCGCCCATCGTGGAGTACGGCGATGAGGTCGGCATCCCGAACGGCGCTGAGCCGGTGGGAGATCAGCAGGCTCGTACGACCCTGCCGGTACTCCCGGATACGGGTGTGGACCTCGTGCTCGGCCTCCGGGTCGAGGCCGGAGCTGGGCTCGTCGAGGATCATCAGATCCCTGCCATCGCGGACAAGGGCCCTGGCCAGTGCCAGGCGCTGCCACTGCCCGCCCGAAAGCACCACCCCCGTTTCCGGATCGCCCTTGTCCGCCTCGGAGAAGAACATGCGCGTGAGCAGCGTGTCGTAGCCGCGCGGCAGCCCCGACAGCGTGTCGTGCACTCCAGCGCGGACGGCCGCGTCTCTGATCCGGGCCGGCTCGTCCAGGGCAGGCAGGTCGCCGAGCCCGATGTTCTCGGCGGCGGACATGTCGAAGTTCATGTGGTCCTGGAACACAGCGCTGATCCGCTCGCGGAGCGCGGGAGGCGGGAGGTCCCGCAGATCCACGCCGTCCCACAGGATCTGGCCGCGCGTCGGGTCGTACATCCTGCACAGAAGCTTGATGAGGGTGCTCTTGCCCGCGCCGTTCAACCCGACGAGGGCGACCGAACGGCCGTGTGGAATCGCCAGATCGACGCCGCGCAGCACCCACGGATGATCGTCGTCGTAGCGGAACCAGACGTCTCGCAGCTCCAGGCCCCGGCGCAGCACGGGAGCCGTCCCCTCCGGCACGCTCGGCAGATCGGGCTCGGCCCTGATCACCGCGACGTAGTGAGAGAAGGTGAGAAGCTGCTGGTGGAAGGACGCGATCGAGGAGACCAGCGTGTCCAGCGCGGCCTGCACACCACCGACGGCCGCGACGAACATGGCGACGTCGCCGACACTGAGCGAGCCGTGACGGGCGGCCATGATCGCCCACCACAGCCCGGCGCCCGCGACGGCCGCGCTCAGTACCGTCAGTCCGCCCTGAGTGAGCAGTTCCCGCCGGTCCATCCGGCTCTCGGCGGCGTCGGCCTCGCGCCGCTCGGTCATCATCCGCGCGCGAAGGAACGCGCCGATGCCGAACAGCCGGATCTCCACGGCGGCCTGCACGCCGGTGAGCAGCCGGCTGTAGAAGAACTCGCGGCGGTGGATCCGCTCGGTGTCCCACTGCACGGCGGCCCGCCTGCGCGACAGGAGCAGTTCGGCGACGAGCGCCGGGATGGCGGCCAGCAGCACCAGCGCGGTCATGACGGGGCTGAGGATCAGCAGGGACCCCACGAACCCGATGAGGGACAAGATGCCGTGCAGGCTGCCACACAATCCGCTGACGAGATCGGCCGTGATCCCGGCGCCCTCTTGCGCCAGGCGCAGCCGGTCGAGGAACACCGGATCCTCGAAACGCCGGAGACCGACCTGCCGCTCGGCCGCCGCGAAGAGCCGGTCGGTCGCGACGGCTCCCGCACGGCGGCCGGTCTGAGCGCGCAGGTAGCGGCTGATCCCCGGAAGCGCGGCGGCGGACAGCCCCGCCGCCGCGAGCCCGAGCGCGAGCCCCGCGACCGTGCCTTCGGAGGTGGCCAGCCGGTCGATGACCGATTTGGTCAGCCATGCGGTGACGATCGGGGCCGCCGCCCCAGCGAGCGTCACGAAGACATGGCCGGTCACCCCTCCTGGGGCCGACCGCCAGGTCAGAGACACGGCCTCCGCCGCGGCCGAGACCAGTTCCCGCGGTCCGGCCGCGCTGCGCGCCCCGGGCACGTCGACCTGGCCGCCGCTCATGACGGCGACGCGACGGGGAGGTCCTCCAGGCGACCGCCCGCAGCGACGACGCGATGATCGGAGCCCAGAAGGTAGAGCGCCGGCGTCCAGGTGTTCCGGAACGCGCCGGCCACCGGGCCGTCGAAGTCCTCCTCGAGCACCCGGGCCACCGGCGTGAGCGCCGCCACCATGTCGGCCTCGTCACCGGCGACCACCGCCAGCACGTTCTGCCGTCCGAGGGCGCGGGCGTGCGCCACGAACTGGGGAAGGAGCTTGTGGCAGGGTTCGCATCCGGCGGAGAAGAACCCGACCAGTCCGGCGATCGAGTCGTGGGACACCGATTCGCCGTCGGCGGTGACGGCGGTGAACTCTCCGATGGGCGAGCCGGGACCCAGCGCGAGGGGAGGTCCGGCATGCTGGACGTCTCCCTCGCCCAGCTGTCGTATCCGGCGGACTAGGCCCAGGGTGAGCAGCAGGTTCGACACGCACAGCACGCCGATGAGCACGACAGCGGCGGTCAGGTAGGGCATCAGGGGTTCCTCACGAAGAGATCGGCGATGTCGTCGAAGGACGCGATCAGGTTCGCCCCGATCAGTTCCCGTGGCGGCTGCCGGGGCCGTCCCGTGTGAGCGGGCGGCGGCCGACCGCCGCCCGCGGTTGCTATGCCGACCGCGTCAGCAGGTGCCGACCCTGACCGTCTGGCACCCCTGGTCGAGGCAGCAGGAACGGAGGTACTTGACCCCGTCCTTGCAGTAGTAGGTGTTGGTGCAGGCGGCTTCCACGGTCACCTTGTGGGCGACGCGTGCAAGCAGACGATCCACGAGACCCATCATGATGTCTCCTCTCCGGCCCTTGCGGCCGAAACGATGATGATCACGATGATCTGGTCTTCCGAATTACGGCGCAACGGTCGAAATTAATTTCCGACCCCACGACAGGAGGAACCAGGCTTCCGATATTTCGGGCCCAAAGCAATGTTCTCTGCATGGACCGAAAAAGGCGTCCATGCAAATCGGAAGCATGATCGCACGGAACGATGAGGCTGCTTCAGAGGGCCTCGGGCGCTTGGCCCAGCAGTGCCGCGGACGTCGACCGCTCCGGTGCGCCGATGACCGTGAACAGCGCATGGGCCTGTCCCCAATGGCGTCGAGACTCCTCGCGCCGCGTGCCTTTCACGGCATGGCCGAGCGTCATCAGGGCGCGTGCGTAGTCCAGCCGCTGTCCGGATCGCCGGGCTTGCCGCAGCGCTTGCTCGCACGCCTCGACGCACTGCTCAACGTCGCCCGCCGCCAGGTGGATGGCGGCGAGCAGGCCGTGCAGGCGCGGCAGATTCAGCAGATTGGACGTGAGCGCCAGCGCCAGCGACCGGTCCGCCTCGTCCCACGCGGTCGCGTACCTGCCCTGGCGGTAATGGAACTCCGCGCGGCCGAGCAACACCTCGTCCAGGTCGATGCCCGTGTGCTCGGCAAGGTCCAGCGCGGCGTCGAGGCGGGCGAGCGCGCTGTCCGCTCTGCCGAGCTCCGTTTCCGCTCCCGCCATGCCGGTCAGCGAGGCGATCTGGCACCGGCGGTTCTCGACCTCCTCGGCGATGGCCAGACTCCGGCCGAAGACGTCGATCGCCCGCTCGTAGTTGCCGGCGTCGCGGTGCACCGAGCCGAACGTCTCGTACGTCACCGCCTCGGCGTACCGCAATCCGTCGGCCTCGGCCAGGGCCAGCGCTTCCTCCAGGGACGCCAGCGCCTCCGGGAAGCGGGCCTGCCTCTTGCGCACCAGAGCCAGATTGACCAGTGTCAGCGTCTGGAGATGCCGGTCGCCGGACTCCCTGGTCAAGGGAAGGGAAGCCCGCAGGCATTCCTCGGCGCGGTCCAGCCGGGCGAGTATGAGGTAGGCCGAGGCCAGGTTGTTCAGCCCGCCCGCCTCGCCGCGCACCGACCCCAGCGCGTGATGGATCTCCACCGACCGCCGGTAGCGAGGGATGGCCTGGTGCGGCTCTCCCTGCTGTTTCAGCACCACGCCGCAGCCTTGGAGCGCCCTGGCCTCGCCCAGCGGCCAGCCTGCCCGGCGCGACAGCGCCAGCGCGCGCTCGTAGTGATCCATGGCGTACTTGAGGTCGGCCACGCGCCATCGGGCGTGTCCGAGCGAGTGATGCATCGCCGCCTGCCCTCTGAAGTTCCCCTCCTCCTCGGCGGCGGCCAGCGCGATCTCCGCGAGACGCAGCCACTCCCCACGGGTCCGCCGGTGGTGCAGGATGTCCGTCAGTGCCTCGACCAGCAACCACGCGTACGGCCGCGGCCCGTGCGCGGCGGCGTGCGACACGGCGGCCACGAGGTTGTCCCACTCGGTGTCGAGCCAGTCGAGGGCGTCGGCAGCGGCGTCGAAGGTCGTCGGCGTGACCTCCGGCCGAGCCCCGTCGCAGGCGAGCTGCGCGACTTCGAAGCCGGCCGCCCCAGCGGCGCCGATGACCGTGCTCAGGTAGTAGTCGAGCAGCCGCTGGACGGCGGCCCGCCGCTCGCTCGCGGAATCCTCGACGAGGCTGCGCTGTGCGGCGTACTCCAGCACCAGGTCATGAGCGGCGAAACGGTGCGGCCCCGTCTCCTTGATCAGGTGGATCCGCGCCATCGTGGCGAGAAGGTCCTCGGCGCGCTCATGGCTGGTCCTCGTCAGGGCGGCCGCCGCCGCGGGGGAGATACCGCTCCCCCGCGCCAGTCCGAGCAGGCGGAACATCCGCTGCGCCGCCGGCTGCAGCGCGTTGTGCGACAGGTCGAGGGCCGCCTGTACGGCCACGCTCTCGTCGCCCTCCACGCGCAGCCTCACCAGCCGCCCCCGGTCCGCGAGCTGATGGACGTAATGGCCGATCATCCGGTGCCCGTGGTCGCCGATCCAGGACACGGCTATGGACAGTGCCAGTGGCAGCCGGCCGCAGAGCGCCACGAGCTCTTCGGCGGCGTCCGGCTCCCGGAGCAGGCGGTCCTCGCCGATGCCTTGGGCGAGCAGTTGGTGCGCCTCCCCGTGGTCCAGCACGTCCAGGGTGAGGCGCTCGATCGCGTCCATGGCCACCAGGCCGCCCAGCCGGCTGCGGCTCGTGATGACGGCCCGGCATCCGGGATCCCCGGGCAGCAACGCGCGTACCTGCTCCGGGTCGGCCACGTCGTCCAGGACCACCAGCACGCGCCGCCCTGCCAGAAGCGAGCGGTAGAGCGCGATCTGAGCGTCCAGCTCGACCGGTATGTCCTTCGCCGCCGCGCCGAGCCCCTGGAGGAGCAGCTGCAGCGCCTCGGGTAGGGACATCGGCTCCCGCTGGTCGAAGCCCCGCAGGCCAAGGAACAACTGCCCGTCGGGGAAGCGATCGCTCGCGCGGTGTGCCCACCGGATCGCCAGCGCGGTCTTCCCCACGCCGGCGGGGCCGACCACGAGCGTCACCCGGCCGGCGTCCATGCGCAGGAGCTCCGCGGAGCGGCCCACGAAGCGGCTGGTGACGGGCGGCAGCTGGCGCGGCACGGGCGCCGACCTGGCCGCCTCGGTCGCCGGCGCCTCCTCGAGCAGGCGCTGGTGGAGCCGCTGCAGCTCTCCGCTCGGTTCCACACCGACCTCGTGTACGAGCCTCCTACGGAAGTTCCGGTAGACCGCCAGAGCGTCGGGGAGCCGGCCGTCGTCGCGGAGTGCCTGCATGAGCAGTGCGTGGGGCCGCTCCCGGAGCGGCTGTTCGGTGAGGAGCCGTGTCAGGCCGGGCACGGCCGCCCTGCTTCGCCCCATCCCGAGCAGCGCGGCCGCGTGGCCCTCGGCCGCCTCGCATCTGAGCTCCTCGAGCCGGTGCCGCTCCGCGTGGGCGGCAGGGTCGGCCAGATCGGCGAAGGGGTCGCCGCGCCACAGTGCGAGAGCTCGGTCGTACAGATCCAGCGCGGCCTGGTGCCGGTCGTCCCCGGCGGCGTGCCGTGCGTTCTCCACCAGGCAGGCGAACTCCGCGGCGTCCACCGCGGCCGCTCCGGCGGCGATCATGTATCCCGGGCTCCGGGTGAGGACGACGTCCCGTCCATGGGGACTGAGCGCCCGGCGGAGCTCCGCGATCAGCGCGCGCAGCCGTGCCGGGGCGGAGGGCGGCAGATCGTCGCCCCAGAGGCGGTCGGCCAGCCGTTCCACGGACACCACACCGCCGGCGTCCAGGAGCAGGGCCGAGAGCAGCGTCCGCTGCCTGCCGGTCAGGTGGACGGGCCGGCCCTCGACGATGATCTCCAGGGGGCCGAGGAGGAGAAATCGGACACCGGACAAGATCACGGGTTCGAGGCTAGTCCACGCCTCCGACAGGAGCAATTTGCTCACGTGCGAGATCCATGCGGCGTCCATGCGTGCGACTGCCACGGTGTTGCCAAATCCCATCGCAGAGATTGGCTGATGCGCCGGTGAGGCCACAACTCAAAGGCATCTCCTGGGAGCGGGTCGGGGATGAGCTGCGGCTGGTCTATGACCCGCGCGACCAGCCGCTCCTGGCCGACAGTTGACTGCGTTCGTACGGGACGTCGCGAGCATCGGGCGCGAGACCATCGCGGTGGTGGGGGCTCGTACCGGCGCTCGCTCGCCAAGGTGAAGCGGGGGTTGGTGAACGCCCAGACCTCCAGCGCCGGGCAGCGCCACCTGCCGTACCTGCGCAGGCAGCCTGGTGGCACCTGCGGCGGCAGCGGGTACGACCAGGTGGCCGGTCCGTGCGGCTCGGCGGGCCGGCCTGCTCGAGGTGGACGTACGGGAGGTGCGCAGCCGGGCGAAGCGCGTAACCGGCGCCCGGCAGCGCGAGGTGGGTGAGCCGCTGCTGCAGGACCTGGGCCGCACACTCGCCATCCTTGACCGGCTCGGCCTGCCCATCTCCAGCTGTCCTGAAGCGCGGCGGGGACACCCCGACCGCCGGTTCTTCCGCCGGTACGCGGCCGGATCTGCCGCTCCTGAAGGTGCGAGCTCGTCAGGCATCCTCGGCGGCAATCGTCAACAGGCTCCACTCCACGGGCGCCTGCGAGAGAGAAGCTACAACGCTTGGTTAGGAGATCATTTGTTAGCATCCGCGCGTAGGCGTGTCATCGGGGTGATCGCGATGGCGCTCGTACCTCTCATGGTCGCGGTCGGGGTGGCCTGGGCCGCCGCCACCGACAACATGTTCCCCACCGCGCAGACCACCATCAGCTGCATGACCGGTATGAGCGCCAACTATCCCTGCCAGACGGACAACCGCGACGTCACGTTCTACATGGACAGCGGCGGCGAGTACGAGCTGGAGCAGGTCGACAAGAACACCGTCAACAACGTGATCGACAGCGAGTACCGCCCCACCGACCTGGCCTTCCACTACGATTCCTCGCCCGTGTTCTCGGGCGGCGCCGAGACGGACATCATCTACCAGGAGGGCTCCAACGGCATCCCGAGCAGCGCCGACGGCACGACCTGGTGCAACGCGTCGGGCGGTGACGGGGTCGACTGCGACCAGCAGTACATCCGCATCCGCGGCAACGGGCACTACACCAACACCCTGACGTGTCACGAAACCGGCCACGCCGTCGGCCTCCAGCACGGCGACGTCTCCAGCCCCCGGCTGTCCAAGACCGATTCCCGGCTCGGCTGCCTGCAGACGCCGGTCCCCCCAGGCGCCACCCTCGGCGCCAACAACCGTGACAACATCAACGCCACCTACTAGGAGGGGCCGTGAGGCGTCGTACGTACATCGCCGTCATCGGGGCGGCCGTCGTGGCCGGTGTCGTCGCGACCGCAGTCTTCTCGGGAGGCGGCACGCAGGCGCAGGCCAGGCCGGCGCAGCAGCCCCGGCAGGTGGTCATGGGCAGCGCCGAGGACCACCTGCCCAGCACCACCGCGGCCGACTGGGTGACCTACGCCGACCATGTCGTCGTCGTGGCCGCCACCTCCGAGCAGCTCCTGCCTCCCGGCCGGAGCGAGGTGGAACGGGGCGAGGGGCTGCTCGGCCGCACGGTGCGCTTGGAGGTCAAGCAGGTGCTGTGGTCACGGGAGGGAGCTCCCCAGCCCGCCCCCGGAAGCTGGGACTTCCAGGCCGCCGGAGCGGTCTTCACCGACGGCCAGGCCGACCGCCCGACCCCGATGGCCCTGCACGACCGGCCGCGCGTCGAGGCCGGCCACCAGTACGTCATGGCCATCGCCTGGGAGGCGGCCCAGTGCTCGCCCGGCGACGAACCCCGGCCCGCCGGCTGGGTCGGCCTCGGCGAGGGTTCCGAGCTGCCGTTCGACGGCGGTGTCATCGGCCAGGGCGAGTCGGAGGGCCGCACGCAGAGCGCCGACCAGGCCCGCAGGCTCGCCGCTGAGGAGGCGGGACCAGCAGCCGGCATCGAGGAGGAACTGGCCGGAGCTGACGCGGCCGCCCTCACCGCCAAGCTGAAAGCGGCGACACCGGGGCAGCGGCAGGAGTTCTTCCCGAAGGTCGCGGTGGACTCCTGCGGCTGAGCGGGACCCGACCGGGCGCGGTCGAGCTTCCGCCGAACGGTGGGTATCAGCAGGAACTGAGCGGGCCCTGCCGGCACGGGCACGGGCCCGCTCATTGCGCCATAGTGCGGCACTGCGCCTGCCGATAATCACCTCCATGTTGGGCTTCGCCTGGCCTGTCTGACCGTTACCCAGCACCTTCGCAGCGCCGCGGTTGCCGCCGATGGGCTGCCCCGCAGGGTTCTACGTCGGCCACGGCTTCTCGTCCGCCCGGACACCGTCCTACGCCGACACCGCGGCCTGATGAAACGGCGCCTTGCCCGTCCCTGCCGGCCTGGCACCGCCGTCCGGCCCGACGCTCCCAGCCCAAGCCCTACGCGATGGATTCTGAAGCGGTACACCCTCCCCCGAGAACACGCTCTCGACCGGGGCGGCAGCATGCTTGATCACGGTTTGGTGTCGTGCCGACCGGCCGATCTTGACGTGGGAACACCCATAAGACGCTATTAGAACGCTTGTTCCCATCCTGTGCAGGAGGTCCTCGTGCGCCACCCACTGGTTCGCCGATTAGCCGCTCACTGCGGCGCCGCCGGCCTGCTCACCGGCCTGCTCACTGTCGCGGCCCCCGCCGCCTCGGCGGCCGACACCACGACCGATCTGGGGGTGACCTTCGACTCCTACACCGCCGACCTGGCCGTCGGCGGCGGCCGGGTGTTCGTCCCCGCCGACGACCGGATCATCGTGGCCGACACCGGCGGAAACCTCACCGGCGGCGTCGTCACCGGCCTGTCCGGCGTCCGCGAGCTGGCCGTGAACGCGGACGGCACCCGCCTGTACGCGGCGCTGACCGGCTCGAACGAGGTGGCCGAGATCGACACCGCGAGCCTCGCCGTCATGCGGCGGATCGACCTGTCGGCCCACCCGTGCCGTCCACCCTGGCATTGCTGGGCGAGCGGCTCTGGGTGGGGCACGGGTGCGACAACGGCCCTGGCGGCGTGCTCGGCCTGGACCTGAGCGCGGCCACACCGGCGCCGGTGGCGGTCGGGGGCGAGCACCTGCGCGCTCCCGTGCTCGCGGCCGCCGGCGACACGCTCGTGGTCGGCCGGACCAGCCTGCACCACGCCGACATGCTGGTCTACGACGTCGGCGGCGGCACCCCCGAACTGCGCGGCACGATCGACGGCGAGGAGTGGCGCATGGACTACCTGCGCGACCTCGCCCTGACCTCCGACGGCACCACCCTGTTCTCCACGGCCGACACCCCCGGTCACTTCACCAGGTACGACACCAGGACCCTGGCGGCGACCGGCACCTACGGCGACGGCTGGGACGGGTATCCGTCGGCCGTGGCGCTCGGCTCGGGCGGCGCCTACGTCGCCGCGGGACGCCAGTGGGGCAGCACCGACCTCACCCTCTACGACGCCGCGACCGGCGCGGCGATGTTCGCGGCCGACCAGCCGGACGCCGAACTGCTCGCGGACGGCGTCGCGTTCTCCGGCACGGACGTCTTCGCGCTGCTGCGGAGCTCCGCGAACCGGCTGCTGCTGTGGCGGGTGACGGGCGTCGCGCTGCCGGCATCCAATCTGACGGTGACGGCCCCGGCGCGCGCGCGTATGCCGGCTCGCCGGTCACCGTCGAGGGGCGGCTCACCCGCACCGACGGCAAGGCGCTCGGGCTCAAGCGGCTCGCGGTCACCCGGCGCCTGCTCAACGGGACGAAAGAGCCGATCGCCGGCGTGACGACACGGAAGAACGGCACCTTTACTTTCGAGGACACGCCGCCGGACATCGGTGAGGTGACCTACCAGGTGTTCTGGGACGGCGACGACCACTACCGCCGAAGCAGCGCCTCCGTCACCGTGACAGTCAGGCACAGATCCACTCTCACCATGGACGGGCCGCAGTCAGGCGTCGTCGGCACGGCCATGGTGCTGACCGGCGTGCTGACGGCGGGCGGCAAGCCGCCCTCGCCGGGGGCCACGCTCACCGTGCAGCGCAGCGTGTACGTCGACAACGTCAGCGATGGAAGCGTCAAGCTCCCGCCGGTGAGCGTGAACGCCGACGGCACGTACACGTTCACCGACACACCCGCCATCGCCGGCAGGTACAGCTACCTCGCGTTGTGGTCAGGGAGGCCACGGCCGGGCCGGCCAAGGCCGCCCATCAGATCATGGTCGAGTGACCTGGCGGCCGTGCCCGGCCATCGGACCGGGCACGGCCGCCAGCCCTTCATCGGCACCGCCAAAGTTGAACGAGCCCGCCAGGTACTTTGGTGACCGCCACCTAATGATCGCCGCCGGCGCCGCGTACAGGATCGAGAACGCGGCGGCCTGCCCGTACCGGCGACGGTTTCCGGGGTTCGGGTGGCGTAGATCAATCAAACGTCCTCCCGAGATACGCGAGGGCGGTGTCTGCTCGGAAGGGGGCGGAGATGTTCGCCCCGTCGCCGGCTGAGGTGGAGTGGGCGCGCGGCAAGCCGTAGGACGATCAGCATCCGCTGGCGCTGCTGGTGTGGTTGAAGGCTCACCAGCGGCTTGGGTACTTCCCGAAGCTTGCAGACGTTCCGCCGGTGGAGGCCGAGCACATCCGCAGCGTGATCGGAATGGCACAGCAGGTCGTGCTGAGCGGCGCCGCAGAGCCCGATGGATGCCATCGGCCATGCCGCAGCGGCGCCGGCCGAGCTGGGCACTGGCACCCGCGAACTGGCCACTGCCCGAGCCGCCGAACTGGGCATCCTTGAACCGAGAGCTTGACCCGCCGTCCGGGAACACCTGAGGCCGGCATGGCCGGCCGCAGTGGCAGCAGCGGGAGCGTCATCGCCGGATGGCCAGGCGCTCCGGAATGGCGCCGGCGTGGCGACCCCCTTGCGGTGTGCGATGGGGCTCGTTCGAGGTCCATCCACTCCGTCGCGGATGACAGGAAGGTTCGCGGGCCGAGACAGCTCATGCGGCATGCTCTTGCCCGGAGCGGAACTCCCGGTGCTGCGGACACCACACCCGTGACCTTCTCGGCAAAGGCCACCGCCTGGGCGAAAGGGCTTATCCCCCTAATGAGAGTTAACGGATCTGCCCTAGACGAGTAAGTCCTAAGTCCCTGCAGAGCGGAGTGTGGACATAGCGAAGGGTGTTGACGATCGGTTTGTGACAACAGACCTCAACACCCTTCTCACCGCACTGTACGTCAGCATCGACGACTGGCTCGGGCGCCGACCGCGCATGGGACGCAAGCCGAAGCTGACCGATGCCGAACTGCTCCCCTTGGCGGAGGCGCAGGTCCTGCCCGGCGTGCGTTCCGAGGCGCGCTGGCTGCGCTATGTCCCCGAACACCTGCCCGGCGCCTTCCCCTACCTTCCCGGTCAATCCGGCTACAACAAACGCCCGCACAAGGCCCTACCCTGCCCAAACAAGCAATCCGGGCACTGGCCACCGACACCGACACCGACCTATGGCACAACAGCGTGTGGGTGACCGACTCCACCCCCATCGAGTGCGGCCGCTCCCGCCCCCCACCCAACGCTCGGACTTGGCCGGCTGGGCCGGCTATGGCTACTGCCGCTCCCACTCCCGCTACTTCTGGGGCCTGCGCCTGCCCCTCATCTGCACCCCCACCGGGCTGCCCATCACCTGGGCCCTGGCCACCCCGAACATCGACGAACGCCAGGTCCTGATGGCCATCTGCGAGCACGACCCGCACCTGCTCGCCGACCGTCCCGGCCTGCTGATCATCGCCGACAAAGGCTACGTCTCCACCGAGTTGGACACCTTCCTGACCGAACGCGGCGCGCGACCTTTGCGCCCGTCCCACCGCAACCGCGCACCCCGCCCCCGGCGAACACCTCCTTAAGCCCATCCGCCAGCTCATCGAGTCCGTCAACGACACCCTCAAAGGCCAGCTAGACCTCGAACTGCACCGGGGTCGGGGCTCGCATCGCCCAGCGCATCCTGGCCCTGACCGCCGCCATCTGGCACAACCGCGCCACCGGCCAGCCCATCACCCGGTCACTGATCGCCTACGACCACCAACCCGAATTAGGACTTGCTCGTCTAGTCATCGGGCAGACTTCGGATTGGCAGCCACTGCCAGGCGAACACTCTGTCCCCCTGGACCTTCAGTCCTGGCAAAAGACCGTGCCCTGCCGGTAGCCGGATGGATGATCGCTGGCGGGATGTCGTGCCCGCCGTCATGGCGTGAGCACTGATTCATCAGGTCGTTGATGGCTCTCCCGACCGGCTGCCGGAAGGCGTGGCCGGCACGACCCGGCTGCCGAGATGATCGCCACGCAGCTCGCGGGCGACGCCCGCCCGAACCCACGTCCTCCTACTCGTCGACGACCTGCACGTCCGCGTCGTCGACGCCATCACCGGAGAGCTCCTGCGCGAGCTGACCATCGACCCCACCCGCGACTACCGAACCCAGGCAAACCCCAAACCCGTAGGTCCTAGGCGTCCGATGTCCTGAGACATCACAAGGCGCGCCCTGCAGAATTCGAAGCTGCGACCGTCGGATTAGAAGCAGGATCTTTAAGTGCCGCGCCGTGCCGTTGGGTGACGGTTCGTGCCACCTCAATGCGTTTTGCGTGTCAGGCAATGCCGGGTTCTGACGGCCTGTGACGGGGCGTACGAGCACGCACCGAGCACGACGGCACCCTACCGGCCCCACCATGCCCATCGTTGCCTCAGCGGCGCTTGAACTTACCTTGCCGCCAAGGAGTTTGTCGGCCGAACGCATGATGCGGTGCCCTGTTCACGGGGTGAGATTGAGCGGGGTGGTGGCCATCAGCGACCATTTGCTGTCGGAGAAGTACGAGCCGTTGTCGTCCGTCCAGACGATCACCGGCCGTCCCGCCCGGTCGAGCATCATGGCCAGGCAATCGCCGGGCCCGTTGCGCATACCGCTCACCACGGTACGGGAACAATGGCCATCCGCGCAGGTGGCGAGCATGACGTACGGACGGGGCGCGTCCTGGTAGGCCACCAGGACGCGCCCTGCCCGATCGATCACCGGCACCGGCGGGGCGTACGACTCGCCGGACAGCGTGACCGTGACGTGCTGCGCGCAGTCCCGGGTGCGGCAATCGACATATTTGACCGCCGAATCCCGTATGTCCTGATACGCCAGCACCGGCCGACCGTCCGGGCGCACCGCCACCGCCACGGCGTGACGCGGGCTGTCGCGGGTCACCTCGATCGTCTGGGGCGCCACCGGCCGGGTGACGTGTGGGCGCGCGCAGGCGGGGTCCTCGCACGAGACCATATGGACCGCGCCGGTTCTGCTGTCCATCCGCGCGACCACCGGACGGTCGTCAGCACCGACCACGACCGACAGGGTCTGCGGCCCGGGAGCGAAGCCTCCCGAGGGGACCCGCGCCACCTCCCGGGTGACCGGGCGCGAACAGCCGGAGTCCGCGCAGGAGATCAAGGAGATCACGTCGTACCGCCTGCGCCCTCGACCGATCTCCACCTGATCGGCAGTGGCGACGACCAGCCCGCCGCCGGGGCGCGGGGACAGGGCCAGCGACATGCCACGGGCGAAGTCGTGCCGCGGGATGAGAGGGCTTCCGTCCCGCGGCGGGATGCACCTCTCCTGGTCACAGATCAGCAGCCCGAGACTCTCCCAGGAGTCCCACTCGCGGCGATGCCACGTCCACGAGGTCAGCACCAAGCGGCCGTCCGGCAGCGCGGCCCCGACGGCGTCGACACCGAGGTCCTGGTCCGGGCCTGCCTCGGCGTAGCGTAAGCGGGCCCGGCGACAGGTGCGGTCGGCGCACGCGAACATCGCGGACGGCTTCTGGAATCCGCCGTAGACCAGCGCGACCATCCCCGTACCCGGCCCCGGGTACAGGGCACGCAGGTCTCCCCTGCCGAGTTGGGGAGCTCCGATGCCGGCCTCGAACGAGTCACGCCACGCGGCGGTGACGTCCGTCTCGCTGGTCTCCAGCCAGCCGAACGGGTTGACCGCCGCGACGCCGCCGTACGCGAGGCCGGGCAGGACCAGCGCGGGCAGCACGAGCGGGAACCAGACCCCGCGACGCGGGCCCACCCCGGGCAGGCCCGCCAGGATCCGGTCGAATTCCTCGGCCGAGACCGGGTCCGGCCGCAGCGCCAGCCGGTGCAGGAACTGGCGGGTGACCACGCTCGCTTGGAAGGCCGTTCCGGCCAGTGCCTGTACGCCACTTGCCAGGCCGGAGGCGTACATGAGCGCCGGGCCGTGCAGCCCTGCCATGGCCGCGTCCAAGGCTTGGGAGATGAGGCCCGGGATGACGTACACGCCGCAGGCGAGGGTGAACGTGCTGGACGGCGAGTGCCCGATCACCAGGTCGTAGCCGCGCCCGACGGCGACGAGGGCCGAGCGGCCCTCCAGGACGATGGCGGGCACGGCCAGCAGCGCCGGCATGGTGAACAGCGCCAGCCCCACGAACACGAACACCGCCGGAACCAAACTCCCGGTCACCAGCAGCGCCCCATACCCGGCCGCCACCACCAGCGCGAACACAGGCACGGCCAGCACCACGAGCAGCAACATGGAAGGCAGCCGCCGCAGGGCCGCCCGCAGCGCCCGGCGCGCGGGCACGGGCGGGCCACCCGCCTGCAGCCCCGCCGCGATCACCACGGTCGCGGGGAACACCACGGCCTGCGCCACGGTGAACACCACCAGCACCACCGCACTCCAGACAAGCAGGTGGCGCGGCTCGGCCCCATAGATCTCCAGCTCGTCGTTCCGCACCACGGCCGAGCCGCTGAGCAGCGGCAGCAGCGCCGACGCGGCGATCAGGCCCAGCGGCAGGAACACCACCGCAGCCGGCGCCACCAGCGGCACCAGGTGCCTGGCAGCGTCGAGAAAGGCGCGCACGACGACGAACGGCCGCCGCAGCCGCGCCCGGGCATCCATCGTCTCCACGGGTCGCCACTGTCGCAGCCTTGTTGATCGTTCGCTGTTCTCCGGCAGAAAAGGGTCTGCCGGGTCGCGGTCCTGCGCCCGCAGAGGCCGGCAAAATCGTACGCTCCCGGTATGTCCCGCGGCAAAAGCCTTTCCTCAGGTCAAACTGTGATCCTGGACCGTCCGGGCTCCAGCAACCCGCTACGCCCGCCCAGGCACTGAACGAATGGGGCGTGGTGCGGGATTGAGCAAATGGGATTGACGGCGAAGGAGATCGAGCGGTTCGGGTTCGCGATTGCAGCCAGGAATACCGCAGATGGCCACGTTTCTCGGGCACGCATGGCTGTAACAGGCTTGCATGGATGATCACCCTTTTCTAGCCTGAGGTAAGAGCAAGGCTTGATCAACGCCGCTCCTTCGCGGCGGACCCGTCGCCGTCCGGGAGCATGCCATGCCGTTCCTTCTTAGCTTCTTGATCGCTTTACTGGTCCCCGTATCCCCTGTCATAGCAGCGGCGTTCTCGGGCCCCGTCATCACGGCGGTCTCGCCGGCCGCTGTCCAGCCCGGCGCCGAGATCACCATCACCGGCTCCGGTTTCGCGCCCGAGCTCGGGGACAACGACGTCACAATCAACGGGAACCGTGCGGTTCCGACCTCGGTCTCCGCCACAGAGCTGCAGGTGACCGTACCCGTGGCGACAACCACCGGGCGGCTCCGGGTCGCCACGCCCGAGGGCGAGACCACGTGGGACGGCGACATCGTCCTGCCGAGCCCCAACCTCTCCCTTGAGGAGAGCGACGGCACGGCCCGCGTCGCAGTCGGCGGGACACCCCAGGACGTCGCCATCACGACGCCTGGCAACTACGCGGTCGCCGTCTTTGACGCGCCCGTCTCCGGCAGCGTCGATCTTGGGTTGTCCGGTATCACCACCGGCTACACCCACTTCCGGGTGTACAGCCCCACAGCGGCCCAGATCGACTCCGACTACGCTCCGGTAGGCAGCTCGCTCCACTTCGACGGGCTTACGGCGGGGCTGACCTACCAGGTGCTGATCGATCCCGCGGGCGCGAGTGCCACGGGGCAGGTCACCGTGACGGCCTCCGAGCCGCTCAACGCGGGCACCGCGCAAACGGGCGACCAGAGCATCGTGGCAGCCATCACCAGGGCCGGGCAGCGGGCCGTGGTCTCCTTCGACGCCGAGGCGGGCCGACCGTTCGAACTCGGCCTTAGCGACAACACCCTCACGAGCTACGCCAGCTTGGAATTGTTCGATCCGTACGGGTCTGAGAGGACCGGCGGCAACGGCCTTCAGGTTGGCGACGGCAATGACATCAGCATGCCGGATCCCCCCTACACCGGTACCTATCGCGTCGTCATCTCGCCTCGCCTAGCGGGCACCGGCTCCGTGACCGTCACGCTGTCCACCCCGCTGGAGGTCCCCGAGCTGGACCGGGCCGGCGCCGGAGAGGTGATCACGATCGCCCGGCCGGGGCAGAGCGCGGTCACCACCTTCACCGGCGCCTCCGGCGACACCGTGTCCCTAGGGATGAGCGCCAACGGGTTCGCCCAGCCGCTGAGCGTCGACATCGTCGCACCCGACGGGACCGTCATCGTGAACGGCGTCGTCGTCCGGGCCTGGAGCGACGACGGCGTCGACGTACTGAAGCTTCCCCAAACGGGGACATACCAGGTCACAATCGACCCCGCCCGCGCCGCGGTCGGCACGGTCACCGCAACACTTTCCGCCCCGGTCAGAGGCACGCTCACGAGCACCGGGAACGGAACCCCAATCACGCTCTCACGACCCGGCCAGAACGGCGTGCTGACATTCGACGGCACCGCATCGTCCCATGCGTCGATCGGTCTGTCCGGCAACACGTTCGCCGCCCCGGTCCTCGTATCTCTCCTCGCGCCCGGCGCCACCACCCCCTTCCACTACTTCAGCCTAGGCGTCGGCCAGAGCGGGGACATCGACCTGACCGCAGTCCCCTACAACGGCCCCATCCGGGTCGTCGTGAACCCACAGCAGGCGGCCACCGGCTCACTCACCGTCACCCTGGCCTCCCCCGTCGACGGCGGCCGGCTCACGACCACCGGCCCGGGCGCGACCCTCGCGGTCGACCGACCGGGGCAGGACGCCGTATTCACCTTCGTGGCGACGGCTGGCGACCTCATCACGATCGGTTTCAGCGACAGCTCCCTGGCGTCGTCCGCCCAGGTCGACGTCATCGCCCCCAGTGGCCTGAACGTGGTCACCGACTTCTACCTCGGCGGTGAGATCAGCAAGCTGAGCCTGCCCAAACTGCCCGCGACCGGCATCTATCGGGTCGTCATCGACCCTTTCCAGGCCAACACCGGATCCCTGGTCGCAACCCTGTCCACGGCTCCGCTGTCTGTGGCACTCACCACGACCGGCCCCGGCACGGCGGTAACGGTCGAGCGGCCAGGCCAGAGCGCGGAAGCCACCTTCACGGGCACCGCCAACACGCCAGTCAGCCTCGGCGTCTATGCCAACTCCATGAACCACGGCGTGCAGATCTCGGTGTTCGCGCCCAACGGCACCCACGTCCAGAGCCGGTACTTCGTGCCCTCCAGAGCATCGGGAGAGATCGACATCGACCGGCTCCCGCTATCCGGCACCTATCGCGTGGTGGTCGAGCCGGAACAGTCTGGAACCGGCGCGCTGACTCTCACTCTCTCCGAACGTGTGACCGGCGGGACACTCACCCTCGACGGACCGGTTCTCAACGCGGCCATCACCCGGCCCGGCCAAGACGCGGAATTCAGCTTCGCCGGCACGGCGGCACAGAAGGTACGGCTGAAGGTGGCCGGGGCATCCGGTTTCCCCGAACGCCAGTTCGCCGTACGCGTCCGCAAGCCCGACGGCACCTTCCTGGTCAGCCAGAACGTCACCTACGATACGCCCCTCAACCTCCCGGTCCTGCCATCCACCGGGACCTATACCGTCCTCATCGATCCACCCCAGGCCGGCACGGGAACGGTAACGCTCGGACTCATCACGTAGTTCGAATCCTGCCGGGGGCACGCTTCCCGACCAGGCAATTTGCCCTCTGACCTGTGGTTTCCCTCCCCGTTTTCACAGCTAAATACAGCCGTGACGTCTAACGCCATCCACATGGCAGTGCTCGCCTACCGCCAGCGTCGTCCATCTGACGCTTCAGACCAATCCGGGCGATTCGGTTGCTGCCGCGGATACTGCACAGTCCAATGGCTCCAATCTTGAACCCCCGAGTTAGGTCGACGCGCCCGAAGGAGTACCCATGACCCGGGAGCAAGTGGAACAGGCGCTGCGCCGGGCAGAGCAACTCACCGATCAGGCCAGGCCCGCACTCGACCGCGTGGCCGCGCTCATGGGCCAGAACATCTGGACAGGCCCAGCCGCACAGCGTTTCGCCGACGAACTGGCCGCCCAGCGCCAGGCCATCAGCAGGGGCTGCACTGGCGTCGTGGACGAACTGCGGGCGTTACTAGCCCGTACGCCAGCCGACAGCCCAGGCTAGCCATGAGCCAGTTGGAGGGCATGGTCCCCGATGGCGTCCGCGCGTTGAAAGACGCATTGCACCAGGCCGAAGTCTCGCTGGACGTCATCGGCGAAGAGTTGTGGAACATCCTGCGCGGGGCCTGGCTGCCGACTGCCTCAGCCGACACCATCCGCCAGACAGCCGCGTGGGCCAGCGGGCAGGGCCCCGAGATCAACAGGCGACTGGTGCTCCTGGAGCGCATGGAACTGGCCAGGCCGGAACTGTTCGGCGCGGGCAAGCCACCGATCTCCGTCGACGAGGCCATGCTCGCTCCCGGTACGCCCCTGCCCACGATAGGCAACGTATGGGACCGCATCGGCCAGCAACTCCAGGACATCTTCGACCCGAACCTGGTCTCTTCAAACCCGATGGCCGAGCAGGCCAAAGGAACCGTGGAAAGCGTCGCCGGACTCGGCCAGCTGGTCATCGACTACTCCCCCACCCGCGCAGCCATCGACTTCATGGGCTGGCAACGCAGCGTCAACGACCTGACTCAGTCCCTGATGACCGCCATCCAGAACCCAGCCGAATTCGGCAAGGCACTACTGGACTGGGACACCTGGGCCTCCAACCCCGACCGAGCCTTCGGCCGCCTCATCCCCGACATCCTCGCCGCCGTCGCCTCCGCAGGCTCCAGCAGCACCGCCTCGGCCGGCACCCGAGTTGTAGGAACACTAGGCAGAGCCGCTAAGAGCACGTTCCGCCGCAAACCGTCCACCTCTACCTCCCTGATGCCCGGCAGGCTGGCCGACGACATCGGAAAGGGACCCAAGCGCTCCGACGGCATCGGCGCGGAACCGCCATCCGCAGGTGCAGGCGGGACCGGCTCGGCCCCTCACCCCGGAACCCGCTACGGACCACTGAACCCTGGCCCGCTCGCCGATAAACCGGATCTCATGACTACATTCAGAAGCAGCAGCTATTGGACGGTCACGACCACCAAACCGGTCACCCTCTACCGAGTCTACGGTGGCACCTCCAAGGAACTGGGAGCATACTGGACCACGGTCAAGCCCTCCGGCCCGGTCCAATCCATCCTCGACAGCGCCCTGTTCACAAAGTGGGGGAACACAGCGACAAAATGGGTGGAGATCCGGGTACCTCCTGGCATCACCTACTACGAGGGCATCGCTGCCGAACAGGGCGGCCTAGCCGGCGGCGGCAGTCAAGTAGTCATCACACAAAAGGTAGATCCGAGCTGGATCGTGAACCGTGGCGAGTTCCCCATGAGGCAACATGACTGAACACTACGACGAGATCCATGGATTCCGTAGCCCTGGAGAGTTCGCCCGCTTCCAGGAATGGCTCAGCGCCGCGATCAAGAACGGGGACTTCGAAGAGATTCCCGTGGAGTCGCGGTACGGCGACATAGAGAATTTTGAAGAGAGATGGTTCCGTGATTTCACTGGCGTGGTGTGGCGTCTTGTCTCACCAGAGCCGCCGTTCATGGGCGTCTTCCTGATCGTTGCTTAGGAACACCTTGATGTCGTCACACACGGTCATTCGGCATCTGCAGGAGGCTGTATTATCCGAATTCGCGAAAGGGGTCCAAACCGACCCTAGCTGCGGCTAATGCCCACGTCAGCGAGACCGGCATGAGATGACCTCAAACACGACTTCTGCGCCGCTGCAGCGTTCGCGTCCTCCCCGCGCACACGGGGATGGTGTGCCGCTCGAATATTGAGTTACGTAGGCTGAGCTGCGGTTTAGCGGCGTGGCGGTATTCGCCGGCCATGCCCGCGACGACGGGTTTTCGGTGGATGGATCGCAGGTTGACGTCGGTCACGTCGCGGGCAGGCCGCGTTGCGGTGTCTGGGGACGTCGTCGCCGGGACTGGTGCGGCCGGTGCCCGCTGTAGTGAATCAGGTGGTCGGTTGGGAGAGCTCAGATCGCGTTGGCCGGCGATCTCGCGTCGGGCACCCGTCAGGAGGAGGGCTCGAGAACGAAGACCGGGATGTCGCGGTCGGTTCGCTTGCGGTACTCCTCGTAGTCGGGCCAGGTCTCGACGGCCATGGCCCACCACTTCCCGCGTTCCTCGCCTTCGACACGGCGCGCGACATAGTCGTGGACGACCGGACCGTCCTGCAGGGAGACATGCGGGTCGGCCAGGATGTTGCGAAACCAGAAGGGGTTCGTGGGCGCACCGCCCTGGGAGGCGACGACGGCGTAGCGAGTGCCGTCGGTGACCCGCATCAGCGGCGTCTTGCGGATCTTCCCCGACCTCGCGCCCCTGGTCGTGAGGATGACGACGGGGCGGCCCTGCAAGGTTCCGCCCTCCGCGCCACCGGTGCGTTCGTAGAGCTCCACCTGCTGGGCCACCCAGCTGGCCGGGCTCGGTTCGTACGGGCCTGTCATGGGCATGGTGACTCCTTGATGTCGGCGCACTGTGCGGTGGCGAGGTGTTCCTTCAGCGACAGACCGGTGTCCGTGGCCGTCGTCCGTGACAGGGAGACGCCCTCGCCGAGAGCCCGGCGCAGCGCGAGGAAGTCGGCGGGGCTGTTGAGGCATTCGACGGCGACCAGCTGCAGGCCCCGGTAGCGCAGCGCCGTGTGTTGACCCGGGCGTCGGCCCGGGCGGAGTAGGACCTCGTCGTCCGGACGGGCCAGTCCGGCGATCTGCAGCTTGAGCCCTCCTTGGTCGGACCAGAACCATGGGACGCCGCGGTAGGGGCGGTCCAGGCCGGCCAGGGTGGCCGCGGCCGAGGTGGCCTGCTCGACGGCGTTGTCGACGCTTTCCAGCCGCAGTCGTGGAGCGTCGTCCGAGGCGAGGGAAGGGTCGGGGAGGTTCGCGCAGTCCCCTACGGCGATGGTGTGGCCGTCGGAGGCCAGGGAGCGGGCGTCCACGACGATGCCGTTGTCGCAGTGCAGGCCGGCGGCGCGGGCCAGTTCGTCGCAGGGTTGGGCTCCCACGCCGACGACGACGAGGTCCGCAGGCAGTTCATCGCCGTTGTCCAGTTCTACCGCGACGACCGCGCCGTCCGTGCCTCGCAGGCGGACGGGGCGCAGTCCCGTGCGGATCTGTACGCCGGCGGCGCGGTGCGCGGTTGCGATGATGTCGGCCATGGCCGTGCTGACGACGCGGTTCATCAGCGCGGGCGCGGCTTCGACGACCGTCGTCGGCACGCCCGCCGCCGCGGCGGTGGCGGCGACCTCCAAGCCGACGAAGCCGCCGCCGATGACGACCAGGGCGGTGGCGCCGGCCAGGCGGCGCGCCAGAGCCTGCGCGTCCCGGATGTCGCGCAGCGCCAGCACGCCGTCCAGACCGGCGCCCTCTATCGGCAGGCGACGCGGGCGCGCGCCCGTGGCCAGGACGAGACGGTCGAAGCTCCAGCGGCGGCCGGCGGCCGAGAAGGCCGTGCCGGCTCCGCCGCCGGCGAGCTCGATCCGGCCGATGTGCTCGTCCGGCACCAGGTCGATGCGCTGCTGGGCGTAGAAGGCGGCGCTGCGCAGGGCGAGGGAGGAGAGCGGGGCCTCGCCTTTGAGGAACGCCTTCGACAGCGGGGGCCGGGCGTAGGGGGCGTACGGTTCCTGGCCGACGAGGGTGATGGGGCCTTCCCAGCCCAGGTCCCTGGCGCTGCCGGCGATCTGCACGCCGGCTTGGCCCGCGCCCACGACGAGCAGGTTCACAGCTGGGCTTCCGGGATGGTCACGTGGACCTCCTGGCCCTCGCGCAGGACGAGCTGGCAGGACAGGCGGGAGTTGTCCTGGCGTTCGGTGGCGGCGCAGTCGAGCATCTCGTCCTCGTCGTCGCCGACGGGGGCGAAGTCGCCCGCGTTCTCCTCGGCCAGGAAGACGTGGCACGTCGCGCACGACAGCGAGCCGCCGCACTGGCCGACGATGCCGGAGACCCCGTTGCGGACGGCGGTCTGCATGACCGAGTCACCGGCGGCCGCTTCGATCACATCCTGGCGGCCGTCGGGCTGGGTGTAGAACACTTTCGGCAATGCGCTGTTCCTTGCGTTCACCAGGTGACGGGCAGGTCGGTCATCGGCTGGGTCAGCACGTCGTGGCGGACCACGGGCTCGCCCGCCAGCCGCAGCTGTGGCAGCCGCTTGAAGATCTCGGCCATGCCGACCTGCAATTCCATGCGGGCCAGCGGCGCGCCGAGGCAGTGGTGCATGCCGTAGCTGAGCATCAGGTGCGGGTTGTCGGTCCTGGTGATGTCGAAGCGGCCCGGATCCGGCACGACGTCGGGGTCGTGGTTGGCGGCGCCCGAGTCCATGCTGACGGCTTCCCCGGCGGCGATCAACTGCCCGTCGATGATCACGTCCTCCGTCGCGACGAATGGCACCAGGCCGCCTCCACCTCCGACAGGGCCGCCCATCATGAAGTTGCCGTGGCGCAGCACCTCCTCGGCAGCCGTGGGTGCCAGGGCGTCGGGGTCGGTCAGGAACAGCTCCCGCTGCTCGTCGGAGCGCAGCAGCGACAGCACGCCAGTGGTCAGGAAGTTGGCGGTGTTGTCGAAGCCTCCGACGATGAGCAGGAACGCGATGGGCAGGATCTCGGCGTCGGTGAGCGTCTCGTCGCGCTCGTGGGCGTGGGCCAGGGAGCTGAGCAGGTCGTCCCGGGGCTCTGCCCGCCGCTTCGCGATCAGGTCGGTCATGTAGGCGGCCAGCTCGCCCATGTCGGCGGCGATCTCCTGCTCGGACTTCCCGGCCACGGACAGGGTGGAGGAGCTCCACCGCTCGAACTTCTCCCGGTCGGACGAGGGCACGCCCAGCAGCGAGCTGAGCATCTCGATGGGCAGCGGTACGGCGTACTCGGCGACGAGGTTGCGCACGCCGCCTCGGGCGATCATGCCGTCGATCAGCTCATTGGCGAAGGCTGCCGCCGAGTCGCGCATGTCGCGCACGCGCCGTGGCGAGATCGCCTTCTGCACCAGCTTGCGCAGCCTGGTGTGCTGGGGCGGATCCTCGAACTGCAGCGTCGTGCGCAGGAAGTCGGGGAAGGGCACGAAGAACGGCACCTCACGCTCCCCGGTGCGGAACGGCTCGCGGACGAAGCGCCGGTCGCTGAGCATCTGCCGGGCCGCCCGGTTGCGGTGCACGATCCAGACGTCACCGCCATACGGCATGGTGACCTTGGTCATGGGGCGGTCGGCCATGAGGCGCCGCAGGTGTTCCACGGCCTCGGCCGGGGGCCGGGGCGCGAAGGGGAAGTCGATGGGGATGGTCATCATCTCTCCGTCGGAATTCAGGCGGAATGGGGCTGTGCTGCGGTGATGGTCTCCGGCCGCGCCTCGGGGGTGAGGGCCATGATGTCGTCGAACCGTTCGGCCACCGTCTCGACGGTCAGGCCGGGCTCGTGGATGCCCTGGGTGGTGACGACGGCGAGCCGGTTGACGGTGCCGCCTGCGGCGTTGAAGACCTCGCCGCTCACCCGGCAGGAGGGGTGGGTGAGGTAGGCGGCCACCGGGGCCACGTGCTCGGGCAGGAGCTGAGTGCGCAGGTACTGCATGACGTCGGGGGACAGCGAGTCGGCCGAGTTCTCGGCCATGCGGGTGCCGGCTCCGGGCGCCAGGGCGTTGACCAGCACACCGTGCGGGGCACCCTCGATGGCGAGGTTACGGGTGAGGGCGAAGACGGCTCCCTTGGAGCTGCCGTAGTGGGTCATCAGCGGGTTGCCGAGCATCGCGGCGGAGACCGTGTTGACCACCCGGCCGGTGCCGGAGGCGATCAGGTGCGGCCAGGCGGCGCGGCAGACGTACAGCGAGCCGAAGAAGTGCACATCGAGATGGCGCTGGTACTCCTCGATCGGGATCTCGTCGAAGTGCCCGGTCCGGACGATGCCGGCGTTGTTCACCACCGCGTCGAGCCGGCCGTACGCGGCCAGGGCGGCTTCGACCACGGCGGCCGCACCGCCTTCGGTGGCGACGTCGGCGCGGCAGGCGACGGCCCGCCCGCCGGCGGCGCGGATCTCGGCGACGACGTCGGCGGCCGGGTCGTCGCCCTCGACACCGGAGCCGTCCACGCTCGCGCCGAGGTCGGCGACGACGACGCCGGCGCCGCGGGCGGCCAGCAGCAGGGCGTGCGCCCGGCCGATGCCGCGCCCGGCGCCGGTCACGATGACGACGCGGTCGTGGAAGGAGAGCAGGTCCACAGTGGATCCCTTCTCGGTCATGGGCGGTTGGCTCCGCCGCTCGTCTGGACCGGGACCTGCCAGATGGTTCCGCGGCGGTTGCGCCGGGACTCCTCCCAGTCCATGACGTCCAGGCCGGCGCAGATGTACAGGGTGCGCCGGTCGGCGCCGCCGAGCACGCAGGCGGGTGGCAGGGCCTCGGTGGCGTCGAAGGGCACCACGTCGGTGATGGCGCCGCCTTCGACGAAGCGGGCCACGGCCACCCCGGGCATTCCCGCCCACACACCGCCGTCGTCGTCCAGGCAGATGCCGTCCGGCAAGGAGGGCGTTTCGGCGAAGACGCGCCGGCCGTTCAGGCGGCCGGACTCGTCGCGGTCCAACACGGTGATGCGGTTGGCGAACGCCTCGGCGGTCAGCACCCGGCTGCCGTCCGCGGTGATCGCGATGCCGTTCGCGCCGGACATGCCGCCCAGGTCGGTCAGGGCGTGTGCGGTGCCGGCGGGCTCCACCACCAGCAGCGGCGAGTCACGCGGCTCCTCCCCCTGGAACAGTTCGAAGCCGAGCTGGGTGACGTAGGCGCGGCCGTCGCCGTCCACGACCATGTCGTTGATCGGCCCGCTCGCCAGTTCCCGCAGGTCGGCGTGGATGGTGACCTGCTCGCCGTCGAAGGCCAGGACGAGCCGTTCGTGCATCGAGGTGACGATCAGCCTGCCGTCGGGCAGCCGGCCGAACCCGCCGGGGATGACTTCGGTGCCGTTGACGGGCGTGCGCTGCGACAGGTCCAGCACGGTGTGCGGGGTGCCGTCGTCGTCCAGGCGGACGATGCGGTGCGCGTACATGTCGCTGAACCACAGCGCCCCGTCGTGCCAGCGAGGGCATTCAGCCCAGGTGTAGCCGCTCGACAGCTGTTTGGCGGCCAGCACGCGGGCGTCGGCGAACGGATCGGCCACGGGTTCTCCTAGGTCAGAAGGGCAGCGGGTGGGCGAACTTGGCGCGCAGCAGCGCGCCGATCTCGGCGACGGCGAGCCGGCCTCGGGCGAGGTGGTCCGACTGGGCGAGGAAGCCGTGGTAGGTGCCGGGGTAGCGCGTGTGGGTGGTCTGGACGCCGGCCTCGCGTAGCCGGTGGGCGTAGCGCTCGCCCCAGTCCCTGATCGGGTCGCATTCGGCCGTCACCACGATGGCCGGCGGCAGCCCGCTCAGGTCGGCGGCGTAAGCGGGGATGCGGTAGGGGCTGTCCGGGTGGCCCTGCCCGGCGTCGGCGTTCTCGTTGAGGAACAGGACATCGTCCCGGGTGAGAATCGGAGCCTGCGCGTACTGCGACATCGACCGGGCGGCCAGGTCCCGGTCGATGCCGGGGTAGGCGAGCACCTGGCAACTGATCGCCGGCCCGCCTCGGTCCCGCCCGGCCAGGGCGACCGCCGCCGCGAGGGTGCCGCCCGCGCTGTCGCCGATGACGACGAGCCTGCTCGGGTCGATCTGCAGGTCGCCGGCGTGTTCGGCGGTCCAGACGGTGGCGGTGTAGGCGTCGTCGAACTGGGCGGGGGGTGGCGACTCCGGCGCGAGGTGGTATCCGACCGACACCACCGTGGCGCCGCTGAGGTGGGCCAGGTGCCTGGCCAGCGGCTCGAAAGAGTGGTTGGAGCCCAGGCACATGCCGCCGCCGTGGAAGTAGACCAGCACCGGCGCGCGCTCGTCGAGGGTCGGGCGGTGGACGCGCAGCGGGATCTTCCCCCACGGCCCGTCGATCAGATGGTCCTGGGTGACGGCCATGACGGGCAGATCCGCGGGCAGCGGCATCGTCTCCATGGCGTGGCGGATCGCGTCGAGGCCGCGCTCGCGCATGGGCGGCGCTCCGGCCATGGCAGCGGCGATCGCGGCGGCGTCCGGGTCGAGGTCAGGTGTCAGCGGCATCGGCGGGCCTCAGGACGCGGGGACGGAGAACTCGCCCTGCGGCAGTCGCGGGGCGCGGCGGTGGATCAGGATGTCGGCCCGTGCCGCCATGGCGTCGGCGACGAAGGGCTGTGACAGCAGGTAGAACTCGTCGGCCGCGGCCTGGTCGAAGAACTCGCGGGCGGCGTCGAGCGGGTCCATCGCCTGGGCCTTGATCTGCAGCATGGACGCGCGATGGTCTTCTGCGGCGGCAACGTCACCCTGTTCGACGGCGCCGGCGGACTCGAAGATGTTCGAGGCCACGGCCCCGGGAAGCACCGCCTGGACGTGGACGTGCTGCCCGTGCCCGGCGAGCTCGACCTCCTGGCGCAGGCATTCGGTGAGCGCCAGGACAGCGTGCTTGCTCATGATGTACGGCGCCTGCAGAGGGCTGGCGCCGACCCCGCCGATGGACGACAGGTTCCACACCCACGAGCGGCCCGGTTCGGCCATCATGCGCGGCAGGAACGCCTTGATGCCGTGGAAGACGCCGCTGATGTTGATCGACAAGAGGCGCTCCCAGTTGGCGGCGGGGGTGTCCCACAGGTAGCCGAACTGTTCGACGCCGGCGTTGTTCACCAGGAGCCTGACCGGACCGGCGTCTCGCAAGGCGGTCGCGGCCAGGCGTTCGACGGCGTCGGGATCGCGCACGTCGCAGACGACGTCGAGGGCGCGGGCGCCGTCCTGCTCCAGCTCGGCCCGCAGAGCGGCGATCGCGGTGGCATCGACGTCGGCGAGCACGACCGTCATGCCGAGCTCACGGGCCGCGTACCGGGCCAGGCCGGCGCCGATGCCCGCACCGGCTCCGGTGATGACCGCGACGCCGCCGCCGAACAGCTCTCGTGGGGTACTCATCGCATGTTCCCTTCACGCTCGTCGACGATCTCGCGGATGGCGCGTACCACGGGCTCGAAGGTGCTGCCGGGACCCGCGCTCACCGGGGCGTCCATGTTGTTGTGGCAGATCGCGACCGCGATCCGGTCGCGCAGATCGGCCCAGGCGACGGAGCCTCCCGCGCCGGGGCTGTAGATGACGGAGCGGTGGTCCCCCACGAGCGGGTCGGAGGCGCCCGGCTCGCCGCCGAGCCAGAACCCGTTCGCGCCGAACCACACCGGGATCGTCAGTACCCGGTCGGGGGCGTGCGCGTCCGTGCGTGGGCGGGTGAACGTGGCGACCCTGTCGGGCGACAGCAGCCGGACGCCGTCCAGTTGCCCGCCTTCGGCCAGCATCGCGAAGATCCTGGCCACCGAGTTCGCGGTGGCGATCGCGCCCGCTCCGGGATCCACGGCCTGTTGCATGACCGGCTGGTTGTGCACGTCGGAGCCGGGGAAGACGGCCTGGGGGCTGATGTTGTGCTCGTCGGAGATCGCGAACGCGTTGCCTCCGTACAGGGTGGCCACCCGTCCGAGGTCATTGTCGGAGACACCGAGGTGGAAGTCGGTGACGCCGAGCGGCGCGCAGATCTCCTCGGTGACGAAGACGTCGAAGGGCCGGTGCGCGGGATCGGTGCGGCGCACGACCTCGCCGACGATCCAGCCCCAGACCAGGACGTGGTAGGCGCTGGTCGTGCCCGGCTCGTACAGCGGGGTGAAGCCGGCGATCCGGTCCGTCATCCACTCCCAGTCGGCCAGCGCCTCCGGGGTGACGCCCTCGGGCATCTGCGGGATGCCTGCCCGGTGCGACAGGGCCTGCTCGACCGTGATGGCCTGCTTGCCGCCTGCGGCGAATTCCGGCCAGTACCGGGCGATCGGCGCCTGCAGGTCGACCAGCCCGCGCTCGGCCTGCAGGTGGAGCGCGGTCGCGGTGACGCCCTTGGTCACGGAGAACACCGGGAACAGGGTGCGCTCGTCGACGGGTGCGCCCGTGGTGACGTCGGTGACTCCGGCGACGGCGTCGGCGATCAGCTCGCCGCGGTGGTAGGCGGCCACGGCGATGCCGATCTCCCCCAGATCAAGCACGCGATCAAGAGCCTTGCTGAGGCGAGGATCGGTGGTTGTCATGTGCTGTCCCCCTGCGGTGAGCGGCATCGCTTGCGGGCTGGTGACCCGACGCTAGGGCGGAGGCGACGCCGTTGCGGGACGGTGTTCCGGTGAGTGGACGGCTTGTGCGTCTCAGGTCGTCACCTCACGGCGTGCCAGCAGCCAGTGACCGTCCTGACCCCGCCTGAGCTCGTCGCGGTAGGAGCCGATGGTGACGATCGCCGCGGGCGGGCCGGCGGACACGAGCAGGAAGTAGGACAGCGCCGTGGCGCGGTCGCCGGTGGCGTGCACCTCCAGGTTGGTGATCACATGCCGGTTGCCCGAGTCCGGGCCGGCGTGCCCGAGCTCGCGCATCCGGGTCAGCCCAGCGACGGTCTGCTCGCGTCCGCACCAGTGCGCGCCGGCCATCGCCCACTCGACGTCGTCGGTGAGCAGGACGCCGAGGTCGTGCGGGGTGCCCTCGTCGGCCAGACGGGCGAACGCGTGCAGGAGGTTGGCGATATCGGAGGTCATGGAGACGTACTGTCCTCTTGATCGCGGTCGTCCGAGGGCGGACGTCCACTGAGCGGACGCCTCGACGCAGGCGGCGACCGGCGTCGGGCAGGGTGGGAGGCAAATTCATCCCCGATGTTGCGGAGGCCGTTCGTGCGAGCAGACAGCGAGGATCTGTCGGTCACGGTGGAGAACGGGGTCGGGCTCCTGGAGATGCGCCGGCCTCCCGCCAACTACTTCGACGAGCATCTCATCGGCCTGCTCGTGGACGCCGCCCGCGACCTGGACGGCAGCGCGGACTGCCGGGTGCTCGTCCTGGCCTCCGAGGGCAAGCACTTCTGCGCCGGCGCCGACTTCGGGACGGGCGGTGCCTTCGACGGCGACCGGGTCGCCGTGTCGGAGCGCCTGTACCGGCGGGCGGCGCAGTTATTCGAGATCCGGACCCCGATCATCGCCGCGGTCCAGGGAGCTGCCGTGGGCGGAGGGCTGGGGCTGGCCTGCGCGGCCGACTTCCGGGTCGCCGATGAGAACACCCGGTTCGTCGCGAACTTCGCGATGCTGGGTTTTCATCAGGGGTTCGGGCTGAGCGTGACGCTGCCGGAGATCGTCGGCCGGCAGGCGGCGGCCGACATGCTGCTGAGCGCCCGGCCGGTGCGCGGCCAGGAGGCACATCAAATCGGGCTGGCCGACCGGCTGGCCGAGCCCGGCCGGCAGCGCGAGCACGCGCTGGCCTGGGCAGGCGAGCTGGCGTCGGCGGCGCCGCTGGCGGTGAGGTCGATCCGCTCGACGCTGCGGGCCGGTCTGGCATGCCGTGTCGCCGAGGCTCTGGAGCACGAGCTGGCCGAGCAGGCGCGGCTGTGGGCGACCGCGGACTGCGCCGAGGGCATCGCGGCGAGCCTTGAGCGGCGTTCCCCGGTGTTCCGCGGGGAGTGACCACGCTTGGGGGTGCGGTAGTCCCGCACCCCTCGTGCGTGACTATCAGCTTTCGGATGATGAGGTGAACATGTAGTCGCGTGGCTCCGGCGCGCGCAGCATGGCCCAGTAGTCGACCAGTCGCCACGGGCAGGCCACCCAGGCACGTCCGGCTTTGTTGCGGTAGTACCCGCTCGCCGTACCGCCGTGTTTCCAGACGGTCTTGTCCAGTTCTTCATCGACGCGCCGGTTGTAGTCCTCGGTCGCCTCCCGCGTCGGCTCCATCGCGGAGTGACCGTTCTCGACGAGGTACTGCAGGCTCTCCACGACGTAGTGGACATGCTCCTCGCTGGTGACGTTGTGGCCGCCGCCGTGGTTGGGTGCGGCGTTCGGGCCTGCGGTGACGAAGAAGTTGGGAAAGCCCGGCACCGTGATGCCCAGATACGCCCTCGGGTTCTCCTCTGCCCACTCCTCGGACAGTCTGACGCCGCCGCGGCCCACGACGTCGAGGAAGCCGAGGTATTCGAGCCTGAAGCCGGTGGCCCAGATGATGACGTCGGCGGCGATGAACTCCCCCTCCGTCGTCACCACGCCGTCCGGGCGGATCTGCCGCAACGATCCGCGGTGCAGCGACACGTTGTCGCGCTTGACGGCTTCGAAGAAGCCGGGGTCCTTGACGATCCGCTTGGCGAACGGCGGGAAGTCCGGCGTCAGCATCTCCTTCAGATCGGGACGGTCGGCGAACGACCGGTCGAGGTAATCCAGGCAGACCTGCATCACCATGTCGTTGGCCGGGGACGACGAGACGTGCGTGGCGTACCACTCCTCGTCGATGCGCGGGACGGACCAGCCCTTGTCCGCGGCCCACCAGTAGGTCTTGACGCGGAACCACTGGTGGAAGTACGGGATGTGCTCCAGCGCCCACCTCATGCCCTCGGGCACGTCGGCGGCGACCTTACCCTCAGGGATGACCCAGTGCGGCTGGCGCATCACGACGTCCAAGGACTCGACCTGCTCGGCGATGGAGGCCACCACCTGGACGGACGTGCAGCCGGTGCCCAGGACGACCACCCGCTTTCCGCTCAGGTCCACGTCATGGCGCCACTCGGCGGTGTGCATCGTCTCGCCTTCGAAGGTGTCCATGCCGTCGATGTCGGGGATGGCAGCCGCGTTGAGCACGCCGGTGGCGGTGACCACGGCGTTGGCTCGACGCGTGCGCACGGAGCCGTCCTTGTGGCGGACGGTGACCTCCCAGATCTGGTCGTCCTCCTGCCAGCGGCAGCCGAGCACCTTCGTCGAGAAGGTGATGTGCGGGTAGAGGTCGTACTTGCCGGCCACGTGGCGCAGGTAGCGGAGGTACTCCGGTCCCGTCGGGTAGTACTTCGACCAGCCGGGGTTGAGCTCGAACGAGTACGAGTAGAAGTGGCTCGGCGTGTCGACGGCCGAGCCCGGATAGGTGTTGCGCGACCACGTTCCGCCGAGGTCGTCGCGTTCTTCGAACACCTGGTACCGGAAGCCGGCCTGGCCGAGTTTGATCGCGGCGTTCAGGCCGATCATGCCGCAGCCGATGATCGCGACGGTGAAGTCGGCCGGCGGCTTGCGGGTGGCCGGAACGACCCGTCGGGCGGGCTCGAAGCCGCCCTGCTCGCGCAGGTGGGGGACGTACTCGTCGCCGACGGCGTCGTCCACGCACAGCTCCGCCATCCGGCGGAACAGCTCGTCGTCGGGTACGGCGATTCGGGGGATCAGCGGCCCGTGGAGCAGGTGCCGGGCGCGCTCGCGCACCTCGGCCGCAACCGCCGCGGGGTACTCCCCCATGATCGCCTGCGTGTGACGGCGCTCCTGGTCGAGCCTTGCCTTGAACTCGTCGAGGAGACGGGTATCCCCGCTGTGGTGGATCAGCGCCATCAGCAGGGCGCCCGGCTCGGCGACGTCGATGGCCGCGTCGAGGGCCTCGCGATCGACATCGGTCACGCGGGCCAGCACGTAGGTGGGGTCGTCCGGGGATATCAAGGTCATGGGTCACCGGTCTCTTGGTATGGGGGGTGATTCAGCAGGCACGCGTGATCGTGGCGACACGCGCGGCCCGTCCGGGGCGGCGGGCCAGTCCGGAGGCGGCGTACCAGATGTCCATGGCGGCGATGCGCACCGCATCGCCCGCTTCCTGTGCCGGCATCGTCTCGGCAGGCCCGCACAGTGACAGAGCCGCGCGCAGGTCGCTGCCCGATGGGCCGATGGAGGCCGCCACCGCGGTGATCCCCGCGGTGCAACCCTGGACGTCAAGGGCGACGCCGCCTCGGTCGCGCACGCGTTCCAGGTCGCGTCGCAGCTGGGTGAGGGTGTGGACGCCGTACACGGTGGCCGGAGGCGGGAAGGTCAGGTCCGGCCACTCACCTTCGGTGACTTGCGCGAGGATGGCACGGCCCGCAGCCGAGTGCACGGCGGGCTGGCGCCCTCCGGAGCGCCAGCCCTCCCCCCTCTCCGGCCAGTCGCCGATGCGCTCCAGGTGCAGCACCTCGCCCGACATCAACGCGCTCAGGTGCACCGTCAAGCCGGTGGAGCGGTGCAGGGTGTACATGAAGGGAAGGCAGACCTGGTGCAGGCGCTCGCGCTGGACGACCTTGCTGCCCAGCTCGAACATGCGCAGTCCCAGGCGGTACTGGTAGCCCTCCCGATCCACCCAGCCGAGCTCCACCAGCCGTTGCAGGATCCGGTGCGCCGACGAACGCGGCAGATCGGCCTGCCGCGCGATCTGCGCCAGGGTGAGCCGAGGGTGGCCGTCGAAGACCTGCAGCAGGGACGCCACCCTGTCGATCATGGTGATGGGCGAGCCAGGGCTCTGTGCCGTGGTCATGCTTTGCCTCCCCGGCCGCATCGCCGGTTGCACATTGTGCCTGTATGGCACAAACTGACACCTCGTGAGCTTACGACCCGGTTGCAGCGGTGTAAACACATTGGATCCAGTTTCCGCATACGAAATGTGGATCGGGATGGTGCCAAGCCTCTGGGAGACTGGGAGGCTGTGAGGTGTTGCCCATGACCAAGCCCATCCGGCAGAGCTTGACGGAGCGGCGTACCGAGGAACTCCGTATGACGATCGCTCACAAGGCGGCCGAAATCTTCGTCGCCGATGGCGACACCTCGGCGACGGTCGAGCGCATCGCCGAGGCGGCGGGCATCGCCACCCGCACGTTCTACCGTCACTTCCCGGTGAAGGAGGATGTCGTCCGGCCGCTGTTCCGCCACAGCTCGCAGCTGGTCATCAGGGCTCTGCGGGAGGCGCCCTGCGACGGGGATCTCATCGAGGTGCTGGTCGGGGTGTGGATGTCGGCGCTGGAGGAGGAGACCGTCGGCCCTTCCGAGCGTCGCTTCCTGGCGGTGATGGCCGCCAGTCCGCAGTACAGGCTGCGCTGGATGGAAGTCGACGAGGAGCTGTCCGAGGCTGTGGCGGAATTCCTCGGTAAGCGCCTCGGGTGGGGCGAGCGTCCGCTGGAACGCTCGCTGCCCGCCTACCTCGTGGTGCAGGCCACCCGGCATGTCTTCATGCAGTGGATCGTCTCCGACTCCGGCCAGGAGATCGCTGATCTGCTGCGGGAGGCTTTTCGCATGGTGCTCGACGGCGTCCGCACGGTCGCCGTCGCCCGGCCCTCCTCAGGGTGAGTGCGGCCCGAAGGCCCCCGAACGGCCGAGCGCCGAGATCCGCTCCGGGCTGTAGCCCAGCTCGGTCAGAACGCGGCCAGTGTCGGCCCCTGCCGCCGCAGGGGCACGTGGCGGCACCGCCGCCGACCGGCCCAGCTTGATCGGAACCCCGACACCGCGGTACGTCCCGTCCTGGACGACCATGGCGCGGTGCCGGGTGTGCGGCGCGGACAGCGCGCCGTCGATGTCGTGCACCGGGCTCGCCGGCACGCCGCGCGCCGCCAGCTCTTCGGCGAGGTCGCCGGCATCGTGCAGCAGGAAGACGGGCTCCAGTTCCGCCAGCAACTCCGCGCGACGGCTCACCCGGTCCTTGTTGCGCCGGAAGCGCGGATCGCCGGCCAGGTGCGGGCGGCCGAGCACCTCGGTGAGCGCGGCGAACTGGGCATCGCTGGCGGCGGCGACGAACAGGCGGCCCTGCCCCGCGGTGCGGAACACCTGGTAGGGCGCCACGGTCGGATGCGCGGCGCCGGTCCTCTCGGGCACCTCGCCGGACTGCAGGTAGGTGGCGGAGTGCGGATGCAGGATCGACAGGACCGCGTCGAACAGCGTCACGTCCACGAGCTGGCCCCGCCCGCTGCCTGCGCGTTCCAGCAAGGCCAGCAGCACACCGGCGAACGCCTGGTGCGCCGCGGTGAGGTCCACGATGGGCACCCCGACGCGTAGCGGGTCGCCGTCGCGCTCGCCGTTCAGGCTCATCAGCCCGCCGTAGCCTTGGAGCACGGCGTCGTAGCCGGGCAGACCGCCGAGAGGGCCGTCGACGCCGTAACCTGTGATGCGGCAGTAGACCAGCCGGGGGAATTCCCGCGCCAGCCGGGACTCGTACCCCAGCCCCCACCCCTCCATCGTCCCCGCCTTGAAGTTCTCCACGACCACGTCCGCCCGGGCGATGAGATCGTGCAGCACCTCACGGCCCGGCCGCGTGCGCAGATCGAGCACGACGTTGGCCTTGTTGCGGTTGAGGCCCTGGTAGTAGGCGCTGGTCGTCTCGGCCTCGTCGACGAACGGCGGGCCCCACCGGCGGGTCTCGTCACCCGCGGGCGCCTCCACTTTGATCACCTCCGCGCCATGGTCGGCCAGCATCTGCGCGCACAACGGCCCTGCCAGGACCCGGCTCAGGTCGAGCACCCGTACTCCGCGGACGGCACCGCTCATCTGGCACTCCCTGTCAGCAGCGGCCACCAGGTGCGGTCGTGGAGGGCGGCGGCCAGGTGGTCGTGCCAGTCGCTCTCGTTGCCGAACTCGTCGCGCCAGGCCCACAGCCGCGTGGTCACCGCCCCGAGGTGGTGCTCGCTGGAGTAGCCGAGCGCGCCGTGCAGCTGATGGCCGATCGCGGCGACCTGCTGCGCGCCGGCCGAGGCGGTCGCCTTCGCCGCGGCGATGGCCACCTCGGCGTCCGCGTCCTCGTGCTCGACCGCGGCCACGGCGGCCTCCGCGCTCACCTGCATCGCGGTGACCTCCGCGGCCAGCGCCGCCAGGTGCTGCTGCACCGCCTGGAAGCGGGCGAGCGGGCGGCCGAACTGCTCGCGTTCGGTGACGTAGTGGCGGGCGGAGACCAGCACCGCGCGGGCCGCCGCCGCGAGCTGGACGGACCTGGCCAGCGCGCCCCGCATCAGCAGCGCGGTGGTGTCCAGGCCGGGCGGCGCGGCGGCGGACGCGGCTGCCACCGCTCCTTCCAGGACCAGCAGGTCGCGTGGTTCGCCGGCCAGGTTCTCCGCCGTCACCAGCTCCGCCCCGGCATCGCCGGGGATGACGGCGACCATGTACTCCCCTGCGCACCGGACCATCGTGACGACATGGCCGGCGTGCCGGGCCCACGGCACGCGAAGGCGTCCTGACAGCCGCAGCACACCGTCCTGCCAGTGCCCGCGAGCCTCATCGAGCGATGCGACGGCCAGGCCTCCGGGCACGGACAACCCGGCGCGGGCCAGCAGCCAACCTGCGAGGAAAGCGGTCTCTGCCACCGGCACAGGGACGGCGTGAAAGGCCGCGACATCCACCACGACCGCCAGCTCGCCAAGGCTGCCCCCGCTGCCGCCGGCCGCCTCGGGAACGCCGACGAGGTGGAATCCTCCCTCGCTCAGTTGCTTCCACGCCCTCTGGTGGCCGGTATGGCCCTCACCCTGTCCGCCCAGGAGGGCGGTCACCGCGGCGCGGATCTCCGCGCGCAGATCCTCGTTCATCGGACCCCCAGTCCGCGTGCCACGACCGAGCGAAGGATCTCGTTGCTTCCGCCACGCAGGGTGAAGGCCGGGGAGTGCAGGATCGCCTCGGCGAGAAGTCCTTCCAGGCCCGATCCGTTCTTGCGGGGTTCGATGCCCGCCAGCCTCCGTACGGTCTCGACCACGTCTCCTTCGAAGCGGGATCCGAGATCCTTCACCAGCGCGGCGGCGATCTCGGTCGGCCGCCCCTCGGCCAGGGCCGCCGCCACGGACAACGACATCTGGCGCAGGGTCCAGGCGCGTGCCGTGAGCCTGCCCAGCTCACGCTCCGCCGCCGCACCGCCGCCCTGCCCGCGCAGCTGTTCCGCCCACTCTCGCAGGAGCGGCACCGTGCTCATGTAGCGCTCGGGCCCGGACCGTTCGTGCGCCAGCTCGGCGGTGACCTGCCGCCACCCCGCGCCGCGCTCGCCCAGCAGGCTGTCCTCAGCGACGACGGCCGCGTCGAAGATCACCTCGTTGAAGTGGTGCTCCCCGTCGATGGTGTGGATAGGGCGGATCTCGACGCCTGGTGCCGGCAGGTCCACGACGAACTGCGACAGCCCCGAGTGCCGGTCCGCCGGCGAGCCGTCCGTACGGGCCAGGACGACGATCGCGTGTGCGAAGTGCGCCCCTGTCGTCCACACTTTCGTGCCGGTGATCTCCCACCCGCCTTCGACCTGCCGGGCGCGGGTGCGTACGGAGGCCAGGTCGGAGCCGGCGTCGGGCTCGCTCATCCCGATGGCGAAGTAGCACTCGCCGCGCGCGATCGCCGGCAGGTAGCGTTCCCGCTGCGCCTGGCTGCCGTGCCGCAGGATCGACGGCGCCATCTGGCGGTCGGCGATCCAGTGCGCGGCGACGGGCGCGCCCGCGGCCAGCAACTCCTCGGTCACCACGAACCGCTCCAGGGGTGACCGGTCATGGCCGCCGTAGGCGCTCGGCAACGTCATGCCGATCCAGCCGCGCGCGCCCAGCCGGCGGCTGAAGGCCGGATCGGCCACCGACATCCACGCGTCGCAGCGCGGGACGAAGGCGCCTGCCTCCAGCTCGTCGTCGAGGAAGCCGCGAACCTCGTCGCGAAGCCGTTGCGAGGCCGCGCTGAGGCGGTGTGGGGGAAGATGGATGGTCGTCGTCAACCGGACTCCTCCTTCAGTCCGGTTCACGCTATGAGGTCAGGGCCAGCCAAAAGGGACAATGTTCCGTTGAGCGGACAGTCAGCGTGCCGCGCCTGGGGCCAGCATCAGGCTCAACTGGTCCGCCGATCCCGCGCGATGCGTGTCCATCAGCTCCACCAGCCGCTCCACGTCTCCGGCGCCGAGGGCGGCGACCATCGCGCGATGCTCGGCCAGGATCCTTTCCCGTCCCGCCTCGTCATGGAGGTAGACCGCGTGATAGGGCAGCGCCCACGTCCAGATGCGCCTGATCTCGCTTACGACGAGATTCAGATCGCTCAAGGCGAAGATCGCGAAGTGGAACCGGCTGTTGAGGGTGCGCATGCGCGGCAGGTCCATCTCGGCGGCGGCCCGCTCGACCTCCTCGGCCAGGGCCGCGATCCGGTCGAGCTCGTCAGCGCCGGGCCGGGGCAGGCTGCGGATCACCTCCGTTTCCAGCAGCCGGCGCATGAGATAGACCTGGTCGAACTCCGAGCGGCTCAGCCGGGTCACGGCGAAGCCGACGTGTTGCTCGTGGACCACCAGGCCGTCCGCGGCGAGCTGTCGCAGTGCCTCGCGCACTGGCAGGCGGCTGACTCCCAGGGCGGCCGCCATGTGCTCCTGCCGGATCTGCTGGCCGGGCAGCAACTCCCCCGACACGATCATCTGCGTGATCTCGTCGACCACCCGCGCCACCACCTGACCGGCGGCAGGCGCGGCGGTGGGCGAAGTCTTCCTGGACGGCATGGCACTCCTCACGATCCCCCTCCACCGTAGGGGTTGAGCCACCCCGCACGCGCTCCGCTGTTCAGCTCGTGACGCTGCCGCCGTTGAGGTTGAGGGTCTGGCCGGTCATCCAGGAGGCCTCCGGCGAGGCGAGATAGACGACGGCCGCCCCGACGTCTTCCGGCGTGCCGAGCCTGCGGGTCGGGATTCGCCGCGCGAACTCCTCCGTACTGTCTCCGGCGACGTTGCTCTGCAGCCCGAGCGCGAGAGAGTTGGCGGTCACGCCGAACGGGGCGAACTCCTGGGACAGATGCCGGATGAAGCCCTCCACTCCGCTCTTGGCGGCCCCGTACAGCGAGATGCCCGCCGCCGAGCCGGTGCGCGCGGCGCCGGAGGAGATCTGGACGATCCGCCCCCAGCCCGCCTCGCACATGTCGTCGGCGACCGCCGACACGCAGTTCATGGCTCCGAACAGGTTGATCTCCACCGGCGCCCGCCACCGGTCCGGCGCGAGCGTGCGGAACGGTCCCTGCCCGAAGTCGGCGGGGATGCCCGCATTGTGGACCAGGATGTCGAGATGACGCCCGAACTCTGTGCGAGCCTGCCCGACGCCCTCCCGCACCGCCTCCAGATCGGTGACGTCGAAGACGACGGGCACAGCGCGTCCCCCGACGGAGGTGATCTCTTTGCTCACCGCTTCGGCACGCTCGGGCACCAGATCGTTGACCGCCACGGCAGCGCCCTGCGCGGCGAGCGCGCGGGCGATCCCTGCCCCCGCGTTCTGACCGGCTCCGGTCACCAACGCGGTACGGCCCGACAGATCGAACATCGTCTCTTCCCTTCCTCTGCACAATGACGGGCCGGGGCCTTCCCAGCCCTGTTCATGGCCGCACCAACCGGTTATCGGTGCTGGAGCAGCTCCACCAGGTGGCCTTCGGGGTCTTCGACCTGGGCGACGGTCATGCCGGCCTGCGGCACGGTCCTGGAGGCGACCCGCACGACTCCCCCGGCGGCCTCCGCCGCCCGCACCACCTGCTCGACGTCGTCGACGACGAAACCGAGCACGGTCTCACCAGGCTCGGGGCGTGCCTGGTGAGGGCGGTGGAGCAGGACTAGGGAAGGCTCCTCGTGGCCCGCGGCGCACAGGATCACCTCCTCGCGCGCTTCGGGCCCTTCCCCGCCGGAGACTCGGTGCTTGGTGACCAGGTCCAGCACCGTGGAGTAGAACGCGACCTCAGCTTCGAGATCGCCGACGAGGAGCTTGGTGAACGCGAAGCGCTGACCGACGGCCATGGTGCCTCCTGGAAGTGATGAGTCCCGTCGCGAAGGCCAGTACACCGGCCGGCGGGCGGCGGCGGACGCGAGTGTTCCACTGATTGGAAACCCCGCGCACCGCGCACTCCCGGTCTCATCGCGAGCCTCCCAGCGCGGTCTCCAGGTCGTTCTTCAGCTCCTCGGACGCGCAGGGGACGAAGTCGACGATCCGGTTGAGCGAATATGCGGCCGCCTCAGGGGCGGTGCCGTCGAGGGGGATGCCGGGGAAGTGCTTGGCGAACACCTCCGTCAGCGCCCGCCACACCGCCAGGTCGCCGGCGAGCGTCTTCAGCGGGGTGTCCATGGTGTACGGCTCGCGGGGGCCGTCCTTGTCGGGCAGTCCGCAGTCGAAGGAGCGGCTGCCGCCGGTGATCTCGGCGGTCTGGCCGTCGGGCAGTTCGACCAGGGCGTGGGTGCCGTCGGGAACGGTCACGTCGAGAGTGAACCGGTCGGTGACGCGCCAGCCGATGCGGACCTCCCCATGGACGGTCGTGCGGGTGAGGGTGGCGTGCGTGAGGCTGCCGCCGGGCTTGGGGGCGATGCGCATGCGCCGGTAACCGGGTTCGAGCGGGATCAGGCCGCCGACGATCTTGTGCAGCCAGTCGCAGACCGCGCCGAGGGCGTAGTGGTTGAGCGAGGTCATGCCGGTGGAGTTGAGGCTACCGTCGGGACGGACGGCGTCCCAGCGCTCCCAGATCGTGGTAGCGCCCATGGTGACCGGATACAGGAAGGAGGGACAGCCGGTTTCCAGGAGCAGCAGGTACGCCTCCTCCAGGTGGCCGGTCCTGCTGAGGGCGGGCAGGATCAGCGGAGTTCCCGCGAAGCCGGTGGAGATCTTGAATCCGGCCTTGGCGACCAGTTGCGCCAGACGCGTGCCGGCGTGCGCTTCTTGGGCGGTGTCGAGCAGGTCGAAACAGATGGCCAGTGCGTAGGCGGTGGCGGTCTCACCCGCGACGCGGCCGTTCTTGGTGACATATTCGGCGCGGAAGGCCTCCCGCGTCCTTTCGGCCAGCGACGCGAAGTGTCCGGCATCGGCCGTGCCCAGGATGCGGGCGGTGTCGGACATCTCGCGCGTGGTCTTGGCCAGGTAGGCGGCGGCCACCAGATGCCGGTCGGTCTTGCCGCCTCCGGCGTTCTCCGGGGGTGCGTCGGGGTCGAGCCAGTCGCCGAACTGGAAGCCGCTGTTCCACAGCCCCTTGTCGTCGAGCCTGGTCTCGACGTCTCGGATGAAGGCGGCCATGGAGTCGTAGCAGCGTCTGAGGATCTCGTCGTCGCCGTATTCCTGGAACAGGACCCACGGCAGACTGACCGCCACGTCGCTCCACAGGGCAGTGGGGGAAGAGGGCGTGGACAGCACGTCCGGCACCACCCAGGGCACGTAGCCCTTCTCGCGCTGCTCGGCGGCGAGGTCTTCCAGCCAGGAGCCGAGAACATCTCGAACGTCGTACAGGAACGCGGCAGTAGGGGCGAAGGCGTTGAGGTCGCCGGTCCAGCCGAGCCGTTCGTCGCGTTGCGGGCAGTCGGTCGGCACGCCGGCGAAGTTGCCGCGCATCGACCAGACGGCGTTCGCATGCAGGCGGTTGAGCAGGTCGTGGGAGGTGTCGAGCCAGCCGGTACGGCGCATGTCGCTGTGCACCACCACCGCTTTGACCTCGTCGAACGGGCCGTCAATCTCGGCGTAGCGGAAGCCGTGGAAGGTGAAGCGCGGCTCCCAGACCTCCTGGCCGCCGCCGCGCAGGGTGTAGCGATCGGTGGACCGGGCCGTGCGCAGGGTTTCGGTGTCGAGCGCGCCGTCTCGCAGGATCTCCGCGTGGCGGATCGTCACGCTCTGCCCGGCCTCGCCGGTGGTGGCCAGTCGTACCCAGCCGGAGATGTTCTGCCCGAAGTCGACGATCGTCTTGCCGTCCTTGACGAACGTCTCCACCGGGGCCAGCTCTTCGATCCGGCGGATCGGGGTGGCGACCATGGGCACCAGCGTGCCGAGATCCCAGTCGAAGAGCTCCACTGGCGACCAGACGCCGGTGAACCCCGGCAGGTTCCAGCCGTCCGGCTCTCGCCGTGCGTCATATGTCTCGCCGTCGTACAGGCTCGCGGCCAGCACCGCACCGGTGCCGGCCGTCCACTGCCCGTCGGTGGTGACGATCATTGTCTGCTCGCCGTAGGCGAGTTCCAGCCGCATGTACAAGGCGGGCCGCCGCGTGTAGTGGTGCCTCTTGCCCTCGAAGCCGAGGCGCCCGGCGGCCCAGCCCTCGCCGACGATCGCGCCCAAGGCGTTGGCGCCCGAGCGGATCAGCGGGGTGACGTCATAGGTGCTGACCTGGAGCCGGTGCCGGTAGGAGGTCCAGCCGGGCGCCAGCACCTCATCACCCACCCGTGTGCCGTTCAGATACGGCTCGACGATCCCCAGCGCGGTCACCTGGAGCCGGGCGCGGTCCGGCGGCCCGTCGGAGGTGAACTCGCGCCGGAAGTAAGGCGACTCGGCGGAGAACGGCGCTGTGACGAACGACATGAAGGCAAACTCCTCAGCAGAGGGACTTGAAACGGAGGATGACCAGGCCACCGAGCAAGGTGCGGGCGGCGGTGCAGATGGGTGATGTACGGCGGTGCGGGGCCGGTGGCGAGCGCTGGGGTGTGGGCGCGTCAGGTCTGAGCCGTGGCGGTGTGGACACGGTAGGAGACCTCGTGAACCACGACCTCGCCGGCGATCGGCTCAACGCCGAAGGTGCGACCGGTGAAGCCACCGGCCACTTCCGTTGACAGGTAGCGTCCGTCGAAGGCGCCGAGGACCTGGGGCGTCCCGTCAGCGGCAAGGACAGCCAGTTCCACGATGTCGGGCTCCGGCGGCGGCATGAGGCCGACCGCCGCAGGCTCACGGACCGAGATACGCAGCCTCACGCCGTCGCCGGGGGGAATCGGCACCCGCGCGACGGTCGTGCTCGCGGGTCCGATGACGACCGTGGCCTCGACCGTTTCGGCGTCGGCCGTGAGTCCGTACCAGTGGGAACAGTCGATGCCGACGAGAAGGCGCCCGGTGCCCCTGGAGGTGTCGAGCCGGGCCTCCGCGGTCCACTCGAGGTCTCGTGCTCGTGCTGCCAGCACCGGCCTCGGCTCGCCTTCGGCACGCGCTGTCAGCACCAGGCGGCCGGGCGCCTGCCACCTGGCGAACGTATGCGGGAACAGGTTCGGCGACACCCAACGCGGGTCGAGTTCGGGCGAGTCGAACCGATCGACGAACGAGTGGTCCGGCGGATTGGGGGCGAAGCGTTCCTCATCGACCACTGGCCAGCCGTCGATCCATTCCACGCCCGCGATGAACGTCTCGCGGCCGTTGACATGGAACATCGGGCTCTGGCCGCGGGGACGTACCCCGAGATACACCATCGCCCAGGAGCCGTCGGCCAGTTGGACGAGGTCGGCATGGCCGGTGTTCTGCACGCGATGGCTCGAGCTGCGATGGCTGAGGATCGGATTGGCGGGCGCCGCCTCAAAAGGCGCATGCAGAGAACGGGAACGCGCGATGGTGACCGCGTGCCCCCGCTCCGTGCCGCCCTCCGCGAGCATGAGGTACCACCAGCCGTCACGTCGGTAGAGGTGGGGGCCCTCCGGATACGCCAGCCCAGTGCCGGTCCAGAGCAGCCTCGGCGGAGCGAGCATCTTGCCCGTCGCGGGGTCGATCGGCGCGCTGGCTATGCCGGTCAGCTCAGGCGTGGTCGACGCCCAGGTGAGGTGGCACGTGCCATCCTCGTCCCAGGCGAGGTCGGGGTCGATCCCGATGGCACCGTCCACATGGACCGGCTCCGACCATGGGCCGGCGGGGTCGTCGGCCGAGACGATCAGCTGGCCGCGGTGGATCTCCACCACGTTCGTCGTGACAAGCCAGAACTTCTCCCCGTGGTGGCGAAGCGTCGGTGCATAGACTCCTGTGCTCGCCGGGGCGGCATGGACGTCCAGCTGGTCGGGACGCTGCAGCGCGTTGGTCACCAACGTCCAGGACACCAGGTCGGTACTGCGGTGGATCGGCACTCCCGGCGCGTACTCGAAGCTGGAGCTGGCGATGTAGTAGGTGTCTCCCGCGCGGCAGATGGTCGGGTCGGGGTGGAACCCGGCGATGATGGGTGTTGTCGTCATGGTGTGACTCCTGGGCGGCCTCTGCTGCGAGGCCGCTCTTTCCGTCCCCAGGGGACGATGGTGCGCGGACTACCGCCGGGTGGATTCGCGGACCACGATGGCGGCGTGCAGGTCTGGCGGCGCTTCGGGCAAGGGGCGATCCTCGGCCGCGTGCAGGGCCAGCTTCGCCAGGTAGCGGCCCAGGCCGACGCTGTCGATGCTCACGCTGGACAGTGACGGGTAGAGCATGCTCGCCATCGGTGTGTCGTCGTGGCCGATGACCGCCAGATCGTCCGGAACGGACAGGCCGGCCCTCTGTGCGGCGGCCACGGTCATCGCGGCGATGTCGTCGTTGAAGGCGGCCACGGCGGTGACGCCTTTCGCGTGCCACTCCCGTACGGCCTGGTGGACAGTGCCATCGCGGTGGTCGACTGGACGTAGGTCGAGCAGGTCGACGCCGAGCCGGTCGGCCGCCTCTCGCGCCGCTTCCGCCCGTCCTTGTGACAGCAGGGAGAAGCGCTCATTGATGCTGGTTGCGAAGGCGACCCGCCGGTGACCTTGTTCGTACAAGTGCTCGATCTGCAGATGAGTGCCTGCGGTGAGCGTGGGTGAGGCCAGAGCGGACCGCTCCTGCTGCAACACCGGCAGGATCCTGGTGATGCCGCTGGCCTGCATGGAGGTCCGCTCGGCAGCGGAGATGGACGTCCAGGCGATGACGACGTCCGGATTGAGCATCTCCCACAGGGGTCGGGCTTGGCCTCCTTCGTGGCGGGTGTAGGTCACCAAGGCATAGCCGGCATGGTCGAGGATGTGGGAGGCGGTCTCCAGGTTCTGGCGCAGGCTGTGTTCCATCGGCCAGTCCGGCAGCACCAGCAGGATGATCATGCTGCGTCCGCTGGCGAGGGCTTGGGCGGTCCGGTGCGGCCGATAGCCCAGGCGCGCGGCCTCGGCCATGACCCGCTCACGGGTGGCGGCGGGGATGCTCTGACCGAGAGTGTTGTTCAACACGTATCCCACAGTGGTGCGGGACAACCCCAGCGAGCGGGCCACGTCGGTTGCGGTGACACGCCTCTTGCGCTCCGTCACGGGAACTTCACCTCTGACTGCGACAGGGCTTGCACGCGTAAGCTCTCCCATGATCTCACCAAATCGGTTGTGACTGTCCAGGCGCCACCTCAGCCGGCGGCCGAGAGCGTCAGGCGCCACTGCCAGCGGTATTCAGGTTGTGACAGCCGATACGCGGGCCGGGTGTCAGGACCCAGCAGTCCGGTGCCGACACCGCGGTGGGCGATGTCGAGATGGACGACGGTTTTGCCGCTCGGCTGCAGTTCCCACCAGTGGCCGGTCGTCTCCAGCTCGCTGGCCGAATAGCGGCTCACGTTCATGTGCAGGGGTGTCGCGTGCACGGTCCGCACGGTTCCGGCCGGGCCGGACAGCCGCAGCTCGGTGACCTCCCCGCGACTGCCGTTCTCCTGCGGCTTCAGGTACGGCACCGCGAGCTCATCGATCGGGCTCTCCCAAGCGCCGAGCAGGGCCGCGGCTCGCCGGTCAGGGTAGTTCTCCCATGGCCCAAGCCCCACCCAGCGGGCTCGCTCGAAGCCGTCGGCGAGTTCGAACTCCATGCCCACCCGCAGCGCATCGGCACCGATGTCGGGCAGCGTCACCTGCTCGTCCAGGAGGAAATCGCCCTCGTCCAGCACGGTGACGGTGCGAGTATGCACGACTTCGTCCCCGAAGGCCGCGCAGTAGCGGATGGTCGTCGTGGCACCGTCGGCGCGGACGTCGATGGGGGTGAGCTGGAAGAACCCGGCGCGGATGAACCGGTTGTCCAGGGCGAACGACTGATCGTTGTCGGTGAGCGCCCGCCACAGGGACAACTGCGGTGCCCGGCGCAACAGCGGGTGACGCACTTCGGCGTGAGTGGTGCCGGTGCCGCGGGGAAGGTGCGGCAGCGGGCGGGGCATGGTGATCTGATGGGCGGAGATCTCCGTTCCCGCCGGCGCCCACACGGCATCCTGCCTCGTATGCACGGCCACGGTGAGTGCCAGGGCCGTGCCGAGCAGGGCGCGGATGGAAGGGGGCAGCTCGATCGTGGCCTCCGCGCCCGGAGCCGCCGGCGGCGCGGCGAGCGTGACCGCGCCCGCCGGCCCGGCTTCGGTCTCCACCTGGAGCCGCAGCTCGTAGGCGCCGAGGTCGGCGAAGGTCTGCCGGTTGCGGATGCGCAGTGTCCCGGCCTTGGCCTCCTCGGCGCCGGAGGCGATGCGGATCGGGCTGAACAGGCCGCGCGCCTCGTACAGCGCAGGCTTAGGGGTGAGGTCGGGGAAGACGACACCGTTGAGGAGCGTGATGCCGTCGTTGGGCTCGTCGCCGAAGTCGCCGCCGTAGCGGTAGCGGCCGTCGCCGTCCGGGTCGAGCGCGTGGTCCTTGAATTCCCAGATGAAGCCGCCCTGCAGGCCTGGCAGGTTCTCGAACAGCTGCCAGTACTCGGCCAGTCCGCCGGTCGAGTTGCCTTGGGAGTAGGCGTACTCGCACAAGATGACCGGCCGGTCGGCTCTCGGGTCGGCCGAGAACGCCGCAAGTGCCTCGAACGAGGGATACATCGGGCAGACCAGATCGCTGGCCGCGTGACCGGCGTGCCAGTCGCGTGCGATCGCGCCTTCGTAGTGCAGCGGGCGGGTCGGGTCGACGCCGCGCGCCCATGCGGCGGCGGCATCGTGGTTGGGGCCGTATCCGGTCTCGTTGCCGAGCGACCAGATGATCACGGATGGGTGGTTGCGGTCGCGCAGCAGCATCCGCGAGACCCGCTCGAGGAACTCGGGCAGGTAAAGCGGGTCGTGGGCGAGCGTGGTGGTGAAGGCGTGACCCTCGATGTCGGCCTCGTCGATGACGTAGAAGCCGATCTCGTCGCACAGATCGAGGAAGTCCGGGTCGTTGGGATAGTGCGAGGTGCGGATCGCGTTGACGTTGAACCGCTTGAGCAGGGACAGCTCGGCCAGCATCAGGTCTCGGGAGATGATGCGGCCGGTACGCGGGTCCACATCGTGGCGGTTGACGCCCTGGATGAGCACGCGCTCGCCGTTGACCAGCAGATCGCGCCCCTCGATCCGCACCCGGCGAAAGCCGATGCGCAGCCGGGCCGCATCCACGATCTCGCCCTCGGGCGAGACCAGCTGGACCAGCAGGTCTTCCAGATGAGGGGTCTCCGCGGTCCACGCAGGAACCTCGAGCGCGTCGAGGGTGAGCACCGCAGTGCCCGCCTTCTCCCGCGAGGGCATCACGTGCTCAGCCACCGGGCGCAAGTCCTCGGCGATGGACGCGCCGGCCGCGCGCATGCTGAGCAGATCCATGAAGCCGTCGGGAATCCCCAGCGGCTCGGGCCGCTCGGAGCGATCGGTCAACGGCGGTGTGAAGGCGGGTTCGACCAGACGCGGGGCGATCGTGCGTGTCTCCGTCCGGCCGAGCACCGTGATGCGCGCCGACCAGGCGACCTCGTGGAGATGATCCAGTCCGGCCGTGGCCACTGTCACTCGCAGGTTTCCGTGCCCTGCCTCGTAGTCCGCGACGACGGTTACGTCGGCCAGATGCACCTCCGGCACGGTGTACAGGAACACCGTCCGGGACAGGCCGGACTGCCACCAGTGGTCCTGGTCCTCCAGATAGGTGGCCTCCGACCATTTGGCCACCTCGAGCTCTATCGTGTTGAGGCCCGCCGTCACGGTGTCGGTGATGTCGAACTCGGCCGCGAGGTGTGAGTCGGTGCTGGTCCCGATGGCATGGCCGTTGACAATGACGCTCAGATGACCTTCGGCCGCGCCGATGTGCAGGATCATCCGGCGTCCCGGAGGTGGCGCCAGGTCCACGGTTCGCCGGTAGACGCCGGTCGGGTTGGGCTCCGGGACGGCAGGGGGCACCTCGTCGAACGGCATCGCGATGTTGAGGTAGTGGGGCGGGTCGGCCTTCTCCCTCATGGTCCACAGGTCCGGCACCTCGACCCGCTTCCATTCCTGCTCGTACGGCAGGAGCCGGAATTCCCACGTGCCATCGAGAACGATGTCGGGGGCACGGCGCAAGGCGCTCATGGGCAGGCGTTTCAACGGAAGTACTCCTCGGGTGAGTGCGGGCGTCGCCACGCATGGCCGGCGCGGCTCGGCGTACCTGACGCATGCCCCGCGTCCCACGCGCCACCGCCTGCCGGGCGGACAAGGCCCCCACTGTAGGCAGGGTAACTTTCGCGCGCAAGTACTTGTGCGTGAAAGTTGAGGAAGCTACGGTAACCGCCAAGCTTGCACGCGAAAGCGGGCCGAAACGCTGGAGTAACCATGACGGCCTGTCCTCATCCCACAGCCGTCCGACCTTGCCGTCACCGGCGGTGGCACATCACCGCCTTATCCCTCAGCCACCAGCAGAAACCTCCACGAAGGCTCAGCTGACCGGCGCGGCTGGAGCGGAGGAGGACGTGCTCGAACCACCGGACAACGCCATGGGCAGGCGGAAGCCGAACGAGCCCTTGGGCTCGCATCGGCTCCAAGGGCCACCTACGACGTCGGCTGACGTCGCCGGGGACACGCGCCGCCTACCCGCCGAAGACGCTCGGCAGTTCATCAGTACCCGCACACGGAGAAACCCAATGTCCTCATCCTTTCCGAACGGCTTCTTGTGGGGAGCCGCTACCGCTGCTCACCAGGTCGAAGGCAACAATCTCAACAACGACTGGTGGCAGCTGGAGCACACCGCCGCGGACCACGGGGTGCAGTTCAGTGGGGACGCGCTGGACAGCTATCACCGCTACCACGAAGACATGCGTCTTCTCGCCGATGCGGGCTTCAACGCCTACCGGTTCAGCTTCGAGTGGTCCCGCATCGAGCCGAGTCCCGGCAAGTTCTCGCGAGCCGAACTCGCCCACTACCGCCGCATGATCGAGACGGCTCTCCGGCTCGGTCTCACCCCCGTTGTCACACTGCACCATTTCACTCATCCGATCTGGTTCGGCGAGCGCGGCGCGTGGCTCGGCGACGGCGCCGTGGACGCGTTCTGCCGTTATGCCGAGCAGGCCTGCACCATCCTCGACGGCGTCGAGTGGATCTGCACGATCAACGAGCCGAACATCGTCGCCGTCAACCACGGCCAGCAGCGGCGCCTCGCGGAAGGCAAGGAGTACCAGTTCGTCGGTGCCCTGCCCGACGCCGAGATCGGACAGGCCCTCATCGCCGCCCACCGCGCCGCCACACCACTGGTACGCGAGGCGACCGGCGCCAAGGTCGGCTGGACGGTCGCCAACCAGGCGCTCCTCCCCGCCCCCGGCTGCGAGCGCAAGCACGCCGAAGTGCAGCACATCTGGGAGGACATGTACCTCGAGCCCGCACGCGACGACGACTTCGTCGGCGTGCAGTCCTACACCGGCCAACTCGTTGACGGGAACGGCGTCGTGCCGCACCCCGACCAGCCGGACAACACCATCATGGGCTGGGCCTACCGGCCCGACGCCCTCGGCATCGCCGTACGGCACACCCGCGACGTCGTCGGCGACGTTCCCATCGTCGTCACAGAGAACGGCATCGCCGTCTCCGACGACTCCCGGCGCATCGCCTACACCGAGGGTGCGCTCACAGCACTGCACGAAGCTATCAGCGAAGGCGCCGACGTGCGGGGATACCTGCACTGGAGCCTGCTCGACAACTTCGAATGGGGCCGCTGGGAACCCACCTTCGGGCTCATCGCCGTGGACCGGGAGACCTTCGAACGCCGGCCCAAGCCAAGCCTTCACTGGCTCGGACAGATTGCACAGGCCAACGCCCTGACGGCCTAGACCCACCCGGTTTGCCCATGGAGGCATCGTGACCACCCCGACCCCCCCTGCCGAGCCGCCGCAAGCCGCCGCCGAGGCGCTCCTCGCCGGCCACGAGGAGCTCATCGCGAGCGCCGCGCCGCCGGAGAACCCGCCCCGAGTCAGCGCCTGGACCATCACGGTCTACGCGCTGACGATGTTCGGCTTCCAGTTGACGTTGCTGCTGCCGGCTCTCTTCAGCCTCGCCTACAAAGTGCAACTGATCGATCCGGCGAACAAGGATGCGAGCCTGGGCTTCGTCCTCGGCGTGGGCGGGCTGATCAGCCTCGTCGTGGGCCTGCCCGCGGGCGTGCTGAGTGACGGAACCCGGCTGGGATGGGGACGGCGGCGGCCCTTCCTCGCGGCGGGTCTCGTACTGTCGGCTATCGGCGCGCTGATCATCGCCGTAGCCCCGACGATCACGGTCATGCTGGCCGGCTACGTCGTCGTGGGACTGGCCAATGCCGCGATCGGCACCGCCATCAACCCGTTCCTCGCCGAACAGGTGCCGGCGGAGCAGCGCGGCACGGTAGGGGCGCTCGGTGGAGTGACCGCCGCGGTCGCGGGCGTCGGGGCGACGCTGCTCGGCAGCTTCCTGACCGGAAACATCTATGTGCTGTTCCTGACCCCGGTGGCCGTCCTCGGCGCCGCGGCACTGTTGTACCTGGTGGTGATCCCCGATCGGCCGGCACCCGAGGACGTGCGGGTTGGATCGATCCTCGACGTATTCAAGAACATCTGGTTCAACCCGCTCAAGCACTCCGACTTCGCGCTGGTCTGGCTCGGGAAATTCTGCCTGTCCTTCGGGTCCACGTTCTTCAGCACCTACCAGCTGTACCTTCTGCAGGACCGCTTGGGCTTCACTCCCGAGCAGGCCGGACGTCAGCTCGCGGCCGTCGGCGGGCTCAGCCTGCTGGCGCTGGTCGGTTCCTCGATCGCCGGCGGGACGCTCTCCGACCGGTTCAAGCGGCGCAAGCCGTTCATCTACCTGGCGGCCGGGCTCATCGTGGCCGGCCTCGCGGTCGCCGCGAGCGCACCTTCGATGCTGCTCTTCGCCGTCGGCGGGATCCTGCTGTCGGCGGGCACCGGCGCGTTCAACTCGGTCGACCTCGCCCTCGCCTCGGACGTCATGCCCGAGAAGGACAAGGCGGGCAAGTACATGAACATCTACTACCTCTCCGGCACCCTCGCGGGCGTCCTCGCCCCGCTGATCGCCTCCGTGATCCTGCGGCTCGGCGGTGGAGGGAATTACGGCGTCCTGTTCCTGTCGGGCGCGGTCCTCGGGCTCGGCGCCGTGGTGACCGCGGCGAAGATCCGCAGCGTGCGCTGATTCCGATTCCTTGAAGCTGGAGTACTTGTGACAGACGAGCAGCAGCCCGCTGCCCTTGACGGCATCGCGCTGGAGAAGAAGGTCGCGCTGCTGTCCGGCCGCGACTTCTGGACCACCGAGAGCCTGCCGGAGGCGGGCGTCGAAGGCATCACCATGGCGGACGGACCGCACGGGCTTCGCAGGCAGTCCGGCGAGCACGACCACCTGGCCATGTTCTCCAGCGACCCGGCCACCTGCTTCCCCCCGGCGGTCGCGGTCGGGACCAGCTGGGACGTCGACGTCGCCGCCCGCGTCGGGGCCGCGATCGGCCGGGAAGCGGTCGCACAAGGTGTCGACCTCGTGCTCGGGCCCGGCGTCAACATCAAGCGCTCCCCCCTGTGCGGACGAAACTTTGAGTACTACTCGGAGGACCCGTACCTGTCCGGAGTGCTCGGAGCGGCGTTCGTCCGGCATCTGCAGGCGGAGGGGCCGGGCGTGTCGGTCAAGCACTTCGCCGCCAACAACCAGGAGACGAACCGGCAGACGATCAGCGCCGACGTCGATCCGCGCACCCTGCGGGAGATCTACCTCCCGGCGTTCGAGCACATCGTGCGTGAAGCCGAGCCGGCGACCGTCATGGCGGCCTACAACAAGATCAACGGTGTCTTCGCCTCCGAGAACCGCTGGCTGCTGACGGACCTGCTACGCGACGAGTGGGGTTTCGAGGGCGCGGTCGTCTCCGACTGGAACGCCGTTGTCGACCGCGTCGCCGCAGTGCGAGCCGGCCTCGACCTCGAAATGCCGGGGGGTGACGCGGGCCGGGATCACGAGGTACTGGAAGCCGTCCGCGCCGGTGAACTCGACGAGTCCGTCGTCGACATGAGCGTGCGCCGCATCGCAGCGCTGGACGCCCGGCGCGGCAGGCGCACGGCCGAGGTCGACCTTGATGCTCACCACGCACTGGCCAGGGACCTCGCCGCCGAGTGCGCCGTCCTGCTCCGCAACGAGCACGACACGCTGCCCCTGCGAGGCGGCGTCCGGATCGTCGTGCTCGGTGCGCTGGCCGAGCGCCCGCGGATACAAGGTGGGGGCAGCGCGCACGTGAACGCCTACCGGGTCGACGTCCCGGTGGACGAGATCCGGGCAGTGGCCACGGCACATGGATCGGCCGTCGCCTACGCCGCCGGGTACCGCCTGGACGAGCCCGGCTCGGAGGAGCTCGTGGCCGAGGCGGTGGAGGCGGCTCGGGAGTGCGACGTCGCCGTCGTCTTCGCCGGACTCAGCGAGCGCTGGGAATCCGAAGGCGTCGACCGCGACTCGCTCGACCTGCCCGCGGAGCAGGTCGAGCTGATCCGCGCCGTCGCCGCTTTCGCCCCGCGCACGGTCGTCGTGCTGTCCAACGGCGGTGTCGTCTCGCTCGAGCCGTGGCACGACGACGTCGACGCCGTGCTCGAAGCCTTTGTCCTGGGGCAGGGCGGTGGACGCGCGATCGCCGATCTGCTGTTCGGCGTGCGCAACCCCTCTGGGCACCTCGCGGAGACGATCCCGTTGCGTCTGCAGGACCACGCCAGCTCGCTGAACTTCCCGGGCGAGCAGGGCCACGTCCGCTACGGCGAGGGGGTGTACGTCGGCTACCGGCAGTTCAGCACGTTCAGCACGCCGGTCCGCTATCCGTTCGGCCACGGGCTGTCGTACACGACCTTCGTCACCCGCTCGGTGTCGGCGCGGGTCACAGGTCCGGACACCGCCACGGTCGACGTCGAGGTGCAGAACACGGGCGGGTGGGAGGGCAAGCACGTCGTGCAGGTGTACGTGGCGACCACGGCAGGGCCGGTGCGGCGCCCCGTGCGGGAACTGCGGGCGTTCACGAAGATCGAGCTCAGCCCCGGGCAGAGGGAGACCGTACGGTTCGAGCTCGGCCGCCGGGCGTTCGCGTACTGGGACATCGACGCCGGCGCGTGGGTCGTCGCACCGGCCACGTACGAGGTGCAGGTCGGCCCGGACGCACACACGGTCGAGGTGACGTCGAGCGTCGAACTGGCCGGTGAGATCGTCGCTCGGGAGGTCACGCTCGACTCCACCATCGGCGCCTGGCTCGAGCACCCCGTCATCGCGGAGCCCACCCTGGAAGCGCTCGGATTCGCTGACGCGACGATCTCCGAGGAGCACATGGCGATGGTCAGGTCGATGACCATGCGCCAGTTCATCAACATCTCCGGCCTCGACCTGCCCGTCGAACGGCTGGAAGAGCTGGCCGCGACCTCACGTACCCACTGAAAGGACACTCGTCTTGCATCCCGAACCGCCCTACCGTGACGTGTCGCTGCCGGTCGACGACCGGGTCGCGGATCTGCTCGGCCGGATGACCCTCGAGGAGAAAGCCGCGCAGCTCGCCGCACCCACCGCACCCGTGATCGACGTCCACAACCCACCGTCCACCGGGTGGGGCGGCGTCGTCGCAGCGCTGGCGAGCCTCGAAAGGCCCCCGCGCGAGATCGCCGCCGCGGTCAACGAACTGCAGCGCAAACACGTCGAGGACACGCGGCTGGGCATTCCCGTTCTCGTCGCCGAAGAAGCTCTGGTCGGGCTGAAGATCCAGGGCGCGACCGTGTTCCCCGATGCGATCGCCCAGGCTGCCACCTGGGACCCGGAGCTGATCGAGCGGATGGGCACCGCGATCGGGATGCAGATGGCACGCACCGGCGTCCGGCAGGCTCTGTCGCCGCTGGCCGACACGGCACGGGATCCACGCTGGGGCCGGGTGGAGGAGACGTACGGCGAAGAGCCGTACCTCGTCGGCTCGATGGCCACCGCGTTCGTCCGCGGCATGCAGGAGGCGGACGCCGAGACGCCGCTCGTCGCGACGGTGAAGCACTTCCTCGGCTACAGCGCCAGCGCCGGTGGTCGCAACACTGACTCGGCCTCGATCGGCCCGCGCGAGCTGCGCGAGGTCCACTCGGTACCGTTCGAGATGGTGATCCGCGACGGCAGGGCACGCGGCATCATGCCGGCGTACGTCGACATCGACGGCGTTCCGGTGACCGGTTCGCGCGCGTACCTCACTGGCCTGCTCCGCGACGAGCTGGGCTTCGACGGGCTGGTCATCTCCGACCTCGGTGCCGTCAGCCAGCTCTACACCAAACACGGCACCGCGCACAGCGACGCGGCCGCGAGCGCCCAGGCCGTGCGCGCCGGGGTGCACCTGGACCTCGTCCCCCGATTGACGACCGACCACCTGGTCGAGGCGGTCGAGTCCGGGCTTCTCGCGATGGCCGACCTGGACCTGGCGGTGGGCACGGTCCTGCGGACGAAGTTCGAGCTGGGGCTGTTCGAGCGGCCCTACGTCGACCTGGACGCGGTGCCGGAGACTCTCGACTCCGCGGAGACCCGCGGCCTCGCCCGTAGGATCGCCGAGCAGTCGGTCGTCCTGCTCCGCAACGGGCCTGTCAACGGCGTTCCCCTCCTTCCCCTCGACCCGGGCACCGCGACGATCGCGGTGATCGGCCCGAACGCCGACCGTCTGCTGGGACAGCTCGGCAACTACAGCTACCCGGTGCTCGACAGCATGGCCAAGCGGTTCGCGCTCGCCGCAGACCCGACGGCTCGCGCGGACGAGGCCGCCGAATTCGGCGGCTCGACGGGAGCGGACCAAGCCCGCCTGATGGTGGAGTCCGTACCGGTGGTCACGTTTCTCGACGGGATCCGCGACCGGGCCCGCGGTGCGACGGTGCTGTACGAGCCCGGATGCCCCATCCAGGACGAGGACCGCTCGGGCATTCCCGCGGCCGTCGAAGCGGCGAGGTCCGCAGAGGTCGCCGTGGTCGTCGTCGGGGACCAGGCGGGTATCAACGCTTTCGGCACCGTCGGTGAGGGCCTGGACAGCGCCACGTGCGAGCTGCCCGGCGTGCAGCGAGAACTGGTCGAGGCGGTGCTGGCCACGGGCACGCCGACCGTCGTCGTGCTGAGCCACGGCCGGCCCTACTCGCTGCGGTGGATGGCCGACTCCGTTCCCGCGATCGTGACGAGCTGGTTCGGCGGGGAGGAGGCCGGCAGTGCCGTCGCCGCCGTGCTCTTCGGCGACGTCAATCCCGCCGGGCGGCTGCCCGTCTCGTTCCTCGACTTCGGCGGTAGCGCGCCCCTGCCCTACTGGCGAGCGGCGCAGACTCCCGCGTACGTCGAGGGACGCGCGGGGGCCACGTTCCCGTTCGGGCATGGTCTGAGCTACACGACCTTCGCTTACCGTGACGTCGAGATCGGCCGGCCGGAGGTACCGACCGACGGTGAGGTCGAGCTGTCGTTCACGGTGGTGAACGTCGGAGATCGTGCCGGTGACGAGGTCGTCCAGGTGTACGGGCAGGACGTGATCGCACGGACCGTGCGGCCCCGGCGCAAGCTGGTCGCGTTCCGGCGGGTGTCGCTGGAGGCCGGCGCCGCGGTGCGGATCACGGCGACGGTGCCGGCGAGCATGTTCGCGCTGTGGGACCTCGACGAGGGCTGGCTCGTCGAGCCCGGGAAGATCAAGTTCTTCATCGGCGGGTCGTCCGCTCAGATACGCCTGCGCACGTCGGTCACGCTCGCCGGCAGTGTTCACCGGGCGGGTCCTGGCCGCGCTCTCACGAGTTCGGTGTCGGTGATCCCGGTCGGCCCCGACGCCGAGTCGGCCACGCGGAGCGCGGCTGCGCGCGCCGCCGCGCTCCGGACAGCGGCTCCGCTCTCCGGCGACAACACCGTCCTGGAATGGCTCGAGCACCCGGTCGGCGGCGACCTGCTACGCGGCCTGCTGCAGGGAGCGGACGAAGAGACGCTCGCACCGGCATTCGGAATGTCGCTCCAGCAGATGGCGATGTACAGCGGCGGCCGGATCGCTCCCGAGACCGTCGATCGGCTCGTCGCGGAGGCGCACGCGCAGATGACGGCGCCACAGCGCTCCTGGCAACTCGCTGATCACCCAGCCGGCACTGCCTCCAAGGACAAGGTGTGACCCGATGAAATTCGATCGATCCGCGCGTATCCACGAGGTGCTGGAAACACCTCAGGCGCGAGCAGTCGTCGACCGCTACCTGCCCCGTGTGCTCGACCAGCCGCAGATCCTCGAGCAGCGGTCCGGGCAGTTGCGGTTCATCCTCGACTACCCCGGTCTGATCGACGACCCGCAGGTGAAGGAACGGATCTGGGACGACCTCACCCAGATTGACATCGCGGTCCCCGAACGCGACGACGAACCGAGGGTGCAGCCCCGTGCCGATTACGAGAGCGAGGGCACCGCGCAGGGATCCGCATCGGTCACCGTGCCCACCTCGGCGCGCCGCTGGGCGATGACCGAGGTGGTCCTCGAGGGTCCCTCGCACGGCAACCCGTTCGTCGACGTCGAACTGACCGCGACCTTCACGCTCGGCGAGACCGAGTCGACGGTCGGCGGCTTTTACGACGGGGACGGCCGATGGGTGTTCCGTTACCTGCCCGATGCCACCGGCACCTGCCGTTTCACCACGTCCTCCACCGCACGCAGCCTCAACGGCGTGAGCGGCGAGTTCCCGGTGGCCGAGGCCGCGGACGGCGCCCACGGACCGGTCCGCGTCGATGACTTCCACTTCGCCCACGCCGACGGGACCTGCCACACGCCGCTGGGAACGACCGCCTACGCCTGGCTCCACCAGCCCGAGGACGTGCGGGAAGCCACGCTCACGTTGGACAGTGACACCAGCATCCGGCCGTCCTTACGGTTGGCCGACAGAGCTGGGCGGGCGGCAGACTGCGCTCTGGGTGAAGGTCACCATGCGGCTGGCTCCGGTCCGTCCGAGCTCGGACAGCGCCGCGAAGGGCAGCACCGATTCCGCCGGACGCCTCGGCAGGGCCGTTCTTGAGACGGCTGGAATCGGCAGCGCCAGCGGCACACAACCTAGCCGTGGCGCCGCGCCTACGATGTACCGGGCTGCCCGTGACTGGAGGTCTGGCGCATAGGACCGGGTATCTGACCCGGAATTTGGCGCACTCGACACGGCTGGGCTTCAATGCATGTCCGAGTCGCCGGCCCCGACGCTCCAGATGCCAATGTCACGAACCATCAAGGGAAGATCAAGCTCCCCGAACGCTCGAAGAGTCGCAGCTACTCTACGGACCGTAACGATCAAGAGCACCTGGGAGCAGAGAATGCCCGACAAGGGTGAACGACCGCGTGGGCGAGTGCGTGCCAGAAGTCTGCTGCTGGCGGGCGGAGCCTCCGCCGTCATAGCCGCCACGATAGCTGAGCGGGGCTGGGGCAGTCAGATCCGGCGGCCAGCCGGACTCTTCCTCTCGGGCCACGGACGCTTCGCGTGACGTCCCTGGCAATGATGTCCCCGCAGTTTCTGCGCTGGGGCATGAGCCGAGCGTCTCCCCCCTTTCCCTCGCCGGCATCACTGACTCTCCTCAGGAAGCAACCGAGGAGCGAGCCGACGGTGGCGGCGGCGCCCGGCACACGACGGCGGTCAGAAATCGTGCACTCGTCGATAAGCCGCGTGGTTACCAGGGGCTCGGACGCCCGCCGCCGACCGATCCTGGAGCCGGCCGTCCCTCTCCCCGGTCGAGCCCGCGGTCAAAGCGTGCATCGAGCAATCCGCGCCCGGCCTCGCCGAGCGCCCACGGGTAGGGCAGGAGTTCATCGCTGCTCGGCACGAAGTGCGACGAGTTGTTCCCCGGTCGCAAACCTGAGTTTCGGCTGCGCAACATCGCATGCCATCGTCTCTTGGGCTGATCCACCGCTTGTTGTCCCTGTCCAGCACCGTCGCGGGGGTCATTCCCGCGACGGCCCGCTTTCGCAAAAAGAGAGGATCGGCCTTCATGGATTTCCGGACCGTCGTGGCGCGCTACGAACAGGTGCTCCGGGCCGACTCCGCATGGCTGTCGGAAGGGCTTGCCTGGACCGTGGTCCTACCCCGCTCGGAGCCCCTGACGCAGGCCGAGGTGGGACGGCGGCTGACCGGCGGCGGCCGGCCGGCCATGAGCGAATTCGACGAGGTCGATGACCGGGACCTCGTCTATCTAGGGCAGCCGGAGCGACCACGATGCTCGTCGAACCCGACGGGTTCACCTATGCCGGCCCATCCCCGGGTTCTCGCATGGCTCAGCCAGGACGCGCAGGTATGGCATGTCTCGTGGAACCTCACCGGCACCTCCAGAATGTGTTATGCGGCGGATGGGCACCTGCTGGCCGACGTCCATCGGCTGGAATCAGCCGTGGCGACCGGCGTCGCCTCCGACACGATCGCGGCAGAGCTGGCGATGCTGCGTGCGGCGGCACGGTGGTGGAGCCGGCGGTCGTTGGCGTGGCTGCCGCGGTAGGCAGACGGCGGTTGCCGCGGGCGATTAGCCAGGCCACGGCGCGCTCCCCCATGGGCCGCCGGCGCCGGCAGTCGTCCTGCCAGGCGGGGTCGGTGGCGGCCTGGTGGCGGGCCGCGGCTTGCAGGTCGTGGTGCGGGCGGATGGTCACCACGCGGCCGGTCTTGGCGGTGGTGCAGCGATCATGCAGAGGGCAAGCGGCGCACAGGCCGGTGAAGGTTGCGCGGCGCTGCTGGTGGAGGCCCGAGGGTGCGGCGAGCGGGACGGTGTGCCCGGCGGTCAGGTGATCGTGCCGGCGCTCGTGTCGATGGCGAAGTCATCGGGGGTGAATCCGCCGGCCACGGCGGGCTTGAGCGCGGGCGTTTTGATCAGCAGCCGGTGACCGGCGTCGGGTGAGGGCGGCGCGCAGCTCGGCGGCGGAGTAGGCGGCATCGGCCAGGATCTGCAGCGGACCGTCTTCGGCGGCGAGCAGGCCGGGGGCGACGGCGGCCTCGTGGTGGGCGGCTCCAGCACCGGGGGCGTAACGCGACGGCGGTGAACAGCCCGGTCTCCGGCTCGACCGCCAGGTCCAGCCTTGTGGCCGTCGTCACGGTGCTGACCGCTCTTGTGGATGTGGCGGGCCTGTGGATCGACGGTGGAGATGATCCGGTCGGGTGCGGTGCGGCGGGCGATCCGCCACCGCCCGTCGGAGCCGGCGGCGGGTTCGACGTCTTGGCCGGCGATCAGGGCCGGCAGGCCGACCGCCTCCTCATCGGACAATCCATGCAGCGCCTGCAGCACCACCACCGGGGCCAGCAGGCCCGGCGGTACCGACGGACGCCCATGCACCGGCGCGTACATGTCCGCGAACGCTTGCGGCGGTAACAACCTCCGCCGGTGTTCGGCCAGGAACGCGAACACACTCCCGGCGCACGACCCACACCTCAGGCCCGGCCGGAACCCTCCGACGGCCCATCATGACCCGAGGCTGAATTCCCGAGCCCGATCTGGCCGACCACCAAGATCTTCAGGACATTCGTAGCGCTGTGCAAGCCGTCGAGGCTTCTGGACCGCGAACAGCCTCTCCATGCGAGGCCCCTCCCTCTCTTGCGCCCGGCCACCAGCGAGAAAATTGCTGAGGCCTTTGCCCTCGTGGCATTATCCGCGCTGGTGAAAGGATGTGTTGGTGATGCCGAGTCTGGAAGGCGCGCCCGCCAAGTTGGTCAACCGGCTCAGTGAGCGGGAGACGCTTACCGGGTTTCTGAAGGCCGTTCGCGCAGGTGAGGGACGGGCGCTCGTCCTGAGCGGGGACGCGGGGCTCGGCAAGACGGCACTCCTCGACGATATGGCCGCCAATGCGCGCGAATTCAGGGTGCTGCGGGTGTCAGGCATGCAGTCGGAGATGGAGTTGGCCTTCGCCGGGCTGCACCAGCTGTGCAGCCCGTGGCTGGAGCGGTTGGAGGCGCTGCCCAAGCCACAGCAGCTGGCCTTGCGGACCGCGTTCGGGTTGGCGGAGGGTCCGCCTCCGCCGCGGTTCCTGGTGGGGATGGCCGTCCTCAGCCTGCTGTCGGAGGTCTCCAGGGAGCGGCCGCTGCTCTGCGTGGTGGATGATCTGCATTGGCTGGACCGGGCGTCGGCTCAGGCACTCGGCTTCGTCGCGCGGAGACTCGGGGCCGACCCGATCGGCATCGTGTTCGGGGTGCGAACTCCGACCGACGAGGTGGCCGGCGTTCGTGAGCTGCGCCTCGACGGGCTGGCCGATCAGCACGCGCACGAACTGCTCACCGCCGCGCTGGCGGGGCCGCTCGACGCGCGAGTACGGGATCAGATCGTGGCCGAGACGCGGGGCAATCCGCTGGCATTGTTGGAGCTGCCGCGGACGATGTCCCGCGAGGAACTGGCCGGCGGATTCGGATTTCCGGGAACGGCTCCGCTGTCGGGGCGGATCGAGGAGAGTTTCGCCCGGCAGTTGGATGCGCTGCCCGGCGACACCAGGCTGCTGATCTGCCTGGCTTCGGCCGAGCCCTCGGGCGACGCGAAGCTGATCTGGCGGGCCGCCGGCCTCCTCAGGATTTCGCACCTGGCGGCCCGGCCCGCGATGGAGTCGGGACTCGCCGATTTCGGGCAGCGGATCAGCTTCCGGCATCCGCTGCTCCGAAGGGCCGCCTACCGGTCGGCGACGGCCGAGCAGCGGCGCGCTGTGCATCGAGCGCTGGCCGAGTCGACCGATCCGATCGACGATCCGGATCGCCGGGCATGGCATCGAGCGCAGTCGACGGACGGGCCGGACGAAGAGGCCGCAGCCGACCTCGAGCGCTCCGCGAGCAGGGCTCAAGCCCGCGGCGGACCCAATGCGGCGGCGGCGTTCCTGGAGCAGGCCGCTGCCCTGACCGTCGACCCGGCGCGCCGGGCCGACCATATGCTCGCCGCCGCTCACGCCAACCTGCAGGCCGGCTCCTACGACCGCGTCCTCGAACTGCTCGCGATCGTGCGGGCGGAACCGCTGACCGAACTGCAGAGCGCCCGCGCGGACCTGCTGCGTGGGAATGTCGCCTTCGCCTCCGGGCTGGGCAGCGATGGCCCGCCGCTGCTGCTGAAGGCGGCCAAGCGACTCGAACCGCTCGACCTCGACCTGGCTCGCGAGACCTACCTCAACGCGTGGATGGCCGCGATGTTCGCGGGTGACCTCGCGATCGGCGGAAGCCTGGCGGACGTGTCTCAAGCCGCCCGCAGGCTGCCGGTGTCGGCGCACCCGGATGAGGCCGAACTCGTCCTCCACGCGTTGGCGCAGGTGATCGTGGAGGGCCCGGCCGCCGCGGCACCGATCATGCGGAGAGCCGTCAGCGCGATCGTCGACGCCTCCCTCACCCCGGAAGAGGTACTGCGCTGGGGCTGGTTCGCGCACGCCGCCGCAGTCGGCAGCTGGGACTTCACCAACTGGCGCTTCCTCCTCGAACGGGAGCTCAAGGTGCTGAGGGCGGTGGGCGCGTTCGACCTGCTGCCTATCGTGCTGGCCACGCTGGGAACCGTGACCGCCTGGTCGGGCGAATTCGCGGCGTCTGCGGCCATGTTCGCCGAGGCCGAGACGGTCTGCGAGGCGACCGGAGCACCCGCAGCCGCCTTCGGCCCGACGATGCTCGCCTGTCTGCGCGGCGATGAGGAGAAGGCTGTCCCGCTCATCCACTCGATGATCGTCGAGGTCGCGGTGACCGGCCAGGGCATGAGCGTTACGTACGCCAACTGGGTGGCAGCGGTCCTCTACAACGGGCTCGGCCGCTACGGCGAGGCACTGGCCGCCGCCGTCGCGTCCAGCGAGAGCTCCTCCGACCTGTTCATCGCCTTGTGGGCGCTGCCTGAACTGGTCGAAGCCGCCACCCGCACCGGGGACGTCGGGGCCGCCGAAGCGGCCCTCACCCGGCTGGCGGAGTCGACGACGGCCGGCGGCACAGACGTGGGGCTCGGCCTGGAAGCCCGTTCGCGCGCGCTGCTCAGCGACGGAGACGTCGCCGAGCAGCGCTATCTGGAGGCCATCGATCGGCTTGGCCGGACCCCGCTGCGGCCCGAGCTGGGCCGAGCACACCTGCTCTACGGCGAGTGGCTTCGTCGAGACAATCGCCGTGTGGATGCCCGACACCACTTGAAGATCGCTCACGAGATGTTCACCGATCTGGGGATGAGGGCGTTCGCCGAACGCGCCCGCCGCGAACTGCTGGCGACCGGCGAACGGGTCCGGCAAAGCGCAGTGGAGAGCGAGAGCACCCTCACCGCCCAGGAGACGTTGATCGTCCGCCTCGCGGCCGACGGCCTCACGAATCCGGAGATCGGCGGCCAGATGTTCCTCAGCGCTCGCACCGTCGAGTGGCATCTGCGCAATGTCTTCGGAAAACTCGGGATCACCTCCCGCCGCCAACTCGCCGCCGCCCTGCACCAGAACGGCGATCTGCCGGACCGCTAGACAGGTTCCAGTGCGCCTGCTTGGCCACCAGGGACAGTGTTTCAGCTGAACGTTCGTGTTCGCCGCGGGGGTGCAGTAGTACTCGAAGCCTCGATGCCGTGCGCGCCGGCCTGTTCGGCGGTGTCCGGGAACATCGTCATCGCGCCGGGGTCCTCCCCGCGTGTGGCGGTGCCGCGCGCCTGAGCGGCGGCGGCAAGCAAGGACTGGAAGACGGCCGGGTCCTGGGTACCGTCGGCCCCCAGCCGGCACTGGCGGGCGGGTTCGGCGGTGGAGACGGTGGCCACAGCCCTGACGTGGTGGTCGCGGCCAGTGAGTAGCTGCCGGAGACGCTTCGCTTTGGTAGGCGGCGTCGAAGGCGAGGGTGATCCGACGACGAGCGCCGGCCACGGGCCTGCTGCCGGGGTGTCGGGGGTGTACAGATGCGCGGCGATTCGGATGCCGCCGCCGAGGAAAGTGACGTTGGTCCTGGTCATGGGCCTCTCTGCCGCTTCGGGTTGGTCTGTCCTTCGCGCACCAACTGTGCGCTGCGGTGCCGCGACTGACATCAGTCAAATGACTGCGCTTCCTGCGAGCTGGAACACATACATAACCGTCTTGGCGGGTGACGCAGGCTCGTGGAAATCTCCCGTCACCAGTCAGACCGGTTGATTCCTCTGTCAAGGAGCTCTCATGGCAGTCGTACGTTTCCACCTCGTGTCCGCACTCAGCCCGAAGGAGGTGTTGAGGGTGTTGACCGACTTCGGTCCCTCTCGCGCCGATGTCTGGCCCACGATCGACGCGGGGCACTTTGAGGTCCACTCCCTCGGCGCCACCTGGGCCGAAGTCACCGAGGGCACCGCCGCCGCCTGGGAACGCGCGCGTTATGAGTGGGAACCGGACGGTGACACGGTCACCATCACCACCCTCGACTCCAAGCTCTTCGGGGGCGGTGGCGGCTGGGTCTTCACGATGAGCCCCGAATCCGGCGGCACCCGGGTCGACGTGGAGCTGACCCGGCGGCCGGGCACGCTCAAGGGCAAGTTCCTCGCCGTCCTGCTACCCCTGGTCGCTCCGTCATCCCTGCGCAAGTCTTTCTCGGGCCCTCTGCAGGTCAAGTGACCCAGTGCACCCGGACCTTTGACCGTCAGGTGACCGATGCGCGAGATCCTCCCCCTGGCGAAGAGTGGAGGCACAGACCTCGTCCTACAGAGAGGGCCTCCCGGCACCACCGTGATCAGTCACCATGGCGAGCGCATTCGGCGCCCGAACTCATACCACCGGCGACGTGCGGAGGTGGCCGAGGCCGAGATGAGCGGGCTGAACTTGGACGGCCTCCTCATGGACCTGCTCGACCGGCCGAAAGCTCAACCCGACTGATCAACCATTCGTACCGGCCGCAGATGCGGCGGACAGAGAGAAATGACATGAAGAGCAGCAACCCGATCCTCTCCCGATGGAGCACCGGCCCTTCGGGCCAGTATCAGCGCGACCCCGTGAACGCCGCAGCAGGCGAGTACGGGACCAGCCCCTACGCCCCCCTCGCCGACACTGGTCGGCAGGTCGACTCAGCCTCGCTGACCATGGATGAGGTCATCGTCCGCACCGCGACGACCCTTGGAATCGTGGTCCTGACGGCCGTGCTGTCCTGGCTGCTGCTGCCCGTCGACGAGGCGAACCTCGGCCGATCCTATGGAATCGCCGTGGCCGCAGCGCTCATCGCCTTTGTCTTGTCGATCATCCAGGCGGTCAAACCGACCCCGTTCCCGGCGTTGATCATCGGATATGCGGCGTTCGAGGGCGTCTTCCTCGGCGTGTTCTCCGGCGCTGTCTCGACGCACATCGCGCCGGGTGTGGTCGGTCAGGCGGTGCTCGGCACCTTCGCGGTGTCCGCAGGTACGCTCATCGCCTACCGCATGCGCTGGATCCGGGTCACTCAGCGGTTCGCAGGCTTCGTCGGCGCCGCCGCGATGGGCTTCCTGCTGTTGCTGATCGCCGATGCCCTCTTCTCCTCATTCGGCGCGGGCAACGGCCTCGGTTTCCACAGCGGAAGTCTCGGCATCGTCTTCGGTCTCGTCGGCATCGTGCTCGGCGCAGCCTTCCTCGCCCTGGACTTCAAGCAGGTCGAGGACGCCATCGCCCACGGTGCTCCGCGCAAGACGGCCTGGCTCGCCGCTTTCGGTCTCACCACGACACTGGTGTGGATCTACCTGGAGGTGCTACGGGTATTGACGATCTTCAAGAGTGACGACTGATCACACGGATACCGGAACATGGACCTGGCGGGCGAAGACGACGGTTTCGGGTGAGATAGCGGATCCGTAGCGTCACGCCCGCCTTCCCCCGTCCACGCAGGGCAGGGCACCCGGCTCTGCCCTCACCACCTCCGGGGCCGTTTCATGTTCGGCTCCGCCATCGTCTGCTCGAACCCCTCCTTCGCCGGCCCGACGACACTCCGCTTCTACGGCTGCGATTTCACTGATCATAAGGAGGCCGTCCGCACCGAGCGGGAAGGCCGGGCGCGTGCTGCGCGAAGAGCAGCGCCTGGTCGCACTGACCGGTCCCAACGGCGGCGGGAAGACTCCCCCTGATGCGTCTGATCACGGGTGACCTCGCCCCGGACTGCGGAGAGATCAAGCGCGGCAACGGCCGGATCGCCCACGTTATAACACCGCCGATCACGTCGCACCTGCCCACGATCACCAGGGCGACACCGTCAGGTCCTTGAGAGCGGCGCGATCATCGGTGTCGGGGACGAGACCTTCTTCCAGGCCGGAGGTGTACGTGGCCCGGATCGCGTCCTGGAACGGGCCGTATCGTTCCTCGTCGCCCCGGGTGGTGGGCGTGCTTCGCTGTGAACGCCTCCGCCATGCGACCCGCCTCGGCGCCGTGTTCCGGGCCGGTGACGGGAGCGCCCTCGTACAGCGCGGCCCTGGCCGGCTGCTCGGAGCGGTGGAGGGCGTGAGAAGCGGCGACGAGAGCGCCATGCGAGTGCCCCAGCAGGTGCGCCTTCGGGCCACTGAGCAGGATGATGAGCATCCCCAGGAAACTGCTGCAGCGCTCCCGCGTGTACCCGTTCGGGTGTGAGGGCAGGCGATTGTCCTTTGCTGCCGATGGGCTCGACGTACACCATGGTCAGGTCCTCTTCGAGGGCCGGCATCCGCATGTACTCCCAGAAGAAGCCAGGCCCCCGGAGTGGGCCATGCACACGGGGCCGGTCCCGTGGACGTGGTACCGCTGAACGAGGCCGGCCACGAAGTCGGTGTGGGTGGGGCGAGAGGGTCGGCGTGATCGCCGATCCGGACACGGTGTCCGGTAGGTCAGAAGTCCGGAGTGACGTAGCGGAGGACGAATTCGTGGCCGGGATCGCGGCCGCCGTTGGGGTCGGGCGGAGAAGCCGCGGGGTGGGTGGCGGTCGTGTCCTCCGGGCGGACCGGCTCCGGGAGAGGGGTGAAGCGGCCGAAGCCGTTGAAGGCGGCCATGTGGTAGGCATACCAATCGGGCCAGTCGGAACCGAGGCCTGGGCCGGAGTCGGAAGCGTGGGCTTCGGCGGCGCGGCGGAGCGCGTCGGCCAGGGCACGGACGCAGCCGAAGATCACTTTCATGAGGGCTCCAGCTAGGCGCGGATGAGAGGGCCGGTGTGGAGGCCGTCCGGAGCTCGGGAGACGTCGGCGCGGTGGCGGTGGCGGGCGCTGCCCCGGCACCGGGTGGCGACCCGGACAGGCCAGGCGTCTGCTCGGAGACGGGGGCGGTCCAGAGGGGCGCCGCATCTCGTGCAGCGGGTTTCGGCGACAACCGTCTCATAGACGATCTCGATCAGCCATTTCTCCGCGGCTCCGGGAGGCTCGTACCGGTTCCGCTCGATCCAGTGCCGGCCGGTCGGATCGGAATCCCTGGTCAGATAGGCCATGAGGGTCCATGGCAGGAAGATCCACTCCATGTTCGGGCTCTCTTCTTGATGCGGTCTCAGCGCCCACTGGGCAGGGGTGCGACGGTGTCCCGGTAGGTTTCGAGGAGACGGAGCCAGACCTCGCTGAGCGTGGGAAAGGCCGGGACGGCGTGCCAGAGGCGGTCCAGCGGGATCTCGCCGGTGATGGCGAACGTCGCGGACTGGAGAAGTTCGGCGACGCCGCGGCCGGCGAAGGTCGCGCCCAGGAGGGTGCCACGGGCGGGGTCGAGGAGGATGCGGGCGCGGCCCCGATAACCAGGGCTGTGCTGGTGGGCGCCGGCGACGAGGCCGAGGTCGTAGTCCACGATGTGGACATCCCTGCCCAGACGCGCGGTGTCGGCGGCCGTGAGGCCGACGAAGGCGATCTCGGGATCGGTGAAGAGGACCTGAGGGACGGCGGCATGGTCGGCGGTTCCGGTGTGGCGGCTCCACGGGCTGCGGTCAAGGGGATGGTTGCGGGCGCGTTCGGCGATGACCGTGCCGGCGATCCTCGCTTGGTACTTGCCCTGGTGGGTGATGAGGGCGCGCTGGTTGACGTCGCCGACGGCATACAGCCAATCGCCGGTGACGCCGGGCACGGTGTAGGTGTCGTCGCTCTGCAGCCACATACCGGGGCGCAAGCCGACGGTCTCCAGGCCGAGGTCGTCGGTGCGGGGGGCGCGGCCGGTCGCCAGCAGGAGTTCATCGGCGTGGAGCACCTCTCCGTCGGACAAGACGAGGCGTACGTCGGCGGCGCGGGTCGCGGCGGTGATGGACGTGTCCAACCGCAGGTCGACGCCCGAGGCGCGGAGCACGTCGGTGACCAGGTCGACGGCGAAACGTTCCATCCGGGGAAGCAGCTCGGATTCTCGGACGAGGAGGGTGACCTGCGAGCCGAGGGCTTGCCAGGCCGTGGCCATCTCAACGGCGACGACGCCCCCGCCGACGATGGCCAGCCGTGGCGGGACCCGGGTGGCGCTGGTGGCTTCGCGACTGGTCCAGGGCCGCAGGGCGGCGAGGTCCGGCAGCGGCGGGAGGGCGGCGCGGGTCCCGGTACAGACGGCCACGGCGTGCCGGGCCGACAGTCGCAGGACGGCGCCGTCGGCACCGGTCACATCCACGATTCGTGGCCCGGACAGCCGTCCGTGCCCGCGGATCAGGGTGATGCCCGCCTGCTCCACCCGTTGCACCTGGGACTGGTCGTTCCCGTCGCCGGACATTCGGTCGCGATGCCGCAGGACTGCTTCGACGTCCAGCGGGCCCGGGTCGATGCCGGGCATGCCGCGTGCCCCGGCGTGCAGCAGTACCGGCCGTAGCAGCGCTTTGCTGGGTTCGCACGCCCAGTAGGAGCATTCTCCGCCGACCAGTTCGGCTTCCACGATGACGGTGTCCAGCCCGGCGGCGGCCGTCCGGCCGGCGACGTTCTCGCCGGCCGGTCCGGCGCCGATGACGATGACGTCGAAAATACGCACAGGATCTCCAAAGGTGGACGGGGAGGGCGGTGGTCCGCCCTCCCCGTGGGGGACAGTGGTTCAGCGGCCGCGAGCGCGCTGGGTGAGCTCCTCGAGGGTCCCGTCGGGGTCATGAAAGGAGGCGAACGAGCCGTAACTGACACACTCGGGATGGAACCCGGGCACCCGTTCGGCGTCGCCGGCGTGGTGGAAGACACCTGACCCGTCGCGGACCGGCCCGCTCACCGTCACGCCACGGGCGGCGAGGTCCTTGAGGGCGGCTTCGAGGCCGGTGACGATCAGATGCGGGCCCAGGTGGGAGTCCGGAGCCGTCGGGGTCAGCCCGTCACCGAAGATGATCGAGCAAGCGGAGCCCGGCGGGGTCACCTGGTTGACGCGGTAGCCGTCGCGGACGGGGAGGTCCGCGTCGAGCCGGAATCCGAGCGTTTCGATATGGAAGGCCTTCACGCGGTCCACGCCGGACACCGGCACGATGACGACTTCGAGTTCCCGGTCCATGACGTTTCCTCAGCGGGTGGCACGGGCGCCGGTTTCGATGACGCCGATGACGACGCCAGGGGGAGAGACGGCGACCGCGTGGGACGCGGCCACCTCGGTGACGTGGGTCTCCCACCAGGCGGAGGCCGTCGCCTTCTCCCCCGGCACGGCCTGCGCCACCGGGCGTTCGGATGCGGCCATCAGCGCTGCCCGCCGGGCGGGAACGTCAGCGGCGAACTGGCCGTGGAAGGCGTCCTGCCGGATGTACAGGTCGGGGCCGGTGACCGTCTCAAGGGCGTCGGGCCGGGTCGAACCGGGGAACTCGGTGCTCGGGCCGAGTACGCTTTCGCCGGCTTCCGGCAGGAACGCCGCCACGTAGACGAGGGCTTTGACCTTGCTGTTTCCGGTGCCGGCCGCGCTGATGACACTGCCGCCGCAGGAGTGGCCGATGAGGATGACGAGCCCGTCGATGTGGGCGATCAGACCATGTGGCGCGGCGGCGTCGGAGGCGACGCCGCGCAGTGGGTAGCCGTCGCGGCGCAGACCGGCGATGATGCGGTTCCAACTGCAGCCGTCGGCGAACGCGCCGGGCTCCAGGATGATGGTCGGCTTCGGCTTCGGCGTCCGGCTGGCCGCGTCTGCCATGGCGGCGAGGGGGAAAACGCAGACGGCGGCGGCGACTGTCGCGGCGACGCCGGCGAAAAGCCGCCTGTAGTGGTTGTTCATGGAGTTCACCTTCCGCGTGAGCGGTGCGGACGCTCCCACCTTCGGCTGTGCACCGGTTTGCGCACATCGGTCATCTGACGGTGAGTCAGACGACGTCGGAACGACCGACCGTCAGGTGACCGATGCGCGGTGAACAGGGCGGTGGCGACAGTGAGTCGCCAGCCCAACTCCCTCTGATTCCCACGAAGGGCACGGTCGACTATCGGCGGCGGGTCGAACGCGCGACCGGAGGTGACGTCGATGACTTCTTCCGGCCGTTCCTGGCGCCGGGCACCGAGCACTGCTGCCTGAGCGGGGGCCAGGCCGATGATCTCACCGCGTTGATCGCCTGGGTCGAGGACGGCCGGCCCCGGCCGCTCTCTCCGTCACCCTGACGACGACGAGCGCCGGGCCCGTGCCGGGCCGGGCGCATACCCGTGCCCCCCGAGGAGAAGACCAGGGACACTCCCTGGGGCCCTGGGGCCTCCGGCCAAGCCAAGCTGATCACCAGGCAGATTACGGCGGAGAAGGGGGAGTCAGCGATGATCATCGGTAGGGATCGTGAGCGGGCGGAGATCTCCGGCATGGTTGAGTCCACCGCCGGGCGGGTGCTCGTCGTACGGGGCGAGGCGGGAGTGGGCAAGAGCGCTCTGCTTGAGGAAGCGGCGGAGCTGGCCGTCCGGGCCGGCCAGCTCGTGAGCCGGATCACCGGGGTCGAGGCTGAGTCCGAACTGCCCTATTCCGGACTGCATCAGTTGCTCTACCAGTTGCTCCCGCTGAACGATGACAGCCGCACGGTGCTCGACGCGATCACCGGGCGGCGAGCCGACGATCCTCCCTCGTTGATGACGCTCGGCATCGCGGTGCTCGAACTGCTGTCGGACATCGCCACGCGACGTCCTCTGCTGATGATCCTCGATGACGGCCAGTGGCTCGACGATTCCAGCGCCGACGTCTTCGGCTTCGTCGGGCGCCGGATCGGGGGCGTCCCGGTGAAGCTGTTGGTCGCCGTCCGGGACGAGGTCATCTCCCGGTTCGACACGGCGGTGCTGCCCGAGATATCGGTCGGCCCGCTCACCGACGAGGATGCGGTGCGCCTGCTCGACCAGCGCCACCCTTCCCTGGATGAGCGGGTGCGCCAATGGGTGCTGGACCAGGCTCTCGGCAATCCCCTCGCCCTGTTGGAACTACCGTCCCAGGCCGGCGATGCGGGGCTGCCACGGAGGCTGCACCACCTGTACGGCTCCCGCATCGCCGCGCTCAGTGACCCGGTCCGTGCGGAACTGTTGATGGGCGCGCTCGCCGGTGTCGGGACCCGGCCGCGCGACGGCGGGCCGAAGCCGCGCCACCGGATGCGGAACGTCGACGAGGCGGTGGCGTGTGGCCTGCTGGACGCCGAACCGATCACCGGGGACGTCACCTTCCGGCATCCGCTGGTCCGGTCGAGTGTCGTGCAGATGGCGACCCCCGAGCAGTGTCGGGCGGCGCATCGCGTGCTCGCGGACGTCCACCGGGACGACCTCGAACGACGTGCGATGCATCTGGCCGCGGCCTGTGTCGCACCCGACGAGGAGGCCGCCCGGGCGCTGGAGGCCGCGGCCCATTCGGCGATCCGCCGTGGCGGCGCCCTCACCGTCGTCGGCTGGCTGACCCGTGCCGCCGAGCTGAGCGAGGACCTCGTGGAACGGGCCCGGCGGCTCAGCTATGCGACGTTCCTCTCCGGATACGCGGCCCGGCTCGGCAGTGAGCTTCCCCCGGTCCCTCTCACCTCCGGGCCGGACGCGGCTGTCAACGCCATCCACCAGGCGTTCTTCGAGGACGGTGACGTGCGCTCCGCCCGCCGACAGCTGATGGCGGCGATCGAGGGCCTGGACGGCGAACCCACGGAGGCCCTCACCCGCGCGCAAGTCCTCCTGCTCGCCGTCAGCCAGTACGCCGCTGACCCCGCCCTGTGGAACGAGGCTCATCAGACGCTCGCGTCCCTCGGCGACCTCGTCACCGAGCAGACACAGATCTACAGCAACACCTGGAGCGACGTGGTCCTGCACGGGCGTGGCTGGGCCGAGCCGCTCGAGCGGGCTGCGGCGAACCTGCGCGACCGGGAGCCCTGGGATGTCACGCGCCTGGCCACCGCGGCCTATTACCTCGACATCGTCAGTCAGTACCGACCTCATCTGGAACGCGTCGTGGACCGCGAACTGGCGACCGGCGCCGTGTTCAGCGGCATACTCATGCTGAAGGTGATCATGCTGGACCAGATGGGGTCCGGCGACTGGGACGCCGCTGTGCGGACTGGAGAACGGGCCCTCGCTCTGGAGATCGAGCACGGCCGTCATCTCCTCGCCCACCAGACACGTGGCTACCTGGCGCAACTCGCGGCGCTGCGCGGCGAGATCGCTCGGGCCCTCGAACTGCGGGCAGAGATCGACGCCTGGGCCAGGCCGCGCGGGATCGGCCTCGTCACCGACCTCGCCGACTCCATTGCCGTGACGGCAGCGTTGAGCGCGGGCGACTATGAGGCCGCGTACCGCCACGCCGTCGACATCACGGCACCGGGCACGTTCCGGCCCTACTGCGCCCCGGCGTCACGGACCCTCCTCGACCTCATCGAGGCGGCCCTGCACACCGGCCGCACCGAACAGGCCCGCCGCCACGCCCTCGCCGCCCGCGACGCGGGCTTCGCCGATCTCTCCCCGCGCCTCGCCCTGACCTGCTACGGAGCGCTCGCGATGACCGCGGGCTCCGAGCGGGAGGCCGGCGAAATGTTCGCACGCGCCACCTCCCATCCGGCGGCCGCGCGGTTCCCGTTCGAAACGGCACGGATCCAGCTGGCCCATGCGATCCGCCTGCGTCACGCCCGCGAACGCACCGCCGCCTGGGCCCTTCTCACCCACGCTGCCGAGACTTTCGAACGGCTCGGTGCCGCCGCATGGGCCGAGCGAGCCTGCGCCGAACTGCGGATCATCGGAGCAGCACCGCTGGTCTCCACTCCGTACACGTCGCTGACCTGGCAGGAACAACGAATCGCCGACCTCGCCGCCAGCGGCCTCACCAACAAGGAGATCGGCGCACGGCTACGCCTGTCACCGCGTACCGTCAGCTCCCATCTGTACCGGATCTTCCCCAAACTGGGCGTCACCACCCGCGCGGCCCTCCGGGACGCCATGAACCGCCCCGACCGCGTCACGGCGTCGAATGCCTGACGCATCGAACCGGACACTCGGCCAGGGCGACATGGCTCTCACAGCCACACGGACGTTCAGCTCTTCACGAACTCCAGCAGTTCTCCGTCGAACGCCTCCTCAAACCCACCGATCAGACCGTGCGGAGCTTCCGGGATGGCCTTCAACGTCCCCTGCGGCAGCAGCCCGACCGTCTTGAGCGCCGACACCGCGATCGGCACGATCTGGTCGTCCTCACCGTGCCGCCGGCGGTGCACCAGGCAGAGCGAGGCTCGGGTGGCGGAGCGGTCAGTAGCGGCTGAAGGGGCCCCACTGCTTGACGGTGTAGGAATCGGCACGCCGCTCGATCTCCAGGGCAGACCGGCCGCTGAAGTGGGCGGGCAGCACCAGGGCGGTGGTGTCGGCGGCCCAGTCGAGCAGGCGCGCCGGGTGGCACGGGCCTGGGCCGGATCCTCGCAGAAGCAGCTGTCGCGCGCCGGTCGGCGTCGTCGTGCACGCGGCGGACCAGGCCGCGCCGCTCCGCCCGGTCCACCAGCCCTGTGAGGCTCGGCTTCTCCAGGTGCAGGAGCTTGCTGAGGTCCGTCCTCCCGACCCCGTCGCCGCTCGTCAGCACGCACAGCAGTTGCCCCTGCTGTGGGGTGACGTCGCGCTCGCGGCTGACGTCGGCGAAGACGTGCTGCACGAGTGTGACATCCGCACCAGCGCCGCGGCGAAGCCTGCGACGGTCTTCGGCTACTCCCTGATGCATACGGCAAGCGCCGCGTGATGGTCGGCGTGCTCGCCGCGTACGCCGTCGGCATGGCCGGCGCCGCGCTCGCCCAGGACATCGCCCAGCTCATCGCCGCCCGCGTCGTGCAGGGTGCGGCGCTGGCGGTGGTGCCGCTGTCGATGGCGATCCCGCGCGAGGCGCTGACCAGACAACGGCTGGCGTCCGCGATGGGCCTGGTGTCCGGCATCGCCGGGGCCGGAGCCGGGCTGGTGGTCGGCGGGCTGCTCGCTGACCGGCTGTCGTGGCGCTACCTGTTCGTACTCGGCGCGCTGCCGGCGCTGATCAGCCTGGGCATGGTCGCGCGATGCGTACCCCGCGGTGAGCGCGCCGCCTCCGGCAGGCTCGACGTGCCGGGCTCGCTGCTGCTCGGCCTCAGCCTGGTCGCGGTGCTGCTCGCCCTCACCCAAGGCCCCTCGTGGGGATGGGCCTCGGCACCGGTCCTCGGGGTCGCGGTTTCGCCGTACGCCGTGCGCGCCCTGCGGACGGCGGCGGCATGACCCCCTTCAGCAGGACTCGGCCTACCTGCGAGCAGCGACCGCGAAGCGAGCGGCATCGCTAACCGGCGGGACGGCGGCGGTGAGCCCGCTGGCGGCACGTCGGACTGCAGTAGCGGGGCGGCCTCCCTGTAGCCCGCTCCGGCAGCGGCGCCCCGCATTCCCCGCAGTGCCGCGGAGCGGAGGTTTCGTGACGGGACGGCGAGGACGAGTCACGAAACGACTCGGGTTTCGTGACGGTACGGGCACGCAACCCGTCCAGCAGCAATCGCACCAGCCGGGCGCCGCGGGCCTGGTCCCGGTGCGCGGCACGCAGGGCGGCACCGCCGACGGCGAGCGCCGACAGATCGTCCACCCGTACGTCGGCGCGTACCACGCCTGCCTGTCGCGCGTCGTGCAGCAGGCGCTCCAGGGCCTCGTGGAACCGCCGTACCGCGGCGGCCAGCACGGCGCGCGGCCAGCTCCGGTCACCGGTGAGCGCATCGCACACGTGCTGGCGGCCTGCCGACTTCTCGATCACTTCGAGCAGGAAGCAGAACATCGCGTCACCGTGACCGGCGCGGCCGCGCCAGCGATCCGAGGCGGCCACCAGAGCGTCGAGGTGCTCGGCGAGCACCGCCTCGAGCAGGATGTCCTTGCTCGGGAAGTGCCGGTAGACCGTGCCGGCACCGACCCCGGCGCGCTGCGCGATACGGCCGAGGGACGCCTCGGACCCCTCCTCGGCGAACACCCGCGTCGCCGTGCGCAGCACGAGCTCCCGGTTGCGGCGGGCATCAGCGCGCCCGGCGGGCGCTGCGAGCGGCGCTGCTGTCATGTCACGAAATCCTTGTCTGCGACGGCGAAGCGGGTGGATCATTCCGGATCGATCCAGTATCTCCCACATCTCCGGAGGGCACCATGACCACCGCCACACCAGCCGGCACCGACGCTCCGATCCTCATCACCGGCGCCACCGGCAAACAGGGCGGCGCCACCGCCCGCCGGCTGCTCGCCGAAGGCCGCAAGGTCCGCGCTCTGGTGCGCGACCCGGCCGCGCCGGGCGCCGCCGAGCTGGCCGCCGCGGGTGCCCAGCTCGTGCGCGGCGACTTCGACGATCCGGCAAGCCTGCCACCCGCGCTCGACGGCGCCGCCGCCGTGTTCGGCGTGCCGCCGGTGGCCTTCGGCCCGGCCGGACCGCAAACGGAGCTCGAGGTGGCCCGCGGCAAAGCGCTGATCGACGCCGCAGCCAGGGCGGGCGTCGAGCAGATCGTCTTCAGCACCGTCGCCTCCACATCGGCCCCGCCGCGAAGGGCGCAGGGCAAGACGCTGATCGAGGAGTACCTGCGCGACCACGTGGCGCTCCCCACCGTGCTGCGCCCGGTCCGGTTCATGACGAACTATCTCGGCATCGGGGTCGGCATCGACGGCATCTCCCCTGACGGCGTGCACCGGCACCTCTTCCCGCCGCACGAGCCCATGCAGATCATCGCACTGGAGGACATCGCCGAGTTCGCCGCGCTCGCGTTCGCGGACCCTGCCCGATTCGCCGGACGCACCTTGGAACTCGCCGGCGACGAACCGACCCCAGTAGAGGCCGCCGCCGCGATCGGCGCGGCCACCGGCCTCCCGATCCGGTACGAGCAGCTCACCGACGATGAGACCGCCCGGCTCGGCCCGGAGATCGCCGAGACCGCCGCACACTGGCAGGCCGGTCACCGCTGGCACGCCGACATCGAGGCCCTGCGCACCATCCACCCCGGCCTGCGCACCCTCGCCGATTGGCTCGCCGACTCCGGCGCCGCCGCCATCCGCGCCCACGTCACCGCCGCCTGACGGTCGTGGACGCCGTGCTTCCCGAGATCGGCGAGCTGATGGCGCGAACCCGATGATCCCGGCGTGCCGCTGCCCACGCGCCCTCCTGCAACGTGGAAAGTGAGGCCGGATGTCCGGCTCGTCCTCCCACTCGCCTCCGGTCCGCGGACCCCGGGGCCGCGTCGAGTTCCTCGTTCACCAGGCTGTCGCACGGCCGGCGTGCTTGCCCGCTGAGAGCAGGCTCGGGCAGGGGTCGTCATGTTCGCCGGCAGGGGGCCGGCTCAGCTGTCGCCCGCGCGGAGCACCTCGCTCAGCCGTCGCCGGCGGCGTAGCGCCGATTCGACGGGCACCACGACGGCGACCGCCGCCAGGAACACGACCGCCACCAGGCCGAGCCCCCACCACGGCAACGCCAGGGCCGGATCGGCGCCGGTGAGCAGGCGCAGGGCGAGCGAGCCGAACGTCAGGCGGGCGAGCAGCACCCCGAGCAGCGGACCGCCCACAGCGGCGACCACCACCGGCGGCAGCAGCTCTCCGGCGGCGACCCAGCGAGCCTCCCGGGGCCGCAGCCCGAGGGTGCGCAGCCGGGTCAGGGTCTGCCATCGCTCCGGCGCGCCGGCCGCCGTGCCGAGAGCGAGTCCCAGCAGGCCCAGAACCGGCAGGGTCACAGCCGAGACCCACGCCAACCGCAGCAGTCCCGAGGCCAGCGGCCCATCCGCGGTCCCGTGGCCGACAGCGGCACCAAAGGTGAGCGCGTACGAGGCCAAGGCCACGGAGGTCACGAGCACCAGCAGCGGTAGCACCCGGTCCCAGGACGCCGCCGCCCTCGCGGCCCCGAACACCGCCAGCGGCCGGCTCGACCGCAGAAGCCGCTTGAGCACTAAGCGCATCGCGAGGGGAAGCGCCCGTGCCAGCATGAGCGCGCCTGCGAGCGCGCAGAGGGCAGGCGCGCTCGCGGGCAGCACCCCGCCACCGATTCCACGCTGGTACAGAGCGACGGTGGCGCCGGACGCGGCCGCCAGCACCCCGGTCTCAAGGGCGGCCCGCCGCAGTCGTACGGTGTTACGCATCCACCGCCGCGCACTCCGGTTGGCCGGGACGCGGCGATCCCGGGTGGCGCGGGCGGCGGTGAGCGTGCCGAACGCCGGTCCGGCGGCGACGGCGGTGACCACCACGGGAGCCACCCACTCCCAGGAGACCCCCGGCGCGACGGCCCGGGCCAGGCCGAGCCCGGCCGCCGCGGCCAGCAGCGCCATCACGGCGGATTCGAGCAGCAGCTCGCCGCCGATCACCGGTAGCGACATCCCTCTCTGCCGGGCGGCGGCCAGGGCGGAGGCACGGCGGCGTACCAGCAGGTCGGCGGCGAGCAGCAGGACCAGGACCGCGACGGCGAGCAGGGTGATGAGCAGGATGGACGCTTGCGCGGACGCGGCGTCGACCTGGGAGCTCACGTTCCGCAACACGCCGTCGAGCCGGGTCTCCCACTTCAGCGAGCCGTCCCGGGCGCCGGAGGAGCCGGAGGCCGCCTTGAGCGCGACCACCTTCGCGGCGACCGACGGGACCGCGTCCCAGGTGAGCCGGGTCGGGTCGGGCGTGAACCAGACGGTACGCCGCAACTCGTCCTGGCCGAAGGCGAGCCGGGCGTCGGGCAGCGAGTCGCGTGACAGCAGCCCGGCGAACCGGGTGCTTCCCGTGCCGTCCGCGCCGGCGACGGGACTCAGCAGCGAGGGGATGAGCCGCCAGGCGGGATCGGCGCTGTCCCGAGGCCGGAAGATGCCGCTGACCTGGACCTTCTTGACATTCCCCTGGTCGTCTGCCAGTGGGATGCGGGCGCCGGGACGGAGCTGGAGAGCGGCGGCGTCCGCCTCCGACAGGCCCACCCGCACCGGCCACGACGGCGCGCCGTAGGGAACCTCCACCGTCGCGGAGGCGGTGGGCCGGGGCGGGCCGCCCGCGATCCAGGTCACGTCGGGCCCACCGTCGCGGGCCACATAGGCGAGCTGGAACGTACGCAGCACGCTGCCATCGGTGATCTTGAGGGTGGGGCTGGTGACGGTGGCGACGGGTGGATGCAGGGCGGCGCGCAGGCCGGGGCCGAGTTCGTCCGTCGCCCTGGCTCGGAAGTCGTCGACGTCCTCAGCGAGGCGGGGGTGCCGGACGCGGCTGCCGGCCGGCCCGTCGTCGCCTTCCATGCGGGCGTGGACCTGGAGGTCGCCGCCGGTCCTGCGTACCGCGTCCCGTACGGCGGCGTCGGCGGTCGCGGACAACGTCGGCGGCATCGCGCCGGCGAGCAGCGTGACGACCGCCACCACGACGGCGGCCAGGAGCAGCGGCCCGGCGTCCGCGCGGGCGCGGCCGACGACGCTGGGCCAGTGCGGTGCCGGGATCCTCACGACGCCACCCGCAGATACGCGGCATCGGCAAGCCGGGCCTGGACGACCACCACCGCGCTCACCGCCAGCGCGCACCCGGCCAGCAGCCCGGTGAGCAGGGCGGCCTCGGCGGCCCACGGCCAGACGGGCAGAACCTCGGGAACGGGAGCGGCGCCGGTGTCGGAGCGGACGAGCAGAGGCGCGACGACGCGGGTGGCCAGCGCGCCGACGACCGCGCCCGCCGCGAGCAGCGGCAGCAGGATGCCGACGTGCTGGCCGAGCAGCACGGTACGGATCTCGCGCCGGGTCATCCCGAGACCCCGCAGGCGCGCCATCTCGACCGCGCGGGCCCGCAGGTCGAACGTCACGTGCAGGACGATCCCGGCGATCATCAGCAGCACTGCGGCCGGTACGAGCAGCCGGAGCACGGCCGGGAGCCCGGCCCGCAGCGGGCCGCCGGTGAGCCGGGCGGTCTCGGACGCGCGCGTGGTGACGCTGCCGAGGCGGAGATCGGCCGCATCACCTCTGGCGGGATGGCCGACCCACCACGCGTCCACGGGCACGTCGAAGTCGCCGCTGACGGCGAGGGCACGGGAGAGGGCGTCGAAGTCGGCCAGGATGGCCGCGGCCCCCGGAGCGGACGGCACGGCCGGCAGCACCTCGGCCACGCTGACCTGTACGGGGGTGAGGCCGACGGTGAGGTCGAGCCGGGAGCCGCGCCGGGCGCCCACCTCGTCGGCGAAGCGGGCGGAGACGGCGACGGGCACCGGTCCCGGGGCCGGGAAGGCAGTGGCGACCAGGTTCCTGGCGGCGTCCGGCGGGCCCTTCAGTGCGACGGTCGTGGTCATCCTCAGCTCGGTGCCCGCAGAGGTGCTGGTCAGGGCGACGGCCGGATTGCCGAGCTGCCCGGGGGCCGGCCCGGCTGAGGTGGCGGTCCAGGGCGATGCCCCAGAGGCTGTTCCCGCCACGGTGAGAGTCACGGCGACGCGGCTGTCCCCCACCGGGGGATCTGCCAGGGCAGCGGAGTGGCCGGTGCCCACGTTCCCCGTCGCGATCGCGAACGGAAGGGACACCGCGACCAGCCGGAGCCCTTCGGCCGTCGCGCAGTCCGGCAGCGGATGCGCTTTGCCGTCGAGCGGGATGGGTCCACCGGTGCAAGGCGTACGCAGCCCGGTCGCATCCTGGAACAGCAGCCGGGGCGTCACGGTGAGCGGCGTCGTACCGGTCGCGTTGGCGACCAGGGAGAGCGCGGCTCCGGCCGGGACGGGAACACCGGCGGCGCGCGTCGGCGGCGCGAGACCGGCGCCCACAGCGCTCCAGGTGCGTCCGTCGTTCAGCCGTCCGCGCAGCAGCGCATCGGCACGAGTGGTGTCCACGGCGATCAGCCGCGGCGGGTCACCGGCGCCGCCGAGCCACTGCCCGACCGCGACGCCACGATCGGTGGCCGGGCTCACCTCTCCCCCGCTGGCCGCGCCGACCACCAGGCCCTGCCCGGCGGCGGGAGGGGCGGTGAGGGTGAGCGCGAGATCGGTGCCGACGGCCAGATCGGCCTGGTCCTGCTGGGAGCGCTGCCACGTGGCGTCGAACCCGATCCCGTACGTGGCCGCCGCGCAGCCCAGCCCGATGAGCAGCCCCGCCGCGACCGCCTGTGGCCTGCGGGCGGCTTCGAACGCGGCCAGCGGAACCATCAGCCCGCGAGCCCGGCCGGCCAGCCGTTCCACAGCGCGCAACGCGGGCCACACCAGGCGCAACGCCACCGCGGATCCGGCGATGAGCATCAGCGCGGGAGCGAGCACCCGTACGGCGTCGACGGGAGACCCCGAACCGGTCGGCTGATCGCGTAACTGCCACCAGCCGACGGCGGCGAGCGCCACGAGCAGCAGGTCGGCGCCGGATCGGGCGAGCAGCTCCCGCCGACCGCGGATACCTCCGGAGGAGGTCCGCAGCGAGGGCACGACGAGCACCACCGCCAGCGCCAGCGCGCCGCCGGCGACGGACAGCACCTGTACGGCGTTCACGCCGAAAGGCGTGGCGAGCCCGGCCCCGGCCATGGGCGGCAGCCGGGTCAGCCCGGCGTGCAGGGCGGACGAGGCCGGGATCGCGACCGCGGTGGCGAGCACGGCGAGCGCGCCGGCCTCGACGAGCGCGGCGACGGCGAGTTGACCGCGGCCGACACCCAGCGCGGACAGCAGGGCGGTCTCGTCGCTGCGCAGACCGGCGCTGAGCCGACCGGCGAGGGCGAGGGCGGTCGCGGTCAGGACGAGGCCGATGGCGGCGACGGCGAGCACCGCGGCCGTGGTGACCCGCTGCTGATCGTGGGCGGCCAGCAGGGTCGAGGGCAACCGGGAGGCGACGCGCTGGATCCGTACCCGGTCGCCGAGCGTCTGCCCCAGCCGGCGGTCGGCGCCGAGCACGGCCCGGGTGACGGTGTCGAGGTCGCGGCCGGCGGGGGCGGACAGGTCGGGGTGGGCGGTGATCTCCAGCCGGTCGAGGGTGGAGCCGCCGCCGAGCAGATCTGTGAGGTCGACGATGAACGGCCCGTACGCGTGAACCGGCTGTGCGGAGCGGCCGTCGCGATAGGCCAGGTCGTATCCGGAGGCGGCGAGGGGGTCCCGGTCCCAGCCGGTGCCCGGCCGCGGGCGTACGACTCCGACCACGCTCACCTCGATCCTCTGGTCGGGATCGTCGGCCAGCTCTCTGCCGAGGCGGACCCGGCTGCCGACGGTCAGGTCCAGCTGCCGTGCGGTGCTTTCCAGGACAACGGCCTCCGCCGGCGCGACACCCGCCCGCGGCAGGCGTCCGGCGGCCAGTTGGGTGCGGGCCGGCAGGTCCTCCATCCCCGACAGGTACGCCACAGCCGGAACACCGGCGCTGGGGAGCGACCGCATCGCGGACGACGCGCGCGCGGCCGTCGTCGCCGCGAACGGAGCGAGGGCCGAGGTCAGCACGCCGCGGGTGTCGTCGGCGACGGATCTCGCGTGCTCGCCGCGAATGGTGACGGTGTAGGCGGTGACGTCGATCTGGTCGGAGGTGGCGCGGGAGGCGGCGGTCTCCAGCGCCTGCTCGGCGGTACGGGTGAGCAGGAGGGCGCAGGTGCCCAGCAGCGTGGGGCCGACCACGGCGACGGCCAGGAGGGCTGCCAGCAATGGCCATTGCGCACGGGCCCGCCGGGCGACCAGCCTCAGCACGGACCACTCTTACTGATCACGAATCGCCCCGACCGTCGGAGCGCCCGTCGAGCCGCCCATCAAAGCGCAGGCCGGGATGCTCGTCGAGATGCCCGTCGTTGATGCGGATCACCCGATCCGCCAGCGCGAGCATCGTCTGATCATGCGTGGAGACCAGCGCCGTCACCCCCTCGGACTCCACCACCCCGCGCAGCAGTGCCATCACCGACAGACCGGTCTCGGCGTCCAGCTGCCCGGTCGGCTCGTCCGCGATCAGCAGCCGGGGCGAGGCGGCCAGCGCCCGGGCGATCGCCACCCGCTGCTGCTGCCCGCCGGACAGCTCAGCGGGTAGCTGCTCGGCGTGGGCGGCCAGTCCGACCAGTTCCAGCAGCAGCGCGACCCGCCGCTCACGCTCCACCGGCGGTACGCGGGCCAGCCGCAGCGGGGCGCCCACGTTCTCCGCGGCCGACAACACCGGGATCAGGCCGAAGGTCTGGAAGACGTACGAGACCTTCTCCCGCCGTAGCAGGGACAGGCCGTCCTCGTCGAGGGCGGTGACGTCCGTTCCGTCGACGAGGACCGTACCGGAGTCCGGGCGGTCCAGGCCGCCGATGATGTTGAGCAGCGTGGTCTTGCCGGAGCCGGACCGCCCGACGAGGGCGGTCATGGTGCCGGCCGCGAGCTCGAACGTCACATCCCGCAACGCGTGCACGGCGGTCGCCCCGCTGCCGTACCGGCGATGAACGCCACGCACCCTGACCAGGGGCTCGCCGTTCATCCGGCCCCGCCGCCGTCGGGACGGATCGCGACGTGATCGGCCTCCAGCACCAGCCGGACCCGCCGCGTCAACGCCAGCGCCTCCCGGTAGTCGCGCGGCACCTGAATCCGCCCTGCCCGGTCCATCACCGCGTATTCCTCGGCGATCACCTGCGGGGCTCCGTCGTCTCCGGTGGCGGTACGCCGCAATACCTCGCTGCTCGTGCGCCCGTCGCGAATCGCCACCGTCCGCTCCACCTGCCCGCTGACCGCGGGATCGTGGGTCACGATGACGACGGTGACGCCCAGCCGCCGGTTGATCTCCCGCAACTGCCCGAACACCGCGGCCGACGTGGCGCTGTCCAGTTCCCCGGTCGGCTCATCGGCCAGCAGCACCCTGGGCTCGTTGGCAAGGGCCACCGCGATGGCCACCCGCATCTGCTGCCCGCCGGACAGCTGCGCGGGCCGCCGCTCGGCGCACTCGGCGACGCCGAGCAGGTCCAGCAACTCGGCGGCGCGCCTGCGGCGTACCCGGCCGGGAGTGCGGGCCGCTGTCATCGGCAGGTCGACCATCTGCCGCGCGGTCAGGTACGGGATGAGGTTGGCGGCCGTCTGCTGGCGTACGAGCCCCACGGTGTGCCGCCGATACCGGACACGATCGGCCCGCGACATGTCCAGCAGATTCCACTGATCGACCCGCACCCGCCCGGCGGTGGGAGCGTCGACCCCGGCCAGGATGGACAACAACGTCGACTTCCCCGACCCGGACGCTCCGACGACGGCCACCATCTCCCCGCTGTCCACGACCAGGTCCAGCCCCTGCAGTGCCTGCACCTCGACCGACCCGGACTGGTAGATCCGCACCAGGCTCTCGCACACGATCAGCGCGTCTCGTCCGAACTCCGGCGCCTTCGCAGGAGGCTGCGGCAGGGACAAGGGCGTGATGGACATCCCCCTCCTCAACCCCGGCGCGGCTCTGCCTCAGGGGCAGACTCTATCGTCCTCGCAAATCGGACCCCAAGATTCTTTCACACCGCGGATCTCACCGTGCACTCGTGTGAAGGGGGTCGATACTCCGTTCACGGTCATGAGCTGCGGGTTGGCTTGGCTGCCCGGTCGGAGCAGTGGCCTGGGTCGGGCGCGCCTGCGCGGGTGAACACGACGACCGGATGTCCGCCAGCCTGGCCGAGACGCTGCCGGCCCGCGGCAGTTCGTTCCGCTGCCGCTCCGGCCTGCATCGTTGGTCTCCGACCTTCCAGGCACCTGCTTCGCCACCGCCGGTCGCCTGGCCGACAGTACGAGGACCTGCACCGGATCGAAGGCATGGTGGTGGCCGACGGCATCCCTTCGCCTCCGACCACGCCTGGGGCGTCAGCGCCGGAAGGGGCCCTGTCATCGACCCCACACTGTCTGACGGGATGGGTCTGGCTACCTTGGCATCACCCTTGTACTCCTTTGAGTGCCACGCCCACGCACACCGCCGTGACGGGCCGGCCGGACAGGACGTTCGCGCAGTCCGCCCGCGACTACGCCGGCCAGCTCAGCGGGTGCGGCTGCTGGCGGAGCTCCGGCGGGCAAGGAGTGGACCGTGCGTTGGAGCGCCGGATGACCACGCGGGTGCCGTCGGGAGGGCCCGGCCATCAGGTCTGGTACGAGTCCAGCAAGGGCGATAGTTCGGCGACCACGGCGTCCAGCGGACCGACGTTCCTACGGACCCTGGCGAACATGATCGCGCCTTCCAGAGCACCGATCATCAGCGTCGCCACCGCGCCCGCGCGCTCCCCGGGCACGCCCAGCCGCGCCAGCTCGGCGGCCACCGCGCGCTCCCACCGCCCGAGCGCGGCACGTACCTGCTCGTTGACCGCCGACTCCCCGCCCGCCAGGTCGGCGACCGTGGCCATCACAGGGCAGCCGCGCTCGTAGCCCCGCACCGAGAACTCGGCCTTCCACTGCTCCACCATGTGGGCGAAGAGCCCGGCCGGTGACGGGTCGGCAGCGGTGCGCGCGTAGGAGGCGACCCGCTCGGCCGCGAAGTCGGCGGCCCAGAGCAGCGCCTCGCCGACGAGCTGGTCCTTACCGCCCGGAAAGTAGTGCTGGAATGACCCCCGCGGCGCGCCCGCGTGCTCGATCACGTCACGGATGCCGGTCCCTGTCACCCCCCGTGTCCGCAGCAGCTGCGCCGCGCTGTAGACCATGCGCTCTCTCGGACCGTGCGCCATCTGACCGCCTCTCCCTTCATGACGCTTGTCATAGTACGATGGCCCGGGAGGTGGTCATGGACGCGGGTTTCATCGGCCTCGGCGTCATGGGGCAGCCCATGGCACTCAACCTGGCGCGCGCCGGGATGAAGATCGTCGTCTGGAACCGCTCGGCGGCCAGGAGCGAGCCGCTGCGCGCGGCAGGCGCGAAGGTGGCGGCGCGCCCCACCGAGGTGTTCGAGCAGGCGCGTACCGTGATCCTCATGCTGGCCAACGACACGGCGATCGACGCCGTCCTGGGCCGGGGCACCTCTGTGTTCGAGACGTACGTCGCGCGGCACGTAATCGTCCACATGGGGACGACCTCGCCGGAATACTCACGCGGGCTGGAAGCCGACATCCGCGCCGCCGGCGGTGCCTATGTCGAGGCGCCGGTCTCGGGCTCGCGCAAGCCGGCCGAGGCCGGGCGGCTCGTGGCGATGGTGGCCGGCGAGCCGCAGGGCACGCAGGACGTAGTCCCGCTGCTCCGCTCGATGTGCCATGAGACGATTGGGTGCGGGCCGGTCCCGAACGCGCTGCTCATGAAGCTTTCGGTCAACCTGTTCCTGATCACCATGGTCACCGGCCTGGCCGAGGCGGCCCATTTCGCCGACCGTCACGGCCTGGACCTGCGGCGGTTCGTGAGCGTGCTCGACGCAGGGCCTATGGCGAGCAGCGTGTCCCAGGCGAAGGCGGCCAAGCTGGTCGACCGGGACTTCGCCGTACAGGCCGCGATCTCCGACGTCCTGGACAACAACTGCCGGCGGATCGCTGAGGCGGCACGCGCGGCCGGGATCGCCTCGCCGCTGCTTGACGTCTGCCACGCCCTGTTCGGCGAGAGCGCCGCCTTGGGGCTCGGCGGCACCGACATGGTGGCGGTGATCCGCGCGATCGAGGAGCGTACGGCGGCGACGATTCGGGCCACGGTCCGGTAGGCGGGCGACAGCCGACCGCGCGCCTTGGCCATGCTTTCGACCTGCCGGTGGATGGCCCGGGGTACTGGCCGGAAATTCCGCCAAGCGGCATCCGAGGATGCTGAGTGCAGAAATTGGCGGCAGCGACCTGTGGCCTTCTTTGTCGTGGTGGCCTGGGACTCCCGTCGCTACGGCGAGCCGCCACACTGTTGACCGTCTAGAGGGATCAAGTGGTGAGCCGAGACCGGCCTGGGGGAACAATGCGCGCCCTGGCCGACTTAGGGGGCCGCTAGTCAGGCGAACCACGGCCTCTTCTCGGGCGCGTCATGAGCGTTGATGGGGTCTATTGCGCGGAGAGCGGCTGGCGAGCCAGTCGGGGGCGAGTCCCATGCCCGCGCATGGTGTCCGGAAACCGGTTGTCTGAACCCCAAGCTCCGGGACGACCACACACAGCTACTCCGGCCATGGTGGCCGCTTCATTACCGGCACCCCCGGTACGACGCGGGCTGTAGAGGTGCCTGCCGATGGTGGGGGGTGTCGTTCGCCAGGGCGAATTTGCTTGACCGAGACTATGCTCTCGCTTTCAGTCACGCGGACTCGCAGATGCAGAGTTGAAGCGGCGTGTCTACGGCAAATGGTCGACCGGACCAGTCGCCGAAGCGCTCGACGAGCCGAAGGCCGCCGAGCGAGACGAGCAGCGGCAGCTCCTGCGGGAAGATGCTCCTGATCTCGAGCGGTGCGACGACGAAGTCGGGCTCGGAGTCAGTCGAGAAGTGCCACGTCCCGCGTGTGACTTGCGCGGGCGCATCGTAGATCTCAGCGACATCGACGCTGACGTTGCCACGGTCAGGATCCATGAACGACTCACGGGTGCGCCGCACGCCATCGGCTTCGGCAAGCAGGCGCACGCTCGGGTTGAACACATCGAAGACGAACCGTGCTCCAGGCGCCAGGTGTCGTCGAACCGACCGGAAGCAGCTCACCAGATCCTCAGCATCATGCAGATGCAATAGGGAATTGGCTGTGATGAACACGAAGTCGAATGTGCGGCCCAGGTCGAAGGCCCGCATGTCGCTCTGCACCCATTCCACCGCCACACCGCGCTCGTTCGCCTTACGCTGAGCCTCAGCCAGCATGTCTGACGAGAAGTCCAAGCCGACGCACGGATGCCCGTCGGACGCGATGGGGATCAGCTTGTGCCCGGTGCCGCACCCGAGTTCCAACACGCGCCCGCCTTGTCGATTGGCCTCAGCCCGGTAGAAATCGACTGCGGGCCCGCCGCCCGGGAACATCAGGTCATACAGCCTCGCGTGCGAGTAGAACGCTTCACTCATGAAGCGTTTCCTCCTTCCGCCTCATCCGCAGTTGGCCGTGATGGCCTGCTGATTCAAGCGTGTGTGCCACAGCCGCGACAACAGCTTTACCGTCATCCGCGCCGGCATCGTGCTCGGCCTGCAGACCATCGCCTACCTCGTCTTCGGACTCGTGGCCGGCGCCCTGGCCGACCGCTGGGATCGTAAGACCACGATGATCTGGTGCGAGATCGGCCGCGGAATCCTGACCGCCACCGTCCCCATCGCCGCGGCCTGCGGAGTGCTGGGCATGCCGCAGTTGTACGCCATCGCGGTCCTGAACGGCGTCCTCAGCACCCTGTTCGGGGCAGCGAGCAGCTCAGCGCTCCCGAACATAGTCACCAGGGCCGACCTGTCCAGGGCACTCGCAGCGACCGGGGCGATGTCCAGCACCCTGCGGATCGTCGGCGCCTCCCTGGCCGGCGTCGCCTACGCCCTAGGCCGGATGGTCCCGTTCGCGTTCAACGCCGTTTCGTTCCTGGCCTCGGCCGCGGCCCTGCGCGCCATCCGCGCCGGCTTCCAGCAGGAACGAGCCACGGCCACAGCAACGCCGCGTGACCTCCTGGCTGACATCGGTCACGGCCTGTCCTGGCTGTGGCGCAAACGTGTGATTCGAACGCTGGCCCTGCTCGAGGCGGGAGACAGTCTGCGTTACGGCGCCGGCTACCTCCTGATCATCATGCTGGCCCAGCACCTGCACACCAACCCCACGCAGGTAGGCATCGTCTTCACCGGCGCCGCCATCGGCGCACTTCTCGGGAGCCTGCTGGCGCCTGCGCTCACCCGCCGATTTCCACTCGGGGCGCTGTCCATCACCATGTTGTGGGCTGAGGCCCTGACCTTCCCCTTCTACGCGCTGGCACCGACGTGGTGGCTCCTGCTGATCGTGGCGTTCGCCGAGTCGGTGGTCTCGCCGATCTACAACGTCGCCCTGGACACCTACCGGCTGAGCGTCACCCCCGACGCTCTCCGCGGGCGGGTCACCAGCGCGATCGACACCCTCACCAGCGGCGCCGCCGCCATCGGGACCATGGCCGGCGGTGCCTTGATCACCTTGTTCGGGGCGCCGACGCTGACCCTCGTCCTGGCCGGGTGGCTCACGTTCCTCGCCCTCGCGGCGACACTGAGCAAAACGGTCCGCACGGCCACAGCGACAGACTGAAAGTCGAACGGAATCTGCGCCGATCACCTTCGGGTGGGCGAGTGAGGCGATGCGGGTGCGGCAGCGCGGCCAGCCTACTTGCCTGTGCAGTAGCACACGCATCACAGTGCGGCCGGAGTTCGCCAACGCGATGGATTATGCCCGCACCATCAAGCAAGCCGTCCCATACCAGCGCGTGATCGGCCCCAAGGTGTTCGACGACATGATCGCCTATGCGCGCGCTGCGGGCTAGCGGCGTGGCGGTGCCCGACATCGCGGCCAAGCTCGTCATCCCCACAGGCAAGAACAAGGGCCTCATCAGCCGATGAGCCGCCGGTCCACGCTGCAGCGCGCGATCGGCCCGGCTCGTGCTGGGCCGCCGACGATCTCATCCGCGAGGGGGACGCATTCGCCGCAGACCTGCACCCCGGGCCCGTGCGCACTTACCGCCGCCCTCTTCAGCCTTCGCCGTACGCCTCGGCGAACACCGAGAGCGCGACATCTGGCCGGCAAGCGGCCACAATCCTGATGGCCGGTTGCCCAAGAGCCTCTATGGCGTGCTCACGGCAGGCCGATACGGACCCATGACCGAAGTCAGGGTGCCAGAGTTCCACAATCGGCTCCGAGGCGCAGTCGTCCGTCCCGCAGGCGAGGTCCTCACGGATCACCAGGGACGAGTGGCTGTTCATGGCCGCGTACGCGTCAGCGGTCAACGCCGCGAGCAGCCCGTTCGCACGCGCCGCGGTGCGCTCGGCGGGCGAGGGAGCACCCACCGCCACCGCATGCGCGTCCACTAGCGCCATGTCGAAGGCGTCGAGGCGTTGCGCCGGTGATGTCTGCTCGATCTCGTCGAGCCGGTTGCGAAGGGCGGCCAGGCGTGGCGCTTGTTCTGATGTCTCCTCTGATGCCATGAGCACGGCACGGACACACTGCGCGAACTGGTCCCCGCGGCGCTTCCACCAGGCGAGCTTGCGCTGTCGTTCATCACTGAGCCCGGCCAGCCCCGGCCACTTGCGCCGGGCGCCTTGCCTGGTCATCCCGGCTGCGTCCCCGATCGCGGGATAGTCGGCGCCGTACTGTGCCGCCGACAGCGCGGCGGACGCCGCAAGTTGGTCCGCGCTGTCCCGGATCGCCAGCAATGAGGTCAGCGTGGCCAGCCACATCTGCCGCAAGTCCGCGTCCGGCGCATCGGAGCCAGGCCCCGCATCCGGTTTGAGCTGCAGCATTTCCCGCACCGCCCTCCACGCAAGCTGCTCAACGGCGGTGGTCAGATCGGCGCGTTGCGCGTCGGACGTGTCTCGCACGGCGACCCCCTTGACAACACTTGTTTACGACACCACCATGATGCGGGCGACAACATCTGTTGTCAACGGCGACCAGAAGGTGCAAACATGAGATTATTGGTCATTGGCGGAACGTCGTTCGTCGGACGCACCATCGTGGGCGACGCCCTCGGCCGGGGACACGAGATCACGACCTTCAACCGCGGGCTGACCGGCAAGGACATCGACGGCGTCGAGGCGCTTCGCGGCGACCGGTCCACAGACGAGGGTGTCCAGCTACTCGCCGGGCGGAGCTTCGACGCGGTCATCGACCCGGGCGGCCAGGTGCCGGCGCACGTCCTGCGCACCGCACAGGCAATGGCCCACTCCGCCCCCTTCTACGCGTTCGTCTCGACCACCGCCGTCTACCAGGCCTGGAACACTGTTTCGCTGGACGAGTCGGCCGCGACCTGGCCTGGCGTGCCGGACCAGGACGGCGACCCTGCCGACCTCGAGAAATTGCGCGTTCACAAACGCGGCTGCGAACTGGCGGTCGAACAGACCTACGGGCTTGACGCCTGCCTGGTCGCGCGCGCCGGGTCGATCGTGGGACCGCACGACAACCTGGGCCAGCTGCCGTGGTGGCTCGCCAGGATCGCCGAGGGCGGCCGGGTGATCGCGCCCGGCGACCCGGGGCGCGGCCTGCAACTGATCGACGTGCGTGATCTCTCGGCCTTCGTACTGGACCAGGTCGAGGCGCAGGCCGGCGGCATCCACAATGTCGTCCCGGACGGGCCGAACACCACGATGGGCCGGCTGGTCGGCGAGTGCGTGCAGGCAACTGGTTCGGACGCCGATCCTGTGTGGGTGGATGAGGGTTTCCTGCTCTCGCAAGGGGTGCTGCCATGGGCCGAGCTTCCCCTGTGGATCCCGGACGTACCGGACACCGCCGGGTTCTGGGCCGTGTCCGGCGCTTCAGCGAAAGCAGCAGGACTGCGCACCCGCCCGTTCGGTGACTCCGTCCGAGACACCTGGCAGTGGTTGCGGTCAGGCGGCGAGGTCCGGACCGCGCCCGGCGTCCCGCCACTCGGCCTCGCCGGCGAGAAGGAGCAGCAGGTGCTGGCCGCGTGGGATGCCCGACTGTCCGAAGGCAACTGAGCTCCCCGGTCGGGGGCCGGCCGTCCGGAACGGGCGACGCGAGGACTGCGGCGCCCACCACGGCGAGGAGATCGGCGAGCTGAGCGCCGCACCGGTCCGGCTACTTGGCCGAGCTCGCCAAACTGTCGCCGGCCGGCCGCAAGCGCAAGCGCGCCGCGATGCGGAACAGGCGGGCGACGTCGGCGATGCGGATGCTGTCGCCGACGGCGGCCCCTCGTGCAGCAGCGTGGTGAAGCCCGCGTGGTCGAGGGAGATTGGAGGGGGCTTCGTAGATGGGAACGCCTGCGGCACAGCAGGGCAGCGAGGTGTCCCGCTGTCGGGCGTCAGGCTGCTTGTCAGCGGAGTGCCGCAGGGCGATGGAACCGAACCCCGTTAATGCCGGATTCCGTTCCAAATCTCTCTGACCTCCGACACTGTCACGCTTATGCGGGGGCCTCAGGCCGATGGCCACCCAAAGGCATATCTGAGGGACCGGCCAGGCTCTTCTCGATCCGGTCAGCTGGTTTTCAGAAGGGGTTGCATCTTGCCCGTCGCCACGTAACGTCCCGAGCAGCGACCCTCGCCACGGGAGGAGAGATCGGCATGTCCGACGATGAGGCACAGCGCGTGTTCCAAGTGGTCGACTCGTTCGAGCCCGGCAAGTTCGTGCAGTTGCTGGCGGAGGACGCCAGGATGGCGTTCGGCAATGCCGAGCCCATGGTGGGACGCGCCGCCATCGCCGAGGGGCTGCGGATGTTCTTCGCGACCATCGCGGGCCTCGCGCACAGGCTCGTCAGAACGTGGCAGGTGGACGCCGACACCATTGCCGAGACCGAGGTGACATACCGGCGGCTCGACGGCAAGGACGTCAGCGTCGTGGCCGTGTCGATCTGGCATACCCGCGACGACGGTCTGATCTCGGACTACCGCATCTTCGTCGACCTGGCGCCCGTCTACGCGGCGTAGAGCCACGTCTACTACGGCGTCTTTTCCGAACTAAGCACCGCGCTGCGCGGTCCCGTATCGGTCGTCAGCCAAGAGATCCACGAGCCGTCCCCGCAGGTGGGTACCGGCCTCTCCCCACTGGAGCCCGGGCCCGCCCTCAGACCGTTCGGACAACTCGGCGAAATTGTCCTTCAGTGCGTACCCGATCGCACTCGCGCAGCCCGGTCAACATGCGCTCCCACACGGCATCTTGCCGCCACTGCGGCCAGTAGTGGTACACGGTCTGCCAGGGCGGCAGGTCGTGCGGCAGCAGTCTCCATGCGCAGCGGGCCCGCAGCCAGTAAGCGCGCGCGTTCACGCAGATCCGTCGTGTAACGGGCACCCAGCCCGCGCACTCCAGCCCCCGACAGTGCGCAACCACCCTGCTACCAGCCCACATGCCCGCTGACCGGCTTTTCAGACACCCTCTAGCCCGCCACAGCCATGCTCTGCTGTGCCTGGACGGCGCGTTCTTCGAGCTGAACGGTCGCGGTGTGCCGTTGCTGCCGTTGCTGTCGTGATTGTTCGGTTGTTCCGTTGATCAGGCCCGGGTGACCGCATCCGGCTGCGGGTCAGGGCTGTCGGTCGCTCGGCGCGGCGTGTGGGCGGCGTGTCGAGCGGGCGCGAGGGCCGCCGCGAGTGCGGCGCCGACGAGGAACAGGGTCAGCACCGAGAAGCCGTGGGTGTAGCCGGAGACGTAGGGCAGGCCGGTGTGCGCGAGGTGGCTGGTGACGAGCAGGCTCATGATGGCGGTTCCGATGGCACCGCCGATGGAGCGGAGGTTGGCGTTCATGCCGGTCGCGGCGCCGGCCTGCTCGGCGGGCACGCTGCTGACGATGAGGTTGGCCATGGACGCGAAAGCCAGGCCGACGCCGAGGCCGAAGACTCCCGCTGCGACGGCGATCTGCCACTGCTCGTCATGCAACAGGGCGAGGATGGCGCATGCGAGTGCGGCGAGGCCCGAACCGGCGATCAGCAGGTGCTTGGCGCCGAGCCGTGGCTCCAGGCGGCCGCTGAGGACACCGGCGACGAACATGGCGATCAGCATGGGCAGCATGAGCAGCCCGGATGCGGTGACGCTCGCACCGAAGCCGTATCCGGCCGAACTCGGCGTCTGCACGAAGCCCGGCAGGAAGGCCCAGACCGAGGAGAGGCCGGCGCCGAACAGCAGAGCGGCCGTGTTCGTGGTCCACACCGGCCGCGTGCGCAGAACGCGCAGATCGATCAGCGGGCTCGGACTGCGTGACTCGGCGCGCAGCCACAGGCCGAAGAGGACGACGGCCGCGGCGAACAGCGAGATCACGGAGGCGGAGTTCCAGCCCCACCGGCTGCCCCGGCTGACCGGCAGGAGCAGTGCCACCAGCCAGCCGGACAGCAGCAGCGCGCCGAGCCAGTTGACGTGTCCCTGCGCACGGTGAGGCGATTCGGGGATGCAGCGCGCGGCTATGAGGGCGGTGACGGCGACGATGGCGACGGGGATCCAGAACAGCCAGCGGTAGTCGAGCGCGGCCACGATGGGCCCGGCGGCGACGATGCCGACGCCGCCGCCCGCGGCGATGACGGCGGACAGGTTGCTGATGCTGCCGCTGACCTGGCCGGCCTCGAACTGGTCGCGGATGATGCCGAACGAGAGCGGGAACACCGCTCCGCCGATGCCCTGGACGACACGGGCGACGAGCAGGACGCCGATGGTGGGTGCCAGCGCCGCGAGCAGGCACCCTACGAGCACTGCCACCAGGACGGCGACGAGCGTGCGCGTCTTGCCGAGCAGATCGCCGACGCGGCCGAGAATCGGGGTGAACACCGAGGCGGACAGCAGATAGGCCGTTATCACCCACGTGGTGGTGGACTGAGAGCTGTGCAGGGCGTGCTGGATCGTCGGCAACGCCGGCGCGATGAGCGACTGCAGCATCGAGAACACGCCCGCACCACTGGCGAGGACCGCGAAGGTGAGGCGGGGCGACTTGCTGGGCATGGAATGACTCTCCGGGGAACGGGAGGATGGCGAAGGGCGCCGGGAGCAGTCGCACGCCGTGATTGGGACGGCCACGGCTCGAGGGGCCTGGCCGGATTCGTGCGGGCCGGCATCTCATGGGCGGGACCGAAGGTCTACCGCCGGTGTGCGACGCAGTCGGCCGGATGGGGGCCGGACGGGCCGGGCCGTGCCGCGGGTGGGCCCGTGTCGTTGGTGGGCCGTTTCGCGGGCGGGCCCGTCCGGCGCGCGGGGGCGCTGGCTGCAGGGGCTGTGGCTGCGCTGTGCTTGTGTCGCAGGGTGTGCGACTACCGGTCGCGGGTGATCGTCTTGTGCTCGACGTAGCCGGTCAGGCCGACCTTGCCGTATTCACGGCCGATGCCGCTCGCCTTGTAGCCGCCGAACGGACCGTCGAAGCTCATCGGGGAGCCGTTCAGGGTGACCGTGCCGGTGCGCAGTCGGCGGGCGACGGCAAGGGCCCGCTCAGGGTCGATGGTCCAGATGCCGCCGGACAGGCCGTAGGCGGAGTCGTTGGCGATGCGGACGGCGTCGTCCTCGTCGTCGTAGGCGATGACGGACAGGACCGGGCCGAAGATCTCCTCCTGCGCGATGCGCATGGAGTTGTCGACGTCGGCGAAGACGGTCGGGGTGACGTAGTTGCCCCTCTCCAGGCCTTCGGGGATCTGCGGTCCGCCGGTGACCAGCCGGGCGCCCTCCGCTATGCCGACGTGGATGTAGTCGATGACGCGCTGCTGCTGGTCGGGGCGGATCATCGGGCCGATGAAGGTGTCCGGAGCGGACGGGTCGCCGACCTTCAGCGATTCGACCATGGCCTTGATCGCGGCGACGACCTCCTCGTAGCGGCTGCGCGGGGCCAGGATGCGGGTCTGGAGGATGCAGGCCTCGCCGTTGTTCGCCAAGGAGCCGAATCGCAGGCCCTGGACGGCGGCGTCCAGGTCGGCATCGTCGAGGATGAGGGCGGCGGACTTGCCGCCCAGCTCCAGGCTGACCCGCTTGAGGTGCTCGCCCGCGATGGAGGCGATGCGCCGGCCGGCGCGGGTGGAGCCGGTGAAGGCGATCTTGTCGACGTCGGGGTGAGAGACGAGGTACTCGCTGGTCTCGCGGTCGGCGGGAAGGATGCTGAGCACGCCCGCGGGAAGCCCGGCCTCGTGCCACAGGTCCGCCAGCAGCATCATGCTGAGAGAGTTCTCCGGGGAGACCTTCAGGACGACGGTGTTTCCGGCCAGCAGGGCCGGGACCAGCTTGGCGGTGGCTGCGGAGAACGGCGAGTTCCACGGGATGACGGCGGCGACCACGCCGATCGCCTCCCGTCGGACGATGGTGTCGAAGGACACCGACGGGTCGGACGGCTCGATGATCTCCTCCCAGCCGAACTCCTCGGCCGCCTTCAGGTACGCCTTCACCTGGCGGGTCAGGAAGGGCTGGCCGGCCTTGGTGAACCAGCCGGCCGAGCCGTTCTCGACGGAGATGGCCCGAGCGACCTCGTCGGCGTGGGCAGCGCGCAGGGCGTCGTAGCGCCGGACGATCTCCTGTCGCTCCTCGGGGCTGGTGCGCGGCCAGAGCCCGTCGTCGAAGGCCGTGCGGGCCGCGGCGACGGCGGCGTCGACGTCGGCGGGCGCGGCCTGCGCGGCGCTGCCCAGCAGGGACTGGTCGTGCGGGGAAAGGATGTCGATCCGCAGATTCGGGTCGCTGGGGGCGACCCATGCGCCGCCGATGTAGAGCTTGTCGCGAACAGTCATGTCTTCACGGTTCCTTTGTGCTCTGGTGGTTGTGCCGACCTCCGGTGGTCGGGCAGCTCCCGATGGTGCCCGAGCGTGCGGGCGCATCACCGGAACGAAGTGGTCAGGCGGCGGGGTAGTCCGTGGAGCGGCTGACCTCGGCCCACTCGCGGGCCTCGGCGAGGCGCGCCTCCTCGGCGCTGATGGCGATCTCCAGGGCATCGCTGCCGAGGAGCAGCCGACGCGGGGGCTTCGCCGCCTCCACCGCGCCGACGACCGCGCGGGCCATGCGGTCGGGGTCACCCGGCTCGTTGCCGGCGTACTCGGCGAACCTCGCGAGCCACGCGCCGACCGTCTCCTCGTAGTCGGAGGTGACGGGACCGGACGGCTCCGCCGCGCCCGCGGCCCAGCCGGTGCGGATGCCGCCGGGCTCGACGATGGTGACCTTGACGCCGAACGGGGCCACCTCATTCGCCAGCACCTCGGAGAACCCTTCGACCGCGAATTTCGCGGTCTGATAGGCACTGAGGCCGGGCGTGCCGCCCACGCGTCCGCCGATGGACGATATCTGCACGATGTGCCCGGACCGCCGGCCCCGCATCACTGGCAGCACCGCCCGGGTCAGGTTGACCACGCCGTACAGATTCGCCTCGACCTGCGCGCGGAACTCGTCCTCTGGAAAGTCCTCGATCGAGCCGCTGGTGGCGTAACCGGCGTTGTTCACGAGCACATCGATCGAACCGAACTGCTCCACCGCCGTCGCCACCACGTCCCGGGCGTCGGACGGGGAGGTGACGTCCAGCGCCACCGCCATCAGTCGCTCAGGGTGCTCGGCCCGCAAGGAGGTCAGCGTCTCCGGCCTTCGAGAAGTCACCACGACCCTGTCGCCGGCGCTCAGCGCCGCGAGAACCAGAGCCTTGCCCAGCCCCTGCGATCCGCCGGTGATCAGCCAAGTCCGTGACATAGCGCATCCCTCTTCTCGTGCGTCGTCTCGTCGTTTCGTCGTTCTCCCAGCGCTCCAGCGCGGGCTTGCCACTCCATAGTAGAGAAATCTCCCATTACTGCAACATAGATGTGGCATTTTCTATTGGTGTTGCTACTCACACGTTGGACGGCGCGCCGAAAGTGACCACTGGACGTAGAATCTCCAGATCATGAGAGCTGACGCCGCACGCAACCTCACCGCTGTGCTCCAGGCCGGGGCCCAGTTGCTGGCCGAGGACCCGGGCACCTCGATGGCGGCCATCGCCGCCGCCGCGGGAGTAGACCGCACCACCGTCCACCGCCGCTTCGCCAGCCGCGAGGCGCTGCTCAGTGCCGTCTTCCAGGCCAAACTCGACTCCGCCGAACAGGTCCTGGACGAGGCACGCCTCACCGAGGCCCCTGTTCCGGTCGCCCTCCACCGCTACCTGGAAGGGATCATCCCCGTCAGCCGTCAATGGCCTGTCGACACGCGCCGCATGATGCAGAAGGACCCCGAGGCCAGCATCCGTCGCCAGGAGCAGAGCGCCCGACTCGACGCCTTCGTCCGCCGCACCATCGACGAGGGCTACCTGCGCGCCGGCACCGACGCGGTCTGGGCGCGGGCGGTCCTCGACGGACTCGTCGACACGGCCGCCCACCAGTTCCCCGCCATGGATCCCCCGCAAGCCGCCGACCTCGTCGCCAGCACTTTCCTCAGCGGCCTCGGCGCCACCTGACGACCGACCGGCCCGGCCGCGGTGGCCCAAGGCGACCTCTGGCAACTCGCCCATCGACGGTTCGAACTCTCATCAGCCGTGCGGATTGCCCTGCGGATGCAACAACTCGCTTGGGTGCGTACGAACGCCCCGGACCGTGATCGGTCCGGGGCGCGTCTGCACATCCGGATCTGCGAGTTACCTGTCGGGGTCGAACCGACGGCCCTCGCCCTACATCGGGCATGGGGACGTTTGTGCCAAGCAGTTGATCCAGTGCGACCGCGTCTTGGGCCGTGGGCACTTACTGCCGTTTTTGTGATGCGCTGTCTGCGGGCGTCGCCGCGTCCGTCTTGGGGGTGCTTTCAGAATGCTGGGTGTTTGCGGGCGAGGGTCATGCAGAGGGCGAGTTGGAGGAACGCGTCGTGCATGTCGTCTCGGGTCTCCCAGCGGATCCGTAGGCGGCGGGGTCCGTGCAGCCAGGCGATTGCGGATTCGGCGACCCACCGGACTTTGCCCAGGCCCGAGCCGTGCGGCTGGCCGCGTCGGGCGATCTTCGGTGTGATGCCGCGCTCGCGCAGGCGGCGGCGGTAGACGTCGTGGTCGTAGCCCCGGTCGGCGTATAACGTGCGGGGCTTGGGCCGGGGCCGGCCCCGCTTGCCCCGCACCGGCCCAAGGCTGTCGGCCAGGGGCGACAGCTGGGTGACGTCGTTGCGCGCCCGCCGGTCAGTGACACCCGGAGCGGGGTGCCGCAGGCGTCGGTCAGGACGTGGTGTTTCGAGCCCGGCCGTGCGCGGTCAACCGGGCTCGGGCCGACTTTTGGGCTGCTTGGCCCCCCGCTTGGCCTGCACGTGGGACGCATCGATCGTGGAGCGCATCGATCGTGGAGCGGGAGAAGTCGAGGCGGTCAGCCGCCCGCAACCCGTCCAGCAGCACCCGCTGGAGTTCCTCCCACACCCCTGCCTCCTGCCATTCGGCCAGCCCCCGCCAGCACGTGGGACCCGAACCGAACCCCAACTCCTGCGGCAGGAACTCCCACTGGACACCGGTGTACAGAACGAACAGCACGCCTTGGAGCGTCTTGCGGTCATCGATCCGCTTACGTCCGGGTGCCGGAAACGCCGCTCATGCTTCGGCAACAGCGGCTGGATCATCGACCACAACTCGTCACTGACCTCCCACGGCTTCCGCCGCGCCATGGTCACACCCCACAAAACACGGGATCACCTACATCTCCACCGGGCCACAAAAGGATCATTCTGCAAGGACCCCTTAGATGGCGCGTGCGGCGGCGAGGCTGGTGTGGCCGGGGATTTGGATCAGGGATTGCAGCCGGTCGAGTGCGGTGGGGGATGCGGTCACAGCCTGCATGGCCGGGGACGGGGTCCAGGACAGATCGAGGTGACCGATGGCGTGGCAGGCTGCCAGGGTCTCCCCCTCCGTGCCGGGCACGCCCCGAATTCAGAGGTGGATCACCAGGCCATCTCACCGTGACGGTCACGGAAGGTTCCGGTCGGTCCGTCCGCCCCGATGGTGGCGAGTTCGACGATCGCGTCGGTCCCCTCGGTCACTGTCTGCGGGCCGCTGTGCCCGTTGAAGTCGGTCGCGGTATAGCCCGGGTCGGCGGCGTTCACTTTCACGTCCGTCCAGGCCTTCGCGTACTGCGTGGTCAGCATGGTCACGGCAGCTTTCGAGGATGTGTAGAGCGGCGCGACGGGCCTCGACTCGACGCGCTCGGTGTCGTGGGTTGCCGCGAACGACCCCATACCGCTCGACACATTGACGATGACCGGGTTCGCGGACTTGCGCAGCAGAGGCAGGAACGCGTGCGTCACTCGGACGATCCCCACGACATTGACCTCGAACACCGCGCTGGCGTCAGCGGCCGTGATCTGGTCGGCAGGGTTGTGTGTCCCGAAGATACCTGCGTTGTTGATGAGGACGTCGATGACTCCCTCGCGAGCCTCGACGTTGGCGGCGGCCGCGGCCACCGACGCGTCGTCCGTCACGTCAATCTGGACGAAACGGGCACCGAGCGCCTCGGCGGCTGCCTGGCCGCCCTCTGGATCGCGAGCGCCGATGAGGACGGTGTGGCCGGCCTCGATCAATCGGCGGGCGGTTTCGTACCCGAGGGATCTGTTGGCTCCTGTGATGAACGTTGTTGTCATGTGTTTCACTCTCGGCCAGTGGCGAGAGGACAACCAGTGCCCTCTGCGGGGGTAGGACGGCCAGTACCAGGCAAAACAGCTGCCCAGTGGACATAATGGTCGAGTGGACGAGACCCTTGGCACGGCATTGCGCCGCTGGCGCGACCGGCTTTCTCCCATCGACGTCGGCCGGACTTCGCGGCCCGGACGACGTGCGGCGGGGTTGCGACGCGAGGAACTGGCCGAGCTCGCAGGGCTGTCAGTCGACTATGTGGTGCGGCTGGAGCAGGGGCGCGCCACGAGCCCTTCGGCGCAGGTCGTGGCGAGCCTGGCCAGGGCACTGCAACTGGAACCCGTGGAGCGCGATTACGCCTACCGGCTGGCCGGCCTCCTCCCGCCACAGGAGGGGACGATCTCCACGCATGTTCCGGCGGGGGTCCAACGCATGCTGGCTCGCCTCGGGGAGTTCCCCGTGGGCGTGTTCAGTGCCGACTGGACCTTGCTGTCCTGGACTCCCGCTTGGGCAGTGCTGCTGGGCGACCCCAGCGCACGGACGCACGTCGAGCGGAACCTGGTGCGGGCGGTCTTCGCCGCAGGGCCCAGCGGGCTCGCGGCCTGGCCCGTGCTCCAGGAGGGCGACACCCTGAAGCCCGCCCTCGTCGCCGATCTGCGCACGGCTCTCGTCGACTACCCCCGCGACGGTGGGCTGATCGACCTGGTCGCGGAACTGCGCTCCACCAGTGCGGAGTTCGCCCGGCTGTGGGACGAGGGTGCGGTCGGTCTGCACGTCTCGGCTCGCAAGACCATCGTGCACCCCCAGGTTGGCGAGGTGACGTGCGACTGCGACGTACTCACCGTCCCCGGCTGTGACATCCGGCTCGTCGTCTACACGGTGGCCACGGGTTCCGTCGATGCGGAAAAGCTGGAGTTCCTGCGGGTCACGAACGGCGTCAGCCCCGGCGGCTCCTCGCCTCCGGGGCCCGGTCTGTTCTCCACGTCGTAACACTCGGGCCGGCCGGGTCTCGTCCAGCAGAGGTCGAGTCCGCCAGTGAAAACGACCGCTCACGGGTGTGTCCCGAGGTATGGGATCTGTCCCGGCCTCGGGTGTCACTGGCCAGCGGCCGGGAAAGTGCGCGGTCCAGAACATCGGCCCACTCCGGGAGCGGAACGAACTCGCTGTTTCGTTCACCCGATAGTCGAGGCGGACGCGAGCTCGCAGGATGGTGGTCATGGCGAGCTTGCCCGCCCGGATCCAGGCCGGTATGGGGGGTGATGCCGTCCTCACGGGCTGGTCGGTCCGGGACGTAGGCGGCGTCAGCGCCCACGCCGCGCAGCGTGGCCGAGGCGAACGAGCGCTGCCGTTCCAGGCCGACGAACCCCCAGCCCGGGGTGGGCCAGGGACCCCGCCGCGGTGGCGCGGCATCCCCTCGCCGTCCAGCGCGCCGTCCAAGGCGGCCAGGTATGCCACGCCGGGCCGGTAGCCGGTGGCCAGCAGCACCACCACGCCCGCAGGCGTGCAGACCACTTCGCGCATCCGTGCACGCGACTTCGGAAACCAACACACACTGTCACTTTTCGAAGGTGATCGGCCGGCTGGCCGCCGAGCCGCGGGTGGGATGGGCGGCCGCGGACGCGGCGGCCAACGAGCTGGGTATCTCGCGGCGTCAGGTGTACGTGTTGCTGGGCCGGTGGCGCGCGGGCGAGGGCGTCGTCTCAGATCTGCTTCCCCGGCGCTCCAGCGGCGGCCGGAGGCTCGGCCGGGTGCCGGCGGCGGTCGAGACGGTGATGGCCGAGGTGATCCGTTCGCGGTATCTGGACCGGCAGCGGCGATCAGTGGCGGCGGTCTACCGGGAGGTCGTACGCCGGTGCTGGACCGGCGGGCGGGGAACCGCCGAGCATCGAGGGTCTGCTGCAGCAGGTCCAGATCGACTACACGCCGGTCGATCTGGAGGTGGTCGATGAGCGGCATCGGCTGCCGATCGGCCGCCCGTACGTCACCGCGGCTATCGATGTGGCCAGCCGGTGCGTGGTCGGCCTGGTGGTCACGCTGGAGGCGCCCTCGGCGCTGTCCGCTGGGCTGTGCCTGGCGCACACGGTGTGCGACAAGCGGCCGTGGCTGGAGCGGCTCGGGGTGGAGGCGGTGGCCTGGCTGATGAGCGGCAAGCCGCAGGAGATCCACGTGGACAATGCCGTGGAATTCCACAGTGAGGCGCTGCGCCGGGGCTGCGTGCAGCACGGCATCACGTTGACATACCGGCCCAAGGGCATGCCGCACTTCGGCGGCATCACCGAACGGTTGATCGGCACGATGATGCAGATGGTGCACGAACTGCCTGGCACCACCTTCTCCAACCCGGCCGAGCGCGGCAGCTACGACAGCCAGGCCACGGCGGTGCTGACCGTCGCCGAGCTGAGCCGGTGGCTGGCCCTGGCGGTGGCCGCCTACCACGGCCAGGTACACGCCACGCTGGGCCAGACCCCGGCCGGACGGTGGGCCGAAGGTGTCGCGGCCGGCGGCCGTCCGGCCACGGTGACCAGCGAGACCGCGTTCCTGGTCGACTTCTTGGGGGGCAGCCCACATAAGCCCAAAAGCCACATTGAGATGATCTTGAAAGCTTGAGCGGGTGGGTTGATGAAGCTGTGATCTTCTTCGTCTGTTGCGTGCGTGTTCGTCTCGCTCGGTTTGTTCCGTCCGTTGGCGGGTTGAGCCGGGAGGCGCGTGCGATGACGTCGGTCGAGCGGACCGCTCAGCGTCTGACGGGGGTGGAGCCGGGCTCGACGTCGGAGACCCACAGCGGGGTGTCGTCCGGGGCGGACAGGAACTGCACGTTGCCGCCGAAGGCCTTGTGTTTCTGGCTGAACCACAGGTCGTCGCCGTTGTCGCGGACGCCGGCGACGCGGTCGGACTCAATCAGCGTGCCGTCGAGGATCACGTGGATCATGCCCTCGCGTTGGCAGCGGTCCAGGACCTGGTGCAGGTCCGCGGCCTGGTCGGCGAGGACGTCGATGCCTTCGTGGAGGTAGCGGTAGCCCGTGGCCCGAGAGACGCCGGCGTCTCGGGCCAGGCAGTGTACGCAGCCGCGTTCGCGAAACCAGCGCAGGACCAGCACGGCCTGGCGGAACGGGCCGAGCGCGCGACTGCCGCGCGGAGTGCCGATGCGCCGTCGGTATGCGGCCAGCAGACGGGACAGGTACTCCACGACGTGGCGCGGAATGTCGAGCGCGGCAGCATAGATGACCAAGGTGAGGCCTCCGACTCAGCGGGCGATCTTGTGAGAGAGGCCTGTCCTACCAGGGACTTCACGTCTGTTAGAGCCGGGGGCCTGCATACCCGATCCGCGCTGGATCGAGTGGCTCAAGCCTTCTCGGCGCGGATCGAGTAGGTGAGGGGAATGCGCGGAGCGCCCTCGGGATGCCGGTAGATGTCGCCGTCGTGGCGCACAAGCGACTGGCGTTGGAGGTAGAAGGTGTAGTCGTGCTCGTGAAGAAACTGGATCCTTAGCCCAGCTCCGGCGATCGCCGAGACAACGGTCGACAGACTGTGGCGCCACTCGACGGTCTCGTTGTCCTCGGTCGTTGCCGCCTCGTCGGCGTAGGTGCCGGGGCCTCCCGAGGCTTCCGGACCTTCATCGAAGTAGTCGTGTGTGACCGTGCTTGCGGTCTCGTCGTCGAGGACGAAGCTGAAGGGATGGAATTCCGCAAGGTACAGGTACCCAGCGGGAGCGAGCAGTTCAGCGACCACCGACGCCCAGCGGCTGATGTCGGGAAGCCAGTTCAGCGCCCCGAAGCTGACGTAGACAATGTCGAAGGTCTCCCCCTCGACCGCCGAGACCGCGTCGTAGACGTCCGCGGTCAGGAAGCGTGCGTCGATGCCGAGTTCGGTTGCGAGTTGTGAAGCCGCCTTGATCGCAGGTGGAGAGAAGTCCAGCCCGGTGACCTGGGCTCCTCGTACCGCCCACGACAGCGTGTCCCGGCCGAAGTGGCACTGCAGATGGATCAGGCGCTTACCCCTGACATCCCCCACCTCGGCCGTCTCGAAGTCTTTCAGCGAATCGGGCCGGGCGCGGAACCCCACCATGTCGTAGAAGGCCGCGCCCAGATGAATGGGCACCCGCTCGTCCCAGTACGCCTTGTTCAACTCCCGCCAGCGCCCTGCCAGATCACCCATGAATCCGGACGATACACGGAGGCGGGCCGGCCTACTACGCTGTCGGACTCGCCGACCAACCGGTGGCCACGAGCAGCTCGAACGGCCTCGAAATCCGACTCCGGATGCGCGCGCGGGGACGGCTCCGCCAACGCACGGTCGATCTTCCGCGCCTGCTGAGCGGCACGTGCGCGCGCTCGGCGAGCGACTGCCGCCGAGCTCAAGCAGCCATGACGCACCCGCCGCACGTCACGCTCAGCCCCAACCGCATCGGCGGCCTCACCCGCATTCTCAACGCATTCTGAAAGTGATCACCACTGAGAAAACCTCAGTGGCTCGATAAACGATTAGTAGCGAGTTGCAGCCCAATACCGTCCAGTTTCACGGTTCCCGCGAATCGCTCCACGGCGCCGAAGGAGTGATCATCATGCGGCATCTCGGCATCTCGGCATCTCGGCATCCTCGCCCACAGCACCGAAGGCGCGGCCCTGTGCTTCCTGGCCTAATGCCAGGAGGGTTTCCGCCGGGTGGGCCGGCACGAATATCCCGATGTGACCCTCCACTACATCGCCTTCGGCCACAGCATGCCCGCCGGGGACGCGGGTCACCGTGATCTCGATCGCCGGCGACCTGGACACCGCAGGCGCCGCCCAGCTAGATGCCTTCATCAGCCGGGCGCGCCGGCACCTGGGCGACCACGTGGTGCTCAACCTGAGCGAAGTGCCGCTCCTGGGCCGCTCAGGCCTGCGCGCGCTCCTCAACGCCCGGGCCCTCACCCGCCAGCACGGCAGTGACCTCCACCTGGCCTCTCTGCAGGACTCGTCCGCCCGCCTGCTGAACAACACAGGCGCCAGGCCCGTCCTAGCCGTGCACCACAGCGTGGAACAGGCCATCCTCGCCGCGCTGCACAGGTCTCTTGCTGTGATCGACTACCGAACCAGCTTCCACGCAGCCCGGCGACGGGCGGGAGCGCTCGGCTGCTGGCGTTGTCGGGGGGTCATGCCAGAGCGTTCCGGGCTCCGGTGTAGGCCGCGACGAACTCCTGGTGTCGGAGCGAGCACCACGGCGCGCCCGCGTCGGTTCGCAGCTTGCTGTGGACGGGTCAATCTCCGAAGGCTGCCTGGTGGGCAGCGACGCAGGTGTGCGGGAGGTCGATCGGTACCACGACGCTGCCGGTGATCGTGGTCTGCGGGGTGAACGGAATCGCCCGCACCCGGGTGGAACGGATCTCCGCGACCTGGTCGCCTGGCAGCACGGTCCAGCTACGCGGATTGAAACCGACCTCGACGATCGTGTCCTGAACCGTCCCGGCAAGGCGGCCGACCCGAGTTTCGACCCCGGCCTTCCGTATCGCGGCTTTCAAGGCCTCCGGCAGGAACAGGCCGTGGTCCCGCGACGGGATCCGCAGTTCGCCGACGGGGAGATCGGCCAGGTCGACTGTCGAGCGACCGGCGGCGAGGTGCTGCACGGACACGATCGCGAACAGCTGCTCCGTCCACGTCGGCAGCACCCGCAGTCCGGGTGCCGCACGCACCCCCCGGGCCAGTGCCAGATCGATCTCCCCCCGTCGCACGGTGTCCAGACGAGCCGCCAGTGGAAGGTCGACCAGCACGACGTCGACGCCGAGCGCCGAGGAGTGCTCGCGCAGCGCGTCGATCCCGCGTTCCAGGCGAGCGGTGAACCCGGCGGCGGTACCGATGCGCATGGTGCCCGCCGGCGCACCGGCGGCGGCCTGGACCCGATCCGCGGCCGCCAGCGCATCACGCGCCGCGGCGAGCACCCGGTGCCCCGCAGCAGTGAGCCGAACCCGGCGCGGTGAACGGTCCAGCAGCCGGACTCCCAGCTCCCGTTCCAGTTGGGCGATCCGCCTGCTGACCGCGGGCTGGGCGATGTGCAGCCGCTCGGCGGCCCGCCCGAAGTGCAGTTCGTCGGCGACCGCAACGAAGTAGCGCAGTGACCGCAGTTCCACCGAGCCCCCTGTTCTGCGACGATGCCTCCAGGTTATCGAGCGCGTCGGAACTGGTCCTGGTTTCCGAATGGGGCGTGGTGCTGGGATCGGATCATGGATATCGATCTGGGTCTGCTCGGCGCCCACCTACGCGAGCATGAGGTGAGCCCGCAGAGCGCGATGGAGGTGGAGCGAGCCGGCTATGGCACGCTTTGGCTGGACGCATCGCCACCGGCCGACCTCGCCTTCGCGGAGAAGCTCCTCGACGCCACCACCCGGCTGGTGATCGGCACGAGCGTGGTCAACGTGTGGACCGCCGACGCCGAGACCGTCGCCGCCTCCTACCACCGAATCGTCGCCAGGCACCCCAGCCGGTTCCTTCTCGGCGTCGGGGTCGGGCACCGCGAGGTCCACGCCGAGTGGGCGTCGCCATATGACACCCTGGTGTCCTACCTGGACCAACTGGCGCTGGCCGGCGTCCCGGCCGAGCGGGTGGTGCTGGCCGCCCTCGGTCCGAGAATGATGCGGTTGGCCCGCGACCGCACCGCGGGTGCCATCCCCTGCATGGTCACGCCCGAGCACACCCGGCGGGCGAGGGAGGTCCTGGGTGCGGGCAAGCTGCTACTTCCCGGCCACTTCGCGCTTGCGGAGCCCGACGTCGAGCGGGCCCGCGCCGTCGCCCGGGCCGCACCGCCCGGGAAGGCGTTGCAGGTCACCAACTACGCGAGCAACCTTCGGCGGCTGGGCTTCACCGACGAGGACCTCTCCGGCACCGGGAGCGACCGCGTCATCGACGCGCTGCTTGCCTACGGCGACCCGGCCGACCTCGCGCGCGGCCTGACCGCGCACCTCGATTCCGGCGCGGACCACGTCGGCGTCTACCCCCTCGGCGACGACCCCATCGCCACCCTCCGAGCGGTCTCCGACGCCGTGCTGGCCATCAGGCCCGAGTGACCGGGCGCGAACGCGTCGGCGTCCACGTCGGCGAGCACCACAACCTCCGGTGCGGGTCCGTCCCAACTGTGTCCAAGGGGTCTCCACGCGGGGGCTGCATCTGCATCAACATCACCCACGCCATGACGGAGCTGGAGGAGCTGCTGCCGACCTTCGGCGGCTGGGAGGGACGGCGGGGTAGTACGCCGGCGGCAGGCTGATCTCAGCCATCAAGATGGCCCACCACACCTGACGTCAGCGCCACCTACTTGCCTGACGTGCCCGACAGCCCTTCAAGCGGCTGACCAGCTATTCTTCTTGACGACCCAAGATAACGATCGGACACGGCTACGGAAGGTCGTCTGCGTCCGGGATCCACCGCGCCTGGATCTGTCGGGCGGCGTCCAGGGCGGCCCGTGCACAGGACTTCGGACATCCGCGCAGCCGACTTCGGACATCGACACGCACTAATGATCTTGGCCGGGACTTTTACCGCGGGTGCCGGGCTCGTACCGGGGACGCGTCGGCTTGATCATGAGTCCCTCGACGCCGGCGGTGTGCGGGTGGCTGTACCAGGATCGCGCCTCGCCCTCGTCGGTGGTTTGCATGCTCAAGGCCAGGACGCCCGCCGCCGGCACGGCCGTGAACACCTGCTCGAGCAGGGCACGGCGCGCGGCCAAGGGCTTGGCGGTCACATCGCGGCCGCCCAACCGGAGCAGATCGAAGACCACATAGTGGCACGGCTGCGAGCGTGACAGTTGCTCGGCTGCGCGCCGTCCGGCCACGTTGCGTTGCTGAAGCGCGAGAAAGTCCAGCCGCCCGGCCAGTGACCAGCGCACGATTTCCCCGTCGACGACGGTGCCGGGCGGCAGCTGCTCATAGACGGCCCACACGACCTCTGGGAAGGTTTCGTTGAACCGCGTCGCGCGCCGGGACTGCAGGTGGACGCCCCTGTCACGATCGATCACGGCCAGGCAGCGGAAACCGTCGAGCTTCGGCTCGTAGACGTAGTCCCCCGGCCGGCCCGGCGGAAAGCGTTCGACGGGCCGGGCGAGCATGGGGGCGATAACGGTGTGTAGCCACATGGCCCTCTCGCTCTACGGTGTGAGTGGGAAGGGCCATGCGTGCGGCGGTCAGTCATCGCGGCGGCCTCAGCGTCTCGCCCGCGGGACCCGCTGTCCGGGCCCGGCCGGCCTCGCCCATCTGCCGCAGTGCCTGCGAACCGCCCCATGATCGCGAGAAGTTCCTGCCCTGCCTGGAGAGGACCTTCCGGCCTGCGCCCGCCGCCGACCCGGTCGCCGGCATCGAGGCCGCGCGGACCGAGCTCGGTGACCTGCCGGCTGGAACGTCTGGGGTTGTTCGTTCGTCATCCAAGTGTGACGAGCTCTTCAGAACTCGACGAGCGGCTGCGTGCGGCGGCCGCCCGAACGCACCGGGCCGACCACCTGCGGCGCCGGCACGCGGCCACCGCGGAGCAGATCCGGCAGGCCCACCACACCCTGGCCGGCCTGGAGAAGGACCTGTCCAAGGAGGAGGCCGACGTCACCCGCCTGGAAGGCGGGCTGACCGCTTTCCTGGCCCGCCTGGTGAGCCAGCGCGAGGAGCTGCTGGACCGCGAACGTGCCGAGGCCGCCGCCGCCAAGCAGCGGCTCGACGGCCACCGGACCCGGCTGGCCCAGATCGAGGCGGACGCGCGGGCGATCGAGGCCGAGCTGGCCGGGCTCGCGACGGCCTCCGAAGAGTACGAGCAGCTGCTGGCCGAGAAGGAGCGGCAGCTCCTCGCCCGCGGTGATGCCCGCGCCAGTGAGCTGACGAACCTCGGCGCCGCCCTCGACCGCGTCTCGGCGGAGCTGCGCGAACACATGGAGGCGTACCAGGCCGGGCAGGCCGCGCTGCAGGCGCTGGCCCAGGTGCTCGGCTACCTCGGCTCGGCCAAAAGCGCCTCCACCTGGGACCTCTTGGGCGGTGGCCTGATCGCCGACGCCGTCGAGCACAACCGGCTGCGCTCCGCCGACGCGGCCGCCTGGCACGCCCAGCGGGCCCTGGACGTCTTCTCCCGCGAACTCGCCGACGTCGGCGTGTCCGCGCGTGCCCGGCTGCCCACGGTGGACACGCGGTGGTTCGTCGACACGCTCTTCGACAACATCATCACCGATCTGATGAAGCATCAGCGCATCGAGAGCACCCGCGCCGAGGTAGAGCGGACGGCCCGATGGATCCAGGACGTGGGGACGCACCTGCGGCATCGCGACGCCGAGCTGTCCAAAGAACAAGCGCGGCTGCTGGCCAGGCGGGAGGAGCTGCTGCGCGGTTGAGGCGTCCGAGCGGCGCTCGCGTTCCTCGACCCCGGGCTGCCCGGTCGGCAGGAGACCTTCTCTGAACTAAGAAGTTGATCGTGTCGGGCCGGAGCCGGCTTCCGCGAGACCGCGACTCGAGGATCTTCGCCGCCGCAACACCACACACCTGCACGCGCTTTGTCCGCGGCCAGTGCTCGGTGCCCCAGGTGCGGGAACGGAGCGAGGATGGCGCAGGTCTCTTCCGGCCCGCAGTCCCACGGGATCGATGCTGGCCGCCCGTTGCCGCAGGTCGCGCAGGGCTGGGCGGGTGACGAGCAGGTCGGTGATGTGCTGCTCCATCTGCTGGCGGTGGCCAATTTCTTCGCCTCCGCCGAGACCGCGGCCGACTGGCTGACCGCCAACCCGACGGCGAAGTCCCTGCCCCGACCGTGGCCGTTCTATCCTGTGCATCGAGGGCGCGTGAGGGCGCCTCCGGGTCCGCGGGCAGGACAGAGTCCACCTCACCGCACCCAGTACACCGGCGACGATCTCCTTTTCGGCCCGGCACGCGGACCCCGGCCGCGCGAGGAGACGTCATGCCCCAGCTTCCCGCCCGTCCCGATCTCGGCCAACTGCGCCGCCATGCCAAAGAACTGCTGCGCGCGGCCAAAGCCGGTGAGCCCGACGCGCACGCCCAGCTCGCCACCGTGGCGACGAGACCCACATTGAGCGCTGCCCAACTCGCGATCGCCCGATCCTACGGGTTCGCCAGCTGGGCCAAACTGAAGACCGAAGTCGACCGCCGCGACATCCTCAACCGGCGCGACCTGCCCCGGCTGGCGGCGCTGCTGGCCGAGCAGCCTGAGCAGGCCCGACAGAGCATGCGCTCCTGGCGCGATCACCCACACGGCGCCAGTCCGCTCGGCTACATCGCGATGCTGCGTTTTGACGCCGCCCGGCTCGGCCTGACGGGGCCACAGAGTGGATCGCTGGCCGGCACCGGGGCCATCGCCCGGGCCCTGATCGAGGCGGGCGCGCCGGTGGACGGCGAGGCGGGCGATCCGGAAACGCCGCTGATCACCGCCGCCAGCTACGGCGACGCCGAAGTCGCCGCCGTCCTCATCGGGGCCGGCGCCGACCTCGAAGCCGTCGCCGCACCGCACGCAGGCGGGGTGCCCGGCGGCACCGCGTTGCGGCACGCGGCCGTCTTCGGCATGACCGACGTGCTGGACCTGCTGCTCGCCGCCGGAGCCCGCATCGGCAGCCTGAGCGACGCTGCCGCGGCCGGGGATCTGCTCGGCTGGCTGCAGCCCGACACCCCGCTGAACGAGCGGGTGCGTGCCCTAGTGATGGCCGCCGATCATCAACGGCTGACCGTGATCGACCAGCTCCTGGAGGCGGGCACGCCGATCGACGCCGAAGACGCCCACTACCGGCGCCAGGCCCTGCGCCTGGCCGCCACGAACGGCCGCTCCGCCAGCGTGGCGCACCTGCTGCGCCGCGGCACCAACCCCCACCGACGCGACCCGATCGAGCATCGCACCGCGCTGGAATGGTGCCGCCACGCCCGCGCCCAACTCGGCCACCGGGCCAGCCCCGGCCATGACCAGGTCGAGGCCCTCCTGGCGGCCGTCACCGCGCCACCGGCGTGAACGCAACGCCCAGGCAGGCGACAATTCAGGGTTATCGATCCGCGTTCGACAACGCACCGTCGTCGCCATGGACAGCCCCGCGCTGAACACCCAAGTCATGATCGGTGCGGTCGTCGAGCGCGCCTCCAGCACCGATCCGCTCGTCCTGCTGGAGGCGGCGGGCGCCTACGCCGGCCTAACCGGCACAGCCGCCGAAGCGATGGTCGACCGCTCCGTGCAGATCGCCCGCGAGGTCGGGCTGTCGTGGACCGAAGACCGTCGAAGCCGCGATCTACGTCGCGCTGGACACCACCGATGACGAGTCCGGCCAGGTGGCAGGACGGGCCGCGCTGGACGCCGCCCGACAGGTCCGGGCGCGGTGGATCCCAGACGCAGACGACCTTCCGTAGTCGTGCCCGGCGTGTTCATCCAACGAAGATCGCTTGCTGGGCGTGATCAGCAAGCTGACCCCGTGCCGCTCGGGAGCGGCCGATTCCTTTTCGTGGTGGCCGGGGTCTACATGACAGACCGGCCCGCGCAACGGGCCGGTCGGTGTCTCTCAAGTACACCGAGCAAGAAAGGCTGATCGCCCATGACCATTCCCGCGACCATGCGCGCGCTGCAGCAGACTTCCCTCAACGGCCCGCAGGACATGCGCCTGATCACAGAGGCGCCGGTGCCGCGCCCCGGCCAGGGCGAGGTCCTGATCCGCGTCACCGCCGCCGGGGTCAACTTCGCCGACATCTCCAAGGCCCACGGCACGTTCCTGGACGGCCCGCGGCCACCGTACCTGGCGGGTTTCGAGGCCGCCGGTGAGGTCGTCGCGGTGGGCCAGGCGGTGACCGACCCCCAACCGGGGGTACGCGTCGTCGGTGTGGGAACCGGCGCTTTCGCCGAGTACATGGTCCTGCCCGCGGCCGCGGCGGTGCCTGTGCCTTCGGGCTGGACGGAGCAGCAGGCGCTGGGCCTGGTCGTGAACTGGCCCACCGCGCTGGCCGCACTCAAGCCTCTGGGCGGCATCGCTGCCGGGCACGTTGTGCTGATCCACGCCGCGGCGGGCGGGACCGGCCAGGCCGCGGTGAGAATGGCCAAGCACTACGGTGCGACGGTCATCGCCACCGCCTCGCCGGGCAAGCACGAGACAGTGCTGGCGCTGGGAGCCGACCACGTCCTGGACTCTCTCGGCGGCGACCTCGCCGCCGAGGTGACGCAGCTGACCGGCGGCTCCGGCGTCGATGTGGTTCTGGAGTCGGCCGGCGGCGTCACCTTCGCCGCCAGCCTGGCCGCGGCCAAGCGGGTCACCGGCCGGGTCGTCGTCTACGGCGCGGCAGGCGGCGAAGCCCCGATCACCAACTGGGAGCTGGTGTACAAGCACCAGGTTCACATCATCGGCCTCAATATCGGCGTGCTGATCCAGGCCGCGCCGCAGATCTTCGGCGAGCTGATGGGTGAGCTGTCCGCGTTGATCGCGGCCGGCGTGCTCGTCCCCAGTCTGCCGACCGTATACGACCTGACCGACGGCCCGAAGGCGCTGACGGAACTCGAAGCCAGGGCCACCGTCGGCAAACTGGCCCTGCTGCCCTGAGAAAGCCCCCTTGTACCGAGCCGGTGACGCCGCACACCGGAGGTCCCATGACAGGAGTTGAAACGGATGACCGCAACCATGGACCGGGCCGCCAAGCAGATGGCGCGATTCGTCGTGATGTACGACACCCCCTCCGACGTCGACGCGTTCGAACGGCACTACAACGATGTCCACATCCCGCTGGCGAAACAGTATCCCGGCCTGCGTCGTTACACGCGCAGTCATGAGCCGGCAGTCGTGATCGGCGAGCCGTGCTACATGGTCGTGATGCTGGACTGGGACGACATGGCCGCGCTGGAAGCCGCGCTCGGGTCCGAGATCGGCCGGCGCACCGCCGAGGACGCCGTGGCCAACCTGGCCCGCCACGCGACCTTCCGCGGCATGATCCTGCAGCTCGACGAGGTCTGATCGCAGATGTCGCCTCTGCGAGAAGGTACCCGCGTCGTCGGTGGTGGCCAGGGCCGGGCCTGGCGTTGTCGGCGGCATCGCCACGTCGACCATGCCCAGACATGTTGCAGCACTAGGCTCGCGGCGTGACATCGCATCTGCGGGCGGCACCGAATCAAGACCGGTTCACCGCCGAGACTGAGCGGTTCCGCCGGGAGTTGTTGGCGCACTGTTACCGCATGGTCGGCTCGGCGCACGACGCCGAGGACTTGGTGCAGGAGAGCTATCTGCGGGCGTGGCGGTCCTACTCCGGATTCGAGGGCCGGGCGTCGATTCGGTCCTGGCTCTACAAGATCGCCACCAACGTCTGCCTGACAGCGTTGCAGCCGCGCCCGATCCGGGTGCTGCCCTCAGGCCTGACAGGCTCGTACGACGGACCCGATCGCCCGCCGAGTCCCATTGCGCCGGGCGAGGTCTCGTGGCTCGAACCGCTGCCGGACGCATGGATCGCCCCGCCCGCCGACGATCCGGCCGCAGTGGTGATCGAACGCGAGTCACTGCGGCTGGCGCTCATCGTCAGCCTCCAGCACCTGCCCGCCCGCCAACGCGCGATCCTCATCCTGCGCGAGGTGCTGGCATTCTCGGCGGCCGAGACCGCGGAAATCCTCGACACCACCACGGCGGCGGTCAAGAGCGGTCTGCAGCGCGCCCGCGCCAGGCTCGACGAATTGAAGCCGGAGCCCGCGGAACTGCTCCAACCGACCGACCAACGGGCACGCGCGCTGCTCGACGGCTACATCGCGGCCTTTGAACGCTCCGATGCCGGCCTGCTGGAACAGGTGCTGCGCACGGACGCCACGCTGGAGGCGACGCCATTCCGTGACTGGCACGCGGGCCGGGCGATGTGCATCCACGTGCTCGACGCGTACGTGCTGGGCGCACCGGGCGACTGGCGAATGATCGCGACCACCGCCAACGGCCAACCCGCCGCCGTCGTGTACCACCGGGACGCGGACGGCGCGCTCCGGGCCGACGGCGTCGTGGTGCTGGCCGCCACCGCCACGGGTGTCTCCCGCGTGATCAAGTTCCATGATCCCGCGCTTGTCGCGACGTTCGGCTTCCCGGACGTGCTCGCGCACTGACCCGCCAATGGGGTACAGCCGGAGCCGGTTGAGCCCTTGCCTCGCCAGGATGCGGTGGACGGTCGCCGGGGGCTGCAACGCGGCCAGGCGGAGGGCGCCGCCGTCGCATCCCACGTCCTGGTGCAGGCGCCAGAGCACCGTCAACCCGCTGCAGTCCATGAGCGGGGTGCCGGTCAGGTCGAGGACGACCTCATCGCCTGGCGGGCGGGTGAGGCGGATGAACTTCTCCGCCTAACCGGCGCTCGACTCGTTCACCCTCGACCTCCAGCACCACCTCGCGGTCCGCGAGGAGGTCAACCGGCAGCTCGCGGAGTCGGTGGTCAGGTCGTTGACCTGGTCGAGCGCCTCCTGCCGGGTGCCGCCGGTGTGATGGCGCAGGAAGTGGACGTCGTGATGCCAGTATCCGTTCGCGGTGTCCTTTCCAAGGACATGATGTCGTTGAACAGGCCGCCTGGCGGAGCCGGGCGAAGGCCGGCAGCAGGCACACCGCGCGGCCCAGGTCCGTGCCGCGGACGACTTCGCACAGGTCGAGGTACATCTCGATGCCGACGGAGTCGCGGCGGTGCGGCAGGTAGTCGGCCATGGACGGGACATGTCCGGTGATCCGGTCGGTGGCTTCGACGTACAGGGTGTTCAGCCAGCTGACGCCGTGCCGGCGGAAGCTGTCGCGCCAGTGGATGGATCGCCCGGCCGACAGGCGGATCCACAGGTCGGCGAAGGCCTCGGCGAGCCGGTTGGCGGGAACGCCGCCGTGCAGCACCCGCTGAGAATGATCTTTTATGAACTGTGAGCTTCAGCTTCGGCGCGTGACCGCTCTATCCCGAGGTCTTTGCCCCGTGGATGACGCGGTGGATGGTGGAGCGACCGACGCTGTACTCGGTGGCCAGGTCGGCGAGGGACACCCCGCCCTCGGCGTATCGCTGACGGACGGAGCGCCGAGCGGGTCGGGCAGTTTGGGTTGCTTGTCCTTCAGCTTGCCATTCTTCTTTGCCAGGGCCATGCCTTCGCGGGTGCGCAGGTGCCCGAGGTTGGCCTCGGCGACCATGGCCAGGGTCTGCAACGGCCGCCCGTCCAGGTCGTTCCAAAGGAAGGCATCGAAGAGAACCGCCCCCTGGATGGCCACCAGCGGTAGATCGTCTGCTTGCCGGCACCGGCCCGGGTAGCCATGCCCTCGATGCCCTCGATGCCCTCGATGCTCAGCTTGGCGTATCCGACCTCCTGCACCAGCCCGAAGGCGGCGGCGAGGATGGCCCGTTGGAAGGCCTCCCTCCGCCGGGCCGCGCTGGAGAGGAGTTTGCGCTGTGTCGTCATGCCGTCCAACCTGACAACCAAACAAGACGAGACGGTCCGTCTTGACTTAGCAATGGAGAGCCGATACTGTCACGTCTCGTCGAGACGAGACGGATCGTCTCGGCAGCTCGACGCAACCGATCGGAGTTCTGCATATGCGCACCGCGGATACCGTCTCTTCCCGCACCTGGTTCATCACGGGAGCCAGCCGCGGCCTGGGCCGTACCTTCGCCCTGGCCGCGCTTGAGCGCGGCGATCAGGTGGTCGCCGCCGCCCGGACCATCACCCGACAGGACTTCGACGACCGGTACGGAGACCGGCTGCTCACCCTTGCCCTGGACGTGACCGACCGCGACGCGGTGTTCACCGCCGTGCACACCGCCGTCGAGCACTTCGGCCGGCTCGACATCGTGGTGAACAACGCCGGCACCATGTCCTCGGGCATGATCGAGGAGTTCACCGAAGCCCAGGCACGCGCCCAGCTGGAGGTCAACCTCTTCGGGGCGATGTGGGTCTGCCAGGCCGCCCTGCCGCACCTGCGTGCCCAGGGCTCCGGTCACATCGTGCAGGTCTCCAGCATCGCCGCCCTGGGCGGCTTCCCGAGCACCGGCATGTACAGCGCGAGCAAGTTCGCGCTGGAGGGCATGAGCGAGGCCCTGGCGATGGAGGCCGCGCCGTTCGGCGTCAAGCTCACCATGGTCCAGCCCGGCGGCTACTGGACCGACCTGTACACCAGCATGACGACAACGTCACCTCTGGAGGAGTACGGCCCGTTGCGCACCGAGCTGGAGAAGCAGTGGGCCGAGGGCTCGATCGACAGTGAGCCGCGCCTGGCCGCCGAAGCGCTGCTGAAGCTGGTGGACAGCGAAGACCCGCCACTGCGGCTGCTGCTCGGCAGCATGGTCTACGACCTGGCCTTCGACATCTCCCGCCGGCGGATGGAGACCTGGGCCGCCTGGGAGCAGGTCAGCCGCGCCGCCGAACACGCCGTACCCGCCCCCGGAACCGCCGATTGACCGCGGCCCTCGACCCCCCGCCTGGCCGGCGCCCACTGCCGGGCATCGCGCCGTGATCAGACCCGCCCCGCTGTGCCGGGCAGATCCGGCCTCCCTGCCTTCGCCATCCGCGAGCGGGGCACCGGCTGGGCCTGGTGCTGACGGGAACCAACGCCGACCTCGGCGACGCCGAACCCGGCACCGGGACCAAGGTCACCGTCGATCTGGCGGGCACGTCGGTCTCGCTGCCGCTGGTCGCCGGTACGTCCAGCGCGAAATAGCTCGATCGATCTTCACCTACGGTCGCGGTCGGCGTGGTCGCGACCGTACGCATAACGTCCCGGACGTCCTTGCCGGCGATCGCGGTACATCGTTCGCAGATTCAAAGGAGCACACATGACGACCTCGAACCCGGCCAACGCGACCTGGACCGGCATGGTGCCGGTCGACGACACGGCGCTGGCCGTGACCGACACCGGCGGTCCCGGTGTCCCGGTGGTCTACCTCAACGGCCAGTTCGGCATTCAGCCGCAATGGCGGCGGGTCATCGCCGAACTGGGGACGGGGTGGCGGCACATCACCTACGACATGCGGGCTCGCGGCAAATCGCAGCGTTCGGCGGACTATTCGTTCGAGACGAACGTCCGCGATGTCGATGCCGTTCTCGCGGCCCGGGGAGTGCACCGGCCGCTTCTGGTCGGCTGGTCCTACGGCGCGGCAGTCGCGGCACACTGGGCCAGCCGCAATCCCGACCGTACCGCGGGCGCGGTCCTGGTTGACGGCGCGTACCCGCACGACTGGCTCGACGAGGCCATGGAGCAGCGGATCCGCAAGCTGTTTCGGCGGATGAGCTGGTTCTGGCCGCTGCTGCGCCCGTTCGGCATGGCCCCGCGGATGACCGCTGACCAGCAGGCGGACAGCAACATCGAGCTCGGCGTGATCTCCCGCGAGCGCGAGCTCGGCCCCGTGCTGAACAACATCACCGTCCCGGCGCGGTATGTGGTCGCTTCGGGGACGTCCTTCGGAAGCCGCAGCGATGAGCAAGAACGGATGCGCGCCAGCCTCGATACGGTGATCGCCGGCAACCCGAACATCCGCATCGGCGCGAAGGTCGCCGGCAACCACGGTGCGATCCTGCGTAAGGACTTCCGCGCCATCGCCGTGGCCGTACGCGAAGTCGCCGCCCTCGACCGCAGCCGACGCTGAAGACCTGAGCAGCGCACTGACCAGGCAGCGGCCTTCGCCGGTGCCACGGTGAAGACCATGCGGCATCACCCCCGGCTCGGCCTGGTCGACCAACCAGTCCGCGATCTTTCCGGCCGCCGACGGTACGCCTCGGCCAAGCTGCCGCGGCCGGCTCAGGTCCGCACCGCGGCCGGGCCGGGGCCCCAACCTATGAGGAGTGAGTCATGGCCCGAGAGGCCGACCCGCAGACCGGTGGACTTCGCCGCACTGAGACCTTCGTGGATGTCGCGGACGGCTATCGGCTCTGGGTGGAGATGGCCGGCGATCCGGAGCGGCCCGCCCTGTTGCTGGTGATGGGAGCCAACGCAAGCGGGCTGGGCTGGCCCGACGAGTTGGTCGAGCTGCTGTCCCGGGACCACTTCGTCGTCCGCTATGACCACCGCGACACCGGGCGCTCCACCCATGCCTTCCACGAGCGTCCCTACCCGATTCGGGCGCTGGCCGACGACGCGATCGCGGTCCTCGACGCGCTGCGGATCGCACGCGCTCACGTGGCCGGGATGTCGCTGGGCGGCACCCTCGTCCAACTGCTCCTCCTCGACCACGCGGACCGGCTGTCGAGCGCCACGATCTTCGGCTCCGCGCTGCTCGGCGGAGCGGCCCCCGACCCCGGCATCTCCGACGACGACCTGCCCGGGCCCGACCCCCGGCTGCTCGCTCTGTGGGCGGAGCTCGGCCAAGAGCGCGACCCCGAGACGGAGCTGCGCTGGCGCGTCGAGCACTGGAGGGTCCTCAACGGGGACGTCCTGCCCTTCGACGACGAGGAGTTCGCCGATCTTGAACGCCGGATCGCCGCCCACAGCGGCAGCTGGCACAGCCCCGCCGCCCATGCCCTGGCCGACCAGTCGGGCATGGAGCGCGGGGCCGAACTCGCGAACGTCTCTTTGCCCACCTTGGTGATCGACGCGCCGGAGGATCCCATCACCCCGCCCCCGCACGCCACCCGGCTGGCGCGCGCCATCCCCAGCGCCACTCTCGTCACAGTACCTGGCCTCGGCCACGCACTGCCCCGCGCGATCGTGCCGCCCCTCGCAGCAACGATCATCGCCCACACCGGCCGGCGACCCTGACACGGGAGAACCGTCCCAGGCGCCCGTAGACCCTTGTACGGCCGGGCGGGGCTGGGCGTTCACCGAGCCGTCCACCTGCGGGCGCCGGCGTGTTCAGGTGGCGTAGTCGGAAATGGTCAATCCCAGCTCACCCCATTCGCAGTGGACTTCTTCGCGTACCCGCTCAGATCGGTCAACGGCGCACCCGATAGCGCAGGTGAAGCACCCGGTTGCCCTGAATCACCGCGTCAGGATCCTCCAACAGGTGCTGCACGTGGACGGACCCGAAGTAGCGCTTGCCGGACCCGAACACGACGGGTACGACGTCCATGCGCACCTCGTCGATCAGGCCCGCGGCAAGCACCTGGCCACCGACGTCGCCGGCGGCGACCTCGACCATGCGGTCACCCGCGAGCTCCTGCGCCTTGGCCATGGCTGCCTCGACGCCGTCGACGAAGTGAAACGGCGCCTCGGGGTCCCAGCCCTCGGGCATCGGCCGGTGCGTGACGACGACCACGTGGTCGATGCCGCTCGGCGGCTTGCCTCCCCAGCCGTCCGTCAGGTCGAAGACGTGGCGGCCGACGATCGTGACTCCGATCTGGCCCCAGTACGCGCGGGTGTAGTCGTAGGACGTCTGCGACACCTTCAGCTCGCCGCTCTCGTCCAACGGGACGTCACCGCTGGACAACCAGTCGAACAGCGGTCCGGGCTGGTCATTCTCGTCCGCGACGAAGCCGTCGACCGACACCGAGCTGTACATGACCACCTTGCCCACGGGGCTCTCCTCTGCTTTTGGGGTGCCCCCAAATTAGCGTGTCGTGAGCTGCCGCTCTTGTAAGAAATCAATCGGCCGGCAGCGGCCAGCCGTCCAGCACGTGGCCGGGATGTTCGCGCAGGAACCGCCGCCGGACTTCGACGTACCGGGTCGGCGTGAGCCCGGTGAACGCCCGGAACTCGTGGCCGAAGTGGGCCTGGTCGAAGTAGCCTGCTCCACCGGCGAGGTCGCTCCAGTCGATCGGTCCGGCGGGGTCGATCGCGAACACGGTGGCGGCGAAGCGGTGGGTGCGGGCCAGCCGCTTCGGCGTGACGCCGATGAGCTCCTTGAACCGCTGTGCCAGATGAGTGCTGCTGACACCGGCTGCCACGCTCAGGTCGCCGATCGCCACCGCCCCGCTGGTCGCCGCGATGACGCTGCTCGCATGGCGGACCAGCCCCAGGCCGGCGGTCTCGCGCAGCCGTCGCATCAGCTCCTCCTCGAGCAGCTTCAGCATCTCGTGCGGTCCGCCCGCCGTGGCCAGCCGGTCTCGCAGCTCAGCAATGGCGGGCCGGCCCCAAACCTGCTCTACCGTCACCGGCCGGTCACACAGCTCGGCCGCGGGCATCGGCAGGAACGGCGCCAGCCCCCACGGCTTGACGTGCACGCCGACGGACCGGGTCCCCTGCGGATAGCCGAACTCGAAGGCGCGGGTGGGCATGGTGACCACGCAGCCGTCGGCGTACTCGGCCGTCTCGATGTCGGTGCCGGCGCGGATGCGGAACGGCGCCCCGAGGTTGATGATGAGCAACGCCGCCGGCACCGGCGGCAGCGTCAGCCGGGCGTACGGCGGCGCACCCTCCAGGTAGTAAAGGTCGTCGATCAGCCCGTCCAGCGGCGGTCGCGGCACTCTGGACACGTACTCCACGCCCACAGTATCGCCGACGCCCGGGCCGGCATCGAGCGCCGGGATGGTCCAGCCGCGCTGCCGCCGGAACGGGCGGGCGTCCGGCGTTACGCAGTCGCCAGGTCGGTGAGGTCCAGGCGCCGGTCGGTGCGCAGCTGGATCTCAGCGTAGCGGGTCATGTCGGTGTGGAACAGCGGCGTGAGCCCGCGCCGGTCGGCGTCGGTCAGGACGTTCTCCCACTCGGGTAGGGCGAGGGTGTCCTGGATCATCAGCGGGTTGATCAGACCGAGGGCCGACTGGAGAATGTGCAGGTACAACATCCCCGGTTCCTGTTCTTCGCGCCGGTTGGAGGCGAGCTCTCCGCGCTCGCCGAACTTGATGTAGTCGTTGACGCCGTTGTAGTTCTCCACCACGTTCAGCCCGACCTCTCGGCAGGCCTCGACGGTCAGGTAGCGGCGGCGCGCGTGCCGAAGGTCGTCCTGGGTGTGGGGATGGTCGCCGGCGGCGACCGCGCGGATCCCGGTCCCCGTCCCGTAGGCGTAGATCAGCAGCAGGAGCCGTTCAAACAGCACCGCCGCGTCCAGGTGGTCCTGCGTCCCGGCCGGGGCGAAGACGTTCAGGCAGCCCGTCCGCAGGGGGGGTCTCGGTCAGCATGTCCATCAGCGGGACGGCGCCCCACCGGTCCCGGATCGCCGCCTTCAGCCGGCGCAGGTTGCGCGGTTCCGGGGCGGCGTCCAGCGGGGTGAGATGGATCGCCCCGGCGTTGCGCCGTTCGGCGATCTTCAGCCAGGCCAGGCCCTTCCCTGCGCGCGGGCGGCCGGGATGTTCCTGATGAGCTGTTGGCCCACATCTCCCCGGCCCACAGCGAGAACGTCAACCTCTTCGGCGTCATCACCGCCGATGTCGAAGCCGAGCTCGCCGAACTCGACGGAGGCGGCCGGCGCCCCTTGCGCCCGGCCGCTGTTGAGCCGAGCCTGCGCCCATGACGGGTTCTTGGGGGCTGGGTAAGGTTCCGGATCTGGCCGAACGCCGAGCCGCCATGTGCGTGGGAGAGGGGTGGGCCGGTATTCAACTGCCGAGGGCGCGCTTTTGTGGGTGGATCGTCTCGCCGCGGGCGAGCATGTCAACGAACTGGGTGATACGGCGGGCTCGGGTCTCGGCGCGTTTGGCGTTCGCGATCCGATAGAGAACGGCGTAGCGGTTTTGGGAGGTGAGGATGTCGAACATCGCTTGTGCCTGGGGTTTCGCGGCCAATGCGGCGGCCAGGTCGGCTGGTACCTCGATGCCGGCTTGTCCCGCGTAGGCCGCCTCCCAGCGGCCGTCGGCCTTGGCGCGTTCGACCTCGGTCATTCCGGCCGGATGCATCCGGCCCTCGCTGATCAGACGGGTGACGATGGAAACGTTCCGCGCTGACCAGGCGCTTTGCCTTCCGCGAGGGGTGAAGCGCCGGCAGAAGGTGATCTCATCCCGCCGTCGTAGCCGACCATCGATCCAGCCGTGGCACAGGGCTTCGTCGAGCGCCTGGTCATAGGTCAGGCTGGTGGGCCGGGTCGTGTTCTGCTTGGCGAGGACCAGCCACACCCCTGCCGAGCTGTCGTGGTGCCTGCTGAGCCACTCCCGCCAGGCTCGGGCATCGGTAACGGTCAGTTCCAGTGGTTCGTTGCTCATCGTCATGTGCCCCCTGGGGGTCATCAAAGGGATGGTTGTCGGCGGTCACCCGAAGGTGGGCGCCCAGGACGGCGGGCCTGCCGGCGCGCCGTCCTGGATCCGGGTGGCGGCCTCGGTCAGCGCGAGCGCCGCCCGCTCCTCCTCGGTGAAGAACGGGGTCTCGCGCCAGGTGACCACGTTGTGCAGCCGCTCCTCGGTCTCTCCATGCTTCTTCGCCGACTGGACGCCGGCGAAGACACACGGGCTGCAGCCGTTGATCTGGCTGGCCCGCAGATGGACCAGCTCGAGCACCAGCGGGTCGACGCCACCGGCGTGAATCGCCTTGTGGAGATGCTGGATCCCTGTGATCACGTCGGGATTCGCCACGCTCTTCATGCGTGCTTCCACGGCTCCTGCCCCTCGTCGGTTACGTGCGCCCATCCGGGCCCGTCATCTACCGCACCTTGGCGGAGATCATCGTCGTCGTCATGGATTTTTCGGCCGAGCAATTCTCGGTCATGCCGGCGACGTTACGGTATGACCCGGTCAGAAACGGTCCTGGTTATCGAGCAGACTGTTAGCCATGGTCAACACCTCGGCGCGGCTGCTGCAGCTGCTGTCTTTGCTGTCAACGCGGCAGTCCTGGACGTGCGCTGATCTGGCCGCCCAGCTGGAGATCACCGAACGGACGGTGCGCCGGGACATCGCCCGCCTACGTCAACTCGGCTACGGCATCGAATCGGAGATGGGCCCATGGGGCGGCTACCACCTCGGGCCCGGGACCAGCATTCCGCCACTGATCCTTGACGAGGAGGAGGCCCTCGCGGTCGCAGTCGGGCTGCGCACCGCCGTCTTCAGCGGAGTCTCCGGCAGCGACCAGGCGGCCCTGTCGGCGCTGCTGAAACTACGCCAGGTGCTGCCGGCCAGGATCGCCGGCCGGCTCGGCGAGCTGGACGCCGCGTTCACCCACACCGCACGACCCGACGACAGCCAGATCTCCCCCGCGCTGCTGCTCGACCTGGCCACCGCGTGCCGGCGAGGCGAACGCACCCAGTTGGCCTACCGCAACGGGGCCGGAACGACGTCCACCCGCCGAGTAGACCCCTACCGGCTCATCTACACCGGGCGCCGCTGGTACCTCCTCGCCTACGACCTGACGCGGCAGGACTGGCGCACCTTCCGTACCGATCGCATCATCGATGCCACAGCCACCGGGCAGGCCACTGCCCTGCCCGACCCGCCGGATCCAGCACAGATGGTCAGCACGGGCATCGCGCTGAGGCCCTACCCGGTGCGGGTGACCATCCGCCTGGCCGTACCGGCCGATGAGGCCCGCAGGCTGGTACCACCAACGGTCGGCGTCCACCACCCGGACGGCGATGACGCGACGATCATCGACATCGGCGGGCCAGACGCCGACGGCCTGGCCCGCTACCTGCTCAGCCTCGGCCGACCACTCCAGATACTGCACCCAGAAGAGGTCCGCCAGGCATTCCTCAAGCGCACACAACAACTCCTCAACGACAACCAGTAACACGAACACCCGCCGATCGCTGACACGGCTACCTGCAGTGACGGATGTCGCCGGCCATCATGAAGTGCGACTGCGATCTTGACTGTCTCAATCGAGGTTCGCTCAACGAGACACGCCGCACTGCCGGTCCGCGAAGACGCGACCTGCGGAAACGCTGTCTCAGATAGGTGGTCCGCGAAACTGACCGGTGATGGGCGGCTAAACGGTGCGCTTTCGGGCTGGGAGAAATGACGGTGCCTGCCCGACCGGCGCACGTACCGCGGCATTCTCATCGATACGGCTGTCCGCCGGTTCCTCAACCCCGGGGTCCACTGGCCCCGCGCCGAAGGCCGGTCAATCCGCGAGATCGCCACCGCTGTCAAAGTGTCCGTCGGCGTCGTGTACAAGACCTTCAGGTCAGCGGCTGCGTCCACCGGCAGCTGAGCCCCACCGGAGGCCGGCCTACCTCACCGCCGATGTGAAGCGGGCTGCAGCGCCGCGCCGAGCGTGCCGCCGGGAATGATCCTCCCGTTCGCGGCCGGCTGCACTGCGGTGGCCGCCGTCTGCAGCATCGCTTCGCAGTACGGGCTCTGCCGCTCGTACGGCCGCCAGAAGGGCAGGCCGGTCCGGAACGGCAGATCTGGCACCAACCCTCTTCAGCGGCTTGTTCTGGGCGACCGCCGTGGCTCCTTGCCGATGGCATCCGCAGGGCTGCCCGCCTGACGACCCTCGGAGCGGCGGCGGGACAGGAGCAACCCTGTCAGCGCGGCGGCGACGCCGGCGAGTCCCGCCGCCGCGAACCCGCCCGCCGGTACGGAGACGTCGATCGCCACCCCGACGATCGGGGCTCCGAGCGCGAAACCGGCGCTCTGCGCCGAGGATTGCACACCTGTCGCCTCACCCCGCACGCCGGCCGGCGCCAGCCGGCTCACCGCGTCGGCCACCGTGGAAAGTGTCGGCGCGGTGAGCAGCCCGGCGCCGACCATGGCCACGCACAACCAGGGCCAGCCGGGAGCGAGCCCGGCGGGAATCGTCACGACGCCGAGCAGGACGAGCAGCACCCATGTGGGCAGCGACCGTGGCAGTACGCCGTAGACCAGCCCGCCGGCGACGGAGGCCACCCCGTACACGGCCACGACCACGGCGGCCCAGGACACCTGACCGGCTTCCTCGAGCGTGGCGACGATGGCGAGGTCGATGCCGCTCAGCAGCATCGTGGTGCCGAAGGCCATCGTCAGTACGGCGATCATGCCGGCGCCCAGCCACTTCCGGCGCGGAACCCGGCCGGCCGGGCCGTCATCCGCCTCGTCCTCGGCGCGCAGGGGCGGGTCGAGCAGGGCAATCCCGGCTCCGCCGGCCGCGATCACCGCGCCGACGCCCCAGGCCACCGCTTCGGGGGACATCTCGGCCGCGCACAGGATCACCAACGCCGGGCCCACGATGTACGACAGCTCGCCCTGCACCGATTCCAGCGCGAACGCGGCCCGGCGCTGTCCCGCGGTCGTCATCGCGGCGATCGCCTGCCTGGTCACCGGCTGAGCCGGCACCATCAGCAGACCTGCCGCGAAGGCGGCGCCCAGCAGGATCTTGTACGGCAGGATCGGCACGCTCAGCCAGAACACGACCTGCACGATGACGGTCACCAGCAGCACGGTACGCAGGCCCCGCCGGTCGATCAGGCGGCCGAGCAGCGGCCCGCCCAGCGCCACCCCGGCGGTCAGAGCCGCCGCGACGCCGCCCGCCGCCGCGTAGCTCATCTTCAGGCCGAGCACGACGTACATCGTCAGCGCCATCACGTCGGCCGTGATCGCGGCACGGGCGAGCAGGGAGACGCCCAGCAGCGATGCCATTCCTGGTACGGCGAGAACCTGCCGGTAGCTGGTCACCCGGGTGACGCTAGATGACCCGTCATGTCATAGGAAGTGGTTAATTCCTTGGGGCTGACATAATGGTTTCTTATGGCCCGAGATCTCGAGACCGCGTTGTTGCGGGCGTTCGTCACCGCCGTGCGGGCGGGCAGCATCAGCCGGGCGGCGACCGTACTCGGACATACTCAGCCCGCGCTGAGCCAGCAGGTGCGCAGGCTGGAGAGCGTCGTCGGCCGTCCGCTGCTCTACCGGTCGCCGTCCGGCGTCTCGCTGACGCGGGCGGGTGAGGAGCTGCTGCCGTACGCCGAACGCATTCTCGCGCTCTCCGCGCAGGCACTCACCGAAACCGGGCGCGCGCTCACCGGTCACTGTGGCGTCGGGTTGCTCGAAGACCTCGCCGCGTCCCAGCTTTCGCAGGCGCTGGCCGACCTCGCCCGGCTGCATCCGGGCGCGACGCTGGAGGTGCTCAGCCTTTCCAGCGCCGCGACGCGGGAGGCGTACGACGCGGGCCGCGTTCACCTCGTGCTCGACGAGGCGCCGAACGTTCCCGGGCCACCGCGCTGGACGGTACGCCGCCCGCTGGTCTGGGCGGTCGGCCACGGCGTGGACGTGGCGGCCGATCCCCTGCCGGTGGTGCTGTTCTCGGGCACGTGCGCCTGGCGTACGTCGGTGCTGGAAACGCTGGAACGTACCGATCGGCGCTGGCGGGTGACGTTCGAGAGCAACAGCCTGGTCGGCGTGCTCGCCGCGCTACGGGCCGGGCTCGGCGTGGCGGCGCTCATGCCCACGAACCTCGAACCGGCCATGGCCTGCCACGACGAGGACGCCCTGCCCACTCTGCCGGACGTCGAGCTGGGTCTCGCACGGCATCCACGGACGGACGGCGATCCCCTGATCGACGCCGTGGAGATCGCGCTACGACGCATGATCTGACTGAGGCAGCCGTACGAGACAGCACGTCAACTCGACGCGACCGCCGCGCAAGTTACGCAGAGACGTCATCGGATTGGCGGGGTCACGGTGGGTCGGCAGTTGTCGAGGGTGTGCTCCGCGCTGGGGTACCAGTGCAGGCGCCGCCCGGTGCCGGGGAGTTCCAGCAGGCGAGCGGGCGCGGCGCGCACGGCGGCCAGGTACAGGCGGTGCCATGCTGTTCGGCGAAGGCCTGCACGCAAATGAGGACGCTTAGCCCTCTGCAGTCCAGGAAGGTCAGCTTGCTCGTGTGGACGGCGACCCGAGCGGGAGGCCTTGCAGCTACTAACCCCGATCGGTATCCGGTGAGGATCTCACCGGATCGCGGCAGTGGAGCTTCAGGTCAGGGTGGCGCGCGCATCGGGTAGCGACCGCAGGCCCATCGTGCCCAGCGTGCCGATCAGCACGGCAAGCAACGCGACCTGTCCGGAGAGCACCGTGTTCACGATCTCGTAGCCGGGCCACCCGAAAAGGTCGATCATCATCGGCAGCCGGGCCAGTAGCAGGAGCAGACCGATGGCCGACAAGGCGAGCGGCCAGGATGGCCCGCGTCTGCGAGTTATCGCGAACGCCGAGCCCACGACCAGCGCGACGATCGACATCCCTAGCTCGTCCAGCCATAGATACAGCCATTTCGATTCGCCGAGCCGCAGCCAATACCACCCCACCGCGACCCAGCCCAGCACCATCAGAGCCGCGGCGAGCGGCGACAGAGTGAGCCACCATGATCGGCGCAGTGGTGCAACGTCGCGATGAAAGCCCAGCATGAGCGCGATCACCGGCACTATCGAGATTATGGCGTTGGCCACCTCCTCCAGCGGACGCATCATTCCGGCGGGGCCGGGCATTTGCAGGGGAATCGCGAAATAGACCAGTGCGGGTGTCGTACTGAGGAGCGCCGCGGTTTTCGCCAGGCGTGGGCTGCCTCGCATGATCGCCATGAAGGCCACAGCGGAGCAGGCGGCGGCCCCCATTTCGCCGATGCTGAGCCCGGGCCCGACCGGGTACCGGTCATCGGCCGACGCGAGTGCGCGGATCAGGATCACCATGTTGATGGCTGCGTTCATCATCTGATAGGCCAACCCCAGCAGCGCGACGAGCCGGACCGTCTCGCCCCATGCGAAGGCGCGGGGTGGGGCGCCCTCAGCGCCGAATCGCACTCGTACCGACAGTGCCAGGACGCTGGCGATCTCGCCCCAGCCTGGGCGCGAGCCCACGTTGGGGGCGTCGCCGGACATCTCCATGAACGCGGCCACCATCTCCTCTTCGCGTCCGGCGCGGTAGGAGGCAGGCAATAGGCGCAGAACGTTGCGATAACGCTGTTCGAGCAGGTTCACGCGGCACCTCCGGCGAACGCGCTCGTCGGGGCGGCTCCACCAGAGCGCCTGGCGCGCAGGCGGGCCGTGGCGGCGCTGACATTGGCGGCCAGCCTGGCGACCTCCTCCTGGAGCGTGTGGACGCCCTTGTCGGTCAGCCGGTAGTAACGCCGCAGCCGCCCTTGCTGCACCTCCTCGCGGTCGAGCGCGATCAGCCCGTCGGCCGAGAGTCGATCGAGCACGCCGTACAAGGTCCCGATCTTGAGTTGTATGCGTCCCTCTGACAGGCGATTGACCTCCTGGGCGATTCCGTAGCCGTGACGTGGCTCGTCCACCAGCGCGGTTAGGGCCAAGAACATGGGTTCCGTAACGTTCACAGGTCTGGTATATCATGTCCAACAATATATAATGGCAAGGATGTTGTAAATTTGAGAGATCACAAGATCGTCCGGATTCACGGTAGAAGGCCCATGTTGGGTTCACGGCTGGCGGTGGTCGTGCTGACGGTGGGGTTGTGCGCATGTTCGGCCTTGTCCGGCGGCGAACCCCCATCTGGCAGGAGCGGCCAACCTGCCCCGAGCCATGTGTCCGCCTCGCCCTCTCCGACGGCGGCTGCGACGCTGTCTCCGCGCGCGGTCAACGTCTCAGCGCTTAAGCGCATCCCGGCTAAGCCCGCATTGTGTCGTCAGCCGCCGCGCCGCGTTAACCACTTCCGTGCTCCCATGAAGGGGTCGAGTTGGAAGATGCTCGCTGTTGACAACGATGACACCTACAGCGATCCGAGACAGGTGTCGGTCGCCGCTGACGGAACGCTCTGGGCCCTTTACGACATGTTTTCATCCGATGGTGCGGTGGACCGTCTACGCCGCTGGAACGGTGAGGCTTGGCAGACGTTCGACGTCCCCTCATCTCCCATCGTGCCGACCGAACAGTTTTATGGTGAGTCCCCGGTCGACATCGCGATGGTTGTGACGTCGGCGCAGCAGGTACACGTCTTCAACGTCGTGGAGTACCCTCGGGACAGCCCCTTGACGGTCACCCTTGGAGCAGTCGTCCACACCTTCGATGCGGGTCGTTGGCGCAGTGACATCCTGTCGGGCACCCACTCCACCCACGTCAACGACTCGTGGGGCGATCCGGTGTCCGCCGACGGGTCCTGGGTCAGGCTGTTCGGGCGCGTACTGCATGGGGAGGGATCGTCATGGCAGTTGCACACCTTGTCGCCCCCCGACCCGGACTTTCCCACTGATGGCACGACGGTATTCAGCGACGATGGAGCCGAACCGTGGGCTGTTGCGCCGGGAGCGGACGCTTTTGACTTCAACGTGCTGCGCTGGGAGGGCTCCGGCTGGCGGGAAATCGGCCTGCCCACACCCAACCTGCCATCTCCCCGCAAAGATCCGGAGCACGGGGAGATCACCTATAACCTTTGGTCTATCTCGGACGTGGTGGCCCTGGATGCCGATGACGTATGGGCGGTCGGCGAGGTGAGCATGTCGAACGAAGAGCTTGAGGGGAACGGACCGACACGTTCGCTGGCCCTGCACTGGGATGGGGCCTCGTGGAGCTGTCGCTGGGGCCTGGTGGATGATCATTACCTCAATCATGCCGAACCTGATGGTGCCGGCGGCATGTGGATGACAAGCGTCCGTCATCTCGAATGCCCTCCTTGGTGCTGGAGGTTCGCAACGGAGCTGTTGCATCTGTCGGAGGGCCGCTGGACACGCGAACAGCTATCCGTCCCGGACGGCTGCAAGGCAGAAGTGAGCGCTCTCGTTCGGCGTCCCGCTTCTCAAGAGGTCTACGCGGTCGGCAGCATTTACAGCCCAGACGGTGGCGAGAAAACCTGCCGAGATTTTCCCGATGCGCGTACCGCCATATGGCGAACTGGATGATCGGTTCCGGCCTGGGCGGCATGGCATCCGATGCACTTGCGGATCATCCAGGACCGATCGCCCCCGCGCGGAGGCGGGGGCCGGGCCACATCCCATAGGACCTGCCGCGCGGTGTCACCGTCGAATTCCTGCCAGTGCAGTGCCGTACCCGTAGGAGCGGTCCGTGGCCGGCCACGGACCACAGCATGGCCAGGGGCGACGGTGGTGGCTTCTGCGAGCGAAGGACTGGGATCAGGGCCGCATGTCCGGATGGAGGGCCCTGGCGCACAGCGTGAGCGCTTCCGCGAGTGTCATGCGGTCCGGGTCGTCGATCTCGGCGAGCATGACGGCTTCGATGCTGTCGAGGGAGCGGTCGCATCGCCGGAGGGTGCTCAGGCCTTTCGGGGTAAGGCGGGTGCGCAGAGCGCGGCCGCCACGGGGATGCGGGTCGCGGCGGATCAGGCCGCGTTGCTCGAGATCGCGGATGACCAGGTTCATCGCCTGCGGAGTGACGAAGGCGATGCGGGCCAGGTCGGCCGACGACGGGGCGTCGCGCAGGCGCAGCTCGCTGAGCGCCATGTATTCGGTGGTTGTCATGCCGTGCCGGGCGAGCGCTTCATCCAGGCAGGCGCGGATGCGGCGTTCCAGCCGGAACACCAGGTAGCTCACACGGGGCGGCGGTGCGTCCGGCGCAGCGGCCGCGGGGACACCCGGATCGGTCACCAGGAGACGATATCGCGCCCCGTCAGAACGAGCTCCAATGTAAGTTTCCCGCACCCATATCAAGGATCTTGATAGCAAGTTACTTGATAACCAGGGAAAACGGCTCTCTGCCAGGTGAACCGGCGGGAATGCGCACCAAGCGTGCATTGACGGCGGATCGTGGCCCTTCTATTTTCCAGCGACCGACGTCAATACGCGGCGGACCGATCGGCGGCGCGCCGCGGATATGGACAGGAGGAGCGCGAATGAGACGATTGACCACGGTGCTGGCTGGTGCCTGCGCCGCGGCGCTCTTTGCCGTCATGACCGTGGTACTCGGATCGCCGGCCGTCGCCGCCACCCTGGTGGAGGTGACCAGCTTCGGCAACAACCCGGGCAACATGCGGATGCACGTCTATGTGCCGGACTCGCACCCGGCCTCGCCGGCGATCGTGGTGGCGATGCATGGCTGCGGCGGCTCCGGTCCCGGCTTCTACCAGGGCAGTGAGTTCGCCTCGCTGGCGGATCGATACGGCTTCATCGTCATCTACCCGACCGCCACCCAGTCGGCAGGGTTCGGCAACTGCTTCGACACCTGGTCGAACGCGGCCAAGCAGCGCGGCGGCGGCAGCGATCCGGTCTCGATCACCTCGATGATCGACTATGTCGAGCGGAACTATCGGGGAGACCCGAACCGGGTCTACGCCACCGGGAGCTCGTCCGGCGGCATGATGACCCAGCACATGCTCGCCGTCTACCCGGACGTGTTCAAGGCAGGGGCCTCCTTCATGGGTGTGCCCTTCAACTGCTTCGCCGGCGCCTCCGACTATCCGCCCGGAAGCAGCAGGTGCACCGGCGGGAGCATGGACCGAACATCCCAGCAGTGGGGCGATGCGGTCCGCCAGGCGTACCCGGGATATTCCGGCCCCCGCCCGCGCATGCAGCTGTGGCACGGCACCAGCGACACCCTCGTGCCCTACTCGCTGCTGCGAGAGTCGATCGAGCAGTGGACCAATGTGTTCGGGCTGAGCCAGACCCCGACCAGCACCGACACCCCGCAGGCAAACTGGACCCGCAGCCGGTACGCCGATCTGTCCGGCACCGTGCAGGTGGAGGCGTACAGCATCCAGGGCGCCGGGCATGCTCTTCCGCAGAGCGGTATGGCCCTCTACGCCATCCAGTTCTTCGGCTTGACCACCAGTCCGACCGACACCACGCCGCCGACCACGCCAGGCACCCCGGTCGCGTCCAACGTGACCGCCGCCAGTGCCACGCTGACCTGGACCGCCTCCACCGACCAGGGCGGCTCCGGCTTGGCCGGCTACAACGTCTACCGGGAGCAGGGCGCCACCGACCCGCAGCTCGGCCAGTCCACCACCACCTCGATCACCCTGACCGGACTGAGTTCCAACACCCAATACCAGGTGTACGTACGGGCGCGTGACGGCGCGGGCAACCTGTCGGGCAACTCCGCGCCGGTCACCTTCACCACGGCCGCCACCGGAGGCGACACCACGCCGCCGACCGCCCCGGCCGGGCTCACCGCCTCGGGCACCACCTCAACCGGCACCAGCCTGACCTGGACGGCCTCCACTGACGACACCGGTGTGACCGGCTATGAGATCCTGCGCGCTCCCGGCGCGACGGGCGGCACGTTCACCCAGGTCGGCACCTCGGCCACGACCTCGTTCGCCGACACGGGCCTGACTGCGAACACCACCTACCGATACCAGGTCCGGGCGCGCGATGCCGCCGGCAATGTCTCACCGATCTCCAACACCGTCCAGATCACCACTCAGGGAGGCACGACCGGTGCCTGCTCGGCCACACCGACCGTGCAGTCCCAGTGGGGGAACGGGTACGTGATCCAGCCGCTGACCATCACCAACACCAGCACCTCGACGATCACCAGCTGGACCGTCACCTTCACCCTGCCGGCCGGGCACACCCTGACCGGCTCGTGGAACGCCACCGTCACCACCAGCGGCCAGACCGTCACGGTCAGAAGTGCCGGCCACAACGGCACGCTCGCGCCGGGAGCCAGCACCACCAGCTTCGGCTTCCAAGCGAGCAGGCCCAACGGCAACACCGCCCTGCCGTCCGGCTACACCTGCGCCTGACCATCAGCGCGCTTCCCCGATCACGGCCCTGTCATTGACAGGTGGAACCGGGCCGTGATCAAGGGATCCGTACCGGCGGGCGAACCGGCTGCGTACCGCCATCGTGCTGTGGCAGGTCCGGGCGACCAAAATCCCGCGCGAGCCGGCTCGATCACGAACACTCGCGCGACACCATGGGTTATGGGACGAAAGCCCCCCGGGGTGTTCGCCACTCTTGGGTGCGTCATCCCACCCCTCCGCCCGCACCACCAGGGCCCTCGTAGCTCGACCCCGGCGACAACGCCGCAGTCGACAGTGACGCGCACCCTGGCGAGGGCCCAGCACGGACTCTGGATCGTTTCCTCTACTCCTGGCCCAGAGCAGGGAAAACCCGATCTCAGCCGAGATCGGACACGCGTTCACGCCGCTGCGCCTGGATCCCGACGACGGCACGTGCGTGAAGGGACCGTGGTCCCAGTGGGTCGAGCTGACCTGTCGCCGCACGGCCTCCACGCAGCGATCCCGCGCAGCTCGCCGCACCCTGATATGCCCTCTTCATGGCCTACGCTGACACAATGGCCGACATGACCGGATGGGACCCGAAAGCGGACCTCCACCGTTACCTCAGGACCGCCCGCGAGTCCCTTCTGTGGAAACTCGACGGCCTGTCCGAGTACGACATCCGCCGCCCCCATACCCCGACCGGCACCAACCTCCTCGGCCTGGTCAAACACCTGGCCAGCGTCGAGTTCGGCTACTTCGGCGACACTTTCGGCCGCTCGTCCGGCGAGCCGATGCCCTGGTTCGAGGATGGCGCCGAGCCGAACGCCGACATGTGGGCGACCCCGGACGAGTCCCGCGAGCAGATGATCGCCCTCTACCACCGCGCCTGGGCCCACGCGGACGCCACGATCGAGGAGCTGCCTCTGGACGCGACCGGCCATGTCGCCTGGTGGCCGGCCGACAGCAACACGGTCTCCCTGCACCGCATCCTCGTCCACGTGATCGCCGAGACCAACCGCCACGCCGGGCACGCCGACATCGTCCGCGAGCTGATCGACGGCGCCGCCGGCCGCCACAGCCACGACCGCCTGCCGAACGCCGATGATGACTCATGGTGGACGGACTACCGCGAACGCCTCGAACAAGCCGCCCGGAAGGCCGCCGAGAACCAGCCGCAAGGCACATGACAGCGCCCGAGCGCAGGAACTGGCTCTCGCACTGCCGCGCGACCCGGTAAGCGAGCAGGACACAACGAACGGCCGCGATCCTCGTGGCGGGGTCTTCGGCGAGCGCTCAAGCTTCGGCCGCCTGGCAAGCGAGCCACCGCTCTCGGGTGATCGCGTACTCGACCTCACCGAGATCGCTGCCGGGGAGCGGCTCGTCCCACTCCATGTGGAACGTACGGACATGCTCCATGCCGAGTGCGGTCATGGTCGCACGGGAGGCGGTGTTGACCGCCATGGTCTCGGCGAAGATGCGGGACAGTCGGAGATCTTCGAAGCCGTGTCGAATGAGCTCGCGGGCTCCCTCGCTGGCCAATCCCTGGCGCCAGTAACGACGCAGGATCCGGTAGCCGAGCTCGGCCTGCCCTTCGACCGGCCCTTGATCGATGCGCTCCGGCGGCTCCAGGATCCACCAGCCGACGAACCGCCCGTCGACGAACCCGGCCCAGAAACCCAGTCCCGCAACGTGACCCGCGACCGCGAGCCGCTGCCCATGGAGGACCTCGACCTCCTCACGGCTACGAGCACGGCCGTTGCCGAGGTACCGCATGACCTCGGGGTCAGCGTCGAGCTCGATCTCGTGTTCGAGGTGTTCGTCGGACAGCGGGACAAGCTCGATGCGGTCGGTGCGGAGTTTCGCCTGAGACATGGGCTGCATTCTCGCGCACGAGCCACTTGCCGGTCATTCGAGTTTCGACCAGCGCTCTGCCCGTCGCGCTGTGCCTGCCAATAATTACATCCACCCAGGTCATGCCCCCTGCGAGGGCTTCACGTGGCGCACACCGCCCAGCTGCGGGACTGCAACGGCCAGACCAACCAGCAGTGGACGCGGACCTCAGCAGGACAGCCGAAGCTCTACGGCAGTGCCTGGACGCCGCAGGCACGGGGAACGGCGCCAAGATCCAGCTCTACAGCCGCTGGGGCGGTAGCAACCAGAAGTGGGCCTACAAGCGCGGACACCTCAACCACTCGGGGACGAAACTTAATTAAGATCAATTAGGGCCCTCGGCCACGTCGGCAGCACAGCCGTTGGCGGCAGCGGGTTGCCTACTGCGGCGACCGAGCAGCGCCAGGCGCAAGGTGATCACCCGCGTCTCGACTCCAGGTCAGCAACTTAACTCGCGATCTGTCGCAAATTACCCCATTGCCACCGCGTAACTTCTATGAAACTTTCACATGCACGAGCAGTACCGTGCGATCTCGCTGGAGGCAAAACTCCAGGCGGAAAGGCGTCCGGATGGCGACGCCCAGGTCGGTGAGGGCGCCCCTCGTTGACGCCGGGCCTGACCGTCGGATGTACTCCGCGACAACGCGCTCAAACGGAGCAGGCCACACAGCTCTCTGCAGGAATCGGGTGTCAGCGCCAACAGGCTGCCCCTCTGCGATTCAGTAACGGAGCCCTGGATGTCCCCTCTCATTACCCGCGACGGCACAGGAACCACGACCGCCACGGTTCCGCCCACGAGCGAGTTGTTAGCGCTAACACCTCGCCTGAGAGCGACCTGTTCGAGGGCCTGACCCGGTGCACACGTGACCGGCGGACGCCGGTCACCGCCCCCCACCTCCAAGGAGCTCCGCATGTCCTTGAGCCGTCGTCAGCTCTTCCAAGCCACAGGCGCGACCGCCGCCCTCACGGTCGCCGGCCAGATAGCGGGCCCATCCCCCGCCCTGGCCGCGGTCCCCTGGGCCAGATCCGACATCGGCGTCTCGGCCTACGAGTTCGACCTCGGCCAGGTCCGGCTGACCTCCGGCCGTTGGCTGGACAACCAGAACCGCACCCTGAGCTACCTGCGCTTGGTCGATGTCGACCGGCTGCTGTACGTCTTCCGGGCCAACCACCGGCTGTCCACCAACGGCGCGGCGGCCAACGGCGGCTGGGACGCGCCCAGCTTCCCGTTCCGGTCCCACATGCAGGGCCACTTCCTGACGGCGTGGGCGCAGGCCTACGCCGTGCTCGGCGACATGACCTGCCGGGACAAGGCCGCCTACATGGTGGCCGAACTGGCCAGATGCCAGGCCAACAACGGCGCCGCCGGATTCACCAGCGGCTACCTGTCCGGTTTCCCCGAGTCCGACATCACGGCCGTGGAGAACCGCACCCTGACCAACGGCAACGTGCCCTACTACTGCATCCACAAGACCTTGGCCGGGCTGCTGGACGTCTGGCGGCTGATCGGCAACACCCAGGCCAGGACCGTGCTGCTGGCCCTGGCCGGGTGGGTGGACACCCGCACGTCGCGGCTCACCTCAAGCCGGCTGCAGGCCATGCTCGGCACCGAGTTCGGCGGCATGAACGCCGTGCTCACGGACCTGTACCAGATGACCGGCGACTCCCGCTGGCTGACCACGGCCCAGCGGTTCGACCACGCGGCCGTCTTCGACCCGCTGGCCTCAGGCCAGGACCGGCTCAACGGGTTGCACGCCAACACGCAGGTGCCCAAGTGGATCGGGGCGGCCCGCGAGTACAAGGCGACGGGCACCACCCGCTACCGCGACATCGCCGCCAACGCCTGGTCCATCACCGTCGGCGCGCACACGTACGCGAACGGCTCCAACAGCCAGGCCGAGCACTTCCGCGCCCCCAACGCGATCGCCGCTTACCTGACGAGGGACACCGGCGAGGCGTGCAACACCTACAACATGCTCAAGCTGACCCGTGAGCTGTGGCTGCTGTCGCCGGCCCGGGCCGACTACTTCGACTACTACGAGAACGCCTTGCTCAACCATCTGCTCGGGCAGCAGAACCCGGCAGACGCACACGGGCACGTCACCTACTTCACCCCGCTCAACCCCGGGGGACGGCGGGGCGTCGGCCCGGCCTGGGGCGGCGGCACCTGGAGCACGGACTACAACTCCTTCTGGTGCTGCCAGGGCACCGGCATCGAGACCAACACCAAGCTGATGGACTCGATCTACTTCCACAACGGCACCACCCTGTTCGTGAACCTGTTCGCGCCCTCCACGCTCAACTGGAGCCAGCGCGGCATCATGGTCACCCAGACAACCTCCTACCCGGTCGGCGACACCACGTCGCTGCAGGTCACCGGCAACGTGAGCGGATCGTGGGCGATGCGCGTCCGCATCCCGGCCTGGGCCCAGGGCGCGACGATCAGCGTCAACGGAGTCCAGCAGGACATCGCCACGACGCCGGGCGCCTACGCCGACCTCAGCCGGTCGTGGGCGGCGGGCGACACCGTGACCGTGCGGCTGCCCATGCGCGTGGTCATGAAGGCCACCAACGACAACCCAGACGTGCAAGCCGTCACCTACGGCCCGGTCGTGTTGTCGGGCGATTACGGTAACACCGGCCTGTCGTCGGCCCCGGCACTGAGCCCCTCATCGATCACCCGCACCAGCACCTCCTCCCTGACCTTCACGGCCACGGCCAACGGGGCGTCGGTGCGGCTGGGGCCGTTCTACGACGCTCACGATCACAACTACGTCGTCTACTGGAACACCGGCGGCCAGAGCGGTGCCGGCGCGGCGAGCTTCCGGCTGATCAACGCGGCCAGCGGGCTGGCCCTCGGCATCCAGAACATGTCCACCGCCGACGGCGGCCTGGCCCTCCAGTGGACCGACAACGGCACCGCCGACCACGACTGGGTACCGGTCGTCGACGGCAGTGCCCTGCGCTTCCGCAACGTGCACAGCGGCAAGGTGCTCGGCGTCGAGAACATGTCGACCGCCGACAACGCCCGGGTGCTCCAGTGGGGTGACACCGGCACCGCCGACCATCGCTGGACGATCATCGACGTCGGCGACGGCTCCGTCAAGCTCCGCAACGTCCACAGCTCCAAGCTGCTCGGCATCCAGAACGGCTCCAGCGCCAACGGCGCCCAGGTGGTCCAGGACTCCGACAACGGCAGCGCGGACAACCAGTGGCGATTCATGCCCAACGGCGCGCGGCGTATCCAGAACGTGGGAACCGGGATGGTGCTCGGCGTCACCGACATGTCCACGGCCGACGGCGCGCTCGTCGTCCAGTGGGGCGACACCGGCACCGCCGACCACCTGTGGACGGCGATCGCCGACACCGGCGGCTACCTGCGGCTGCGCAACTCGGCCAGCCAGAAGGTGCTGGGCGTGGAGAACAGCGGCACCGCTTCCGGGTCACGCGTCGTGCAGTGGGCCGACAACGGCACCGCCGACCACCGCTGGCGGCTGCGCCACGGGTCGGGCGCCGCCTTCCGCATCCAGTGCGCCAACGGCGGCCGGGTCCTCGGCCTCGGCGGGACGTCCCAGGGCGCCCAGGTCGTGCTCGCCGACGACAACGGCTCGAACAACAACCTCTGGAGGTTCCTGTGAGGCGCGTGCTCGCGGTGCTCTCGTGCCTGCTTCTCGTGGGCGTGTCACTCACGCCCCAGGCATCAGCAGCGACAGTCGACACCAACGCGTGGTACGTCCTGGTCAACCGCAACAGCGGCAAAGCCCTGGACGTCTACAACCTGTCCACCGCCGACGGCGGCCGCATCACCCAATGGACCCGCAACAACGGCAACCAGCAACAATGGCAGTTCGTCGACTCCGGCGGCGGCTACTACCGCGTCAAATCCCGCCACTCCGGCAAGGTCCTCGACGTCTACAACCTCTCCACCGCCAACGGCGGCGCCATCGTGCAATGGGCCGACGGCAACGGCACCAACCAGCAATGGCGCCTGGCCGACAGCACAGACGGCTACGTAAGGCTCATCTCCCGCCACAGCAACAAGGCCCTGGAAGTCCAGGGCGCCTCCACCGCCGACGGCGCCAACATCGTCCAGTACGACGACTGGGGCGGCACCAACCAGCAATGGCAACTCGTCCCGGTCGGCAACGACCCGACTCCGGGCGGCGACTACACCAACCCGGTCGTCTGGCAGGACTTCGCCGACGGCGACATCATCCGGGTCGGCGACGCCTATTACTACTCGGCCTCGACGATGCACTACTCGCCGGGCGCGCCGATCCTGCGCTCCTACAACCTGGTCGACTGGGAGTACGCCGGACATTCGGTGCCGAGACTCGACTTCAACTCGGGCGCCTACGACCTCAACGGCGGCCGGGCGTACGTGAAGGGCATCTGGGCCTCGAGCCTGAACTACCGGCCCGGCAACAGCACCTACTACTGGATCGGCTGCGTCGAGTTCAACCGGACCTACGTCTACACGGCCTCAGCCGTCGACGGCACGTGGACCAAGCGCTCGCAGATCAACAACTGCTACTACGACGCCGGCCTGCTGATCGACACCGACGACACCATGTACGTCGCCTACGGCAACAGCACCATCAGCGTGGCCCAGCTCTCCCCCGACGGGCTCAGCCAGGTGCGCGCCCAGCAGGTGTTCCAGACCCCGAGCAACGTCGGCACCCTGGAAGGCTCCCGCTTCTACAAGCGCAACGGCTACTACTACATCTGGCTGACCCGCCCCGCCAACGGCCAGTACGTGCTCCGCTCCACCTCGCCGTGGGGTCCGTACGAGATGCGGCAGGTCCTGCTCAACATGCCCGGTCCCATCTCCGGCGGCGGAGTCCCCCACCAAGGCGGGCTCGTCCAGACCCAGAACGGCGCCTGGTACTACATGTCGTTCGTCGACGCCTACCCCGGCGGCCGGGTCCCGGCGCTCGCGCCGATCACCTGGACCAATGACTGGCCGACCGTGCAGACCGTCAACGGCGGCTGGGGCGTCAACTACCCGAAGCCGAACATCCAGACCAGCCGGACCGTGGCGTCCATGATCGGCCCCGACACCTTCACCTCGGGCAGCCTCGGGCACCGCTGGGAGTGGAACCACAACCCCGACACCAGCCGCTTCTCCACCGGCAACGGCCTGCGCCTGCAGACCGCGACCGTCACAGGCGACCTCTACAACGCCCGCAACACGCTGACCCACCGCATCCAGGGCCCGTCGTCGACGGCGACGATCGAGCTCGACTACTCGCAGATGGCCAACGGCGACCGCGCCGGGCTGGCCATGCTGCGCGACCAGTCGGCCTGGATCGGCGTCAAACGCGACAACGGCGTCAACCGGGTCGTGATGACCAACGGGCTGACCATGAACAGCTCGTGGCAGACCACCGGCACCGGCACCGAGGCGGCCGGCGCGAACATCTCGGGCGGCCGGATCTGGTTGCGGGTCAACGCCGACATCCGGCCGGGGTCCGGCAGGCAGGCCCGCTTCTCCTACAGCACCGACGGCAGCACCTTCGTGAGCCTCGGCCCGGCCTTCACGTTGAACAACGCCTGGCAGTTCTTCATGGGCTACCGCTTCGGGATCTTCAACTACGCCACCCAGTCCCTCGGCGGCGCGGTGACCGTGCGCCGCTTCGACCTCACGACCCCCTGAGACGACACGTCGGCACAGGAAGGCAACCACCAGGAATGGCAACTCGTCCAAGTCGGATAAATCGGAGCAAATCATGAAATTAAGGTCCCTATCCGTTCTCGCGGCGGTGGTCACCTTACTGGCGAGCCTGTTCGCCGCCCTTCAGACTCAGTCCGCCAACGCGGCCACCGTCGACACCAACGCGTGGTACGTCCTGGTCAACCGCAACAGCGGCAAAGCCCTGGACGTCTACAACCTGTCCACCGCCGACGGCGGCCGCATCACCCAATGGACCCGCAACAACGGCAACCAGCAACAATGGCAGTTCGTCGACTCCGGCGGCGGCTACTACCGCGTCAAATCCCGCCACTCCGGCAAGGTCCTCGACGTCTACAACCTCTCCACCGCCAACGGCGGCGCCATCGTGCAATGGGCCGACGGCAACGGCACCAACCAGCAATGGCGCCTGGCCGACAGCACAGACGGCTACGTAAGGCTCATCTCCCGCCACAGCAACAAGGCCCTGGAAGTCCAGGGCGCCTCCACCGCCGACGGCGCCAACATCGTCCAGTACGACGACTGGGGCGGCACCAACCAGCAATGGCAACTCGTCCCGGTCGACGGCGGCGGCAACCCCGGTCAATGCGATCTGCCGTCGACATACCGCTGGACCTCGACAGGCCCGCTGGCGACCCCGAAGTCGGGCTGGGTCTCCCTCAAGGACTTCACCGTCGCCCCCTACAACGGCAGGCACCTCGTCTACGCCACGACGCACGACACGGGGACCAGGTGGGGCTCGATGAACTTCAGCCTCTTCACCAACTGGTCCGACATGGCCTCGGCCAGCCAGAACACGATGTCCTCCGCCACCGTCGCACCCACGCTCTTCTACTTCGCCCCCAAGAACATCTGGGTGCTGGCCTACCAGTGGGGCGGCACCGCCTTCTCCTACAGGACCTCCAGCGACCCCACCAATCCGAACGGCTGGTCATCGCAGCAGACACTCTTCTCCGGAAGCATCTCCGGCTCCGGAACAGGACCCATCGACCAGACGCTCATCGGTGACAGCACGAACATGTACCTGTTCTTCGCCGGGGACAACGGCAAGATCTACCGGGCCAGCATGCCCATCGGGAACTTCCCGGGCAG
>NZ_JBIEIS010000031.1:0-76313 GCF_043496855.1 Nonomuraea sp. JJY05
TCCTTGCGCCCGGCCTGGCGAGCCGCCTCAACCCGGGCCTTCCACTTCTCGTTTCCGAGCAGCCAGTCGAACGACTCGGTCTGCAGAGCGAGAAGGTCAGGAACTTCGAGGGGCTCCTGGATGTGCGCGAATGACACGCGACGGGGACCAGCGGGTACGGCGGAGGCGTTGCGCGAGGCTGCCAACAGATGTCCTTCCGGGAGCTGACGGCGGACCGAATGCGCGCATGCCAAGCGCCCGGCATTTCACCGGGACATGAGGCAGCACGGAATGGCAGCATAAACCGAAAGGGACATGGATGGCAACATTTAATATAGTTGTCAACCTCGCTCCCGCTTCAGGATGGCATATCCCCCTAGTCATCGTCAACTTCAACACCACCGCTCGGGGTGCGGGCGAGCACATCCATGATGCGGCCGGCGACGTGGGCGGGGTTGGGCCGCACCTACCGGCTGGGCGGGGGCGACGGTTCTGGCGCGGGACGGGCGGCGCACGTCATCCTGTTCACGACGTTGCAGGTTTCGGCGAGGTGACGCGTAGATGCGATGGAAGGAGCTGTCCGGCATCGCCAGGTCGCCGCGATTACCCCTGCTGACCGGCGTGATCGGGATCGCCGGCGCGGTGGCGGCGGTGCCGGCCGGGGCGTGGCCGGCGGCGGCGGCGTTCGCCGGGCTGCTGGGCGGCGCCGGGCTGGCGGTCGCCGCCATGCGGCGGGCGGCCGCGGCCCAGCAGGCCGAGCTGGCCCGGCTGGGCGAGCTGGTGGAGCGGCGGGCCGAGCAGGTGACGGCGCTCAGCCACGAGCTGCGTACGCCGCTCAGCATGATCAAGGGAGCGGCGGACCTGCTGGGAGAGGGCAGCCCCGGGCCGCTGACCCCGGACCAGCAGCGCTTCATCGCCATCGTGGACCGGCAGTGCGCGCAGGTCATCGCCCTGTGCGAGAGCCTGCTCACCCAGGCGAAGATCGAGGCGGGGCTGTTCACGCCGCGGCTGGAGCAGGTGGACGTCTCGGTCGTGGCGCGCGACGTGGTGATCGCCATGCGGGCCCTGTGCGCCGAGCGCAAGCAGCGCATCACCCTGGACACCCCGCAGGTCACGCCGCGTATCCAGGCCGACCCCATGCTGATCGTGCAGGCGATGACCAACCTGCTGTCCAACGCCAGCCGGTTCACCACCGTGGGCGGCGGCATCGACGTGCGGGTGGCCGTCATCGACACGGGGATCGCGGTGTACGTCACGGACGACGGCGCGGGGATGACCAGGGAGCAGCGACGGCGCCTGTTCCACCGGTTCGTGACCGGCCGCCCGCTGGCCGACGGCACCGGGCTCGGCCTGGTCATCACCAAGACGATCATCGAGCTGCACGGCGGGGCCATCATGGTGGACACCACGTCGATGCACGGCACCACCTTCCTGTTCACGCTGCCAGGCTAGGGAGAGCCCCATGTTCACCGCGCTCGTCGTCGACGACGAACCCCAGATGACCGCGATCATCGCTTTCGCGCTCGCGACGCAGGGCTTCCAGGCGATCGAGGCGCACGACGGCGCCACCGCCATGCACCTGCTCCGCACCCGCCACGTGGACCTGGTCGTGCTCGACGTGCTCATGCCGGCGCTGGACGGGCTCACCCTCTGCGAGATGATCAAGGCCAAGTACCCCAATGTCGCGATCGTGCTGGTCACCGCGCTCTCCCGGCCCGAGGAGGTCATCGCCGGGCTGGAGCGGGGGGCGGACGACTACGTGACCAAGCCGTTCCACCCGAGAGAGCTCGTCCTGCGGGCGCGGGCCGTGCTGCGCCGCTACACCGGCCCCACGCTGCTGCGGGCCGGCGACCTGGTCATCGACGCCGCCCAGCACACCGTCACGATCGGCGAACGGCGGCTGACCCTGACGGACACCGAGTGCAAGCTGCTCGCCCACCTCGCCGCGCGGCGGGGCACCCCGCAGTCGTGGCAGGACCTGCTGCGGGAGGTGTGGGGCACCACCAACCTGACGGGCGGCCGGGACGTGGTCAAATCCACCGTCTACCGGCTCCGGTCCGCGCTGGAGGCGCTCGACGCCGCCTCGTACGTGCAGACGGTGCGCGGCGCCGGCTACATGATGCCCGACCGGCCCGATTGGTGGGTGACGGCGCCGTCACCGACGCTCACCGCGCTGTCACCGGCGGGGCCCGCCCCGCGGCCTAGCTTTGCGGCATGGCAACCCTTCAGCCGCTCCAGGAGGTCGACGATGGCTTCACCTCTTGCTCGTTCACGTCCGGTCCTGTCGATCGGCGCCGCCCTCGCGCTCGCGTGCTGCGGGTGCACGAACGCACCCGGAGCGGCGAGCGCCGACGCCGGGAAGGTGGTCGTCGCGTGCGGCGCCACCGAGGAGTGGTGCGCGGCGACGACCTCCGTCTTCACCTCCGAGACGGGGGTCCCGGCGGAGTTCGTCCGCCTGTCCAGCGGTGAGGCCCTCGCCCGGATCAAGGCGGGCCGGGCCGATCCGGAGTTCGACGTCTGGCACGGCGGCCCGGCCGACGGGTACGCTGCGGCGGCCGACGACGGCCTGCTGCAGGACTACGTCTCGCCGAACGCCGCCGCCATCCCCGACCGGTACAAGGACCGCGACGGCACCTGGACCGGCGTGTACGTGGGCGTGCTCGGCTTCTGCGACAACACCAAGATCCTCGCCGAGAAGCACCTGCAGGCGCCCACGTCGTGGGAGGGCCTGCTGGACCCGGCTCTCAAGCAGAACGTCGGCATCGCGCACCCCTCCACGTCCGGCACCGCGTACACGGCGCTGTGGACCCAGGTGGTGCTGCACGGGGGCGCCGACGACGGGGCGCTGGCGTACATGAGGCGGCTGCACCCGAACGTGCTGCAGTACAGCAAGTCCGGCGCGGCGCCCGCGCAGCAGGCCGCCAGGGGCGAGATCGGCGTGGGCATCGTGTTCTCCCACGACTGCGTGGCCACGCGGGAGCAGGGCTTCTCCGACCTGCGGGTCACCTTCCCCGCCGAGGGGACGGGCTACGAGGTGGGCGGCGTGGCGATGGTCAAGGGGGCGCACAACGTGGCCGGCGCGAAGAAGTACATCGACTGGGCGCTGACCCCTGCGGCGCAGGAGATCGGGCCGACCGTCCATTCGTACCAGGCGCCGACCAACCCGGCCGCGAAGCGGTCGGACAAGACCGCCGACCTGGCCGCGCTGAAGCTCGTCGACTACGACAGCAGCGCCGCGGGCGCCCGCAAGCTCGACCTGACCCGGCGCTTCGACGCCGAGATCGCGAAGGCCCCCAGATGAGCGCCCTCGTCGACTCTCCGCCCGCGCGGCCCTCGCGGGCGCGGCGCAGGCGGCGCCGCGAGGCGAGCGTGGCGCTGGCGATCGCCGCCTGCGTCGTCCTCGTCCTCGCCGGCAGCGTCTTCCCGCTCGGCACGGTGCTCGCCTCGGCGCTGTCGGCCGAGGCGTGGCCGCGGTACGCCCGGTTCTTCACCTCGCCGGTGGACCTGCGGATCCTCTGGAACACGCTCGTCCTCGGCGTGCTGGTCGGCCTGTGCGGCACGGCGATCGGCTTCCTGTTCGCCTTCGTGCAGACCCGGCTGGACGTGCCGGGCAAGCGGCTGCTGCACCTCGTCGCGCTGATGCCGGTGGTCAGCCCGCCGTTCGCGGTGGCCACGGCCACGATCGTGCTGTTCGGCCGGCGCGGGATGGTGACGCACGACCTGCTCGGCGTCGAGTACGACGTCTACGGGCTGGACGGGCTGGTGTTCGTCCAGTCGCTGTCGCTGTTCCCCGTGGCGTACCTGGGGCTGCTCGGCATGATGCGCGGGCTCGACCCGGCCATGGAGGAGGCCGCGATGACGATGGGCGCGTCCCGGTGGCGCGTCTTCAGGACCGTCATGCTGCCGCTGCTCGCTCCGGGGCTGGCGGCGCCGTTCCTGCTGCTGTTCGTGGAGGCCATCGCGGACCTGGCCAACCCGCTCGTCGTGAGCGGCGACTACACGGTGCTGGCCAGCCGCGCCTACCTGGCCGTGACCGGCGAGTACGACACCACGGGCGCGGCCGTCTACAGCCTGATCCTGCTGGTGCCGTCCGTGGGCGTGTTCGTGGCGCAGCGGTACTGGCTGGGCCGCAAGGTCCGCACCACGATCACCGGCAGGCCCTCCGGCAGCGTGCACCCGGTCACGAGCTGGGTGCGCTGGCCCGTCCTCGCCCTGGCGGTGCTGGTCGCGCTGGTCATCGTCGGCCTCTACGGCACCATGGTGGCCGGCGGGGTCACGCGGGTGTTCGGCGTGGACAACACGCTCACGTTCACGCACCTGCGCGAGGTGCTGCTGGGCGTGGGCCGGGAGGCGCTGACGGACACGACCCTGCTGGCGGCGATCGCCACCCCGGTCGCCGGGGGGTTCGGGCTGCTCATCGCCTGGCTCGCGGTGCGGCAGCTGGGGCGCACGGGCGGCTGGCTGGACTTCGCCGGAACGCTCGGCGTGGCCGTGCCGGGGACGGTGCTCGGCATCGGCTACGTGCTGGCCTACCGGCCCGCCCGGTACGCCGGCGACCTGCTGGTCCTGCCCGGGCTGGTGGGCGGCAGCGCGGTGGCGGGCGGGGCGCTGGCGATCGTGCTGGCGTACGTCGTCCGTTCCGTCCCGGCCGGGCTGCGTACGGGCACGGCGGCGCTGTCGCAGCTGCACCCGAGCCTGGAGGAGGCGTCGAGGAACCTCGGCGCCGGCCCGCTGCGGACGTTCCGCAAGGTCACGCTGCCGCTGATCCGCCCGGCGCTGCTGACGGGGCTCAGCTACGGCTTCGCGCGGTGCATGACCTCCGTCTCGACGATCATCCTGCTGGTCACCCCGGGCACGCACATCATCACCTCGCAGATCCTCAGCGCCGCCAACACCGGCCGCTACGGGGTCGCGTTCGCCTACTGCACGGTGCTGACCGCGATCGTGCTGGCCGGCTTCGGGGTCATCCGGCTGCTCGTCGGGCGCTCCGCCACGCTCCACCGCTCCCCCGGAAGGCAGGAACGATGACGGACGAGACCCGCAGGGGGCGCCTCCACCTGGACAAACTGACCAAGGCGTTCCTGGGCCGCGCCAGGACCCCGGTGGTCGCGGTCGACACGGTCACGCTCGACGTGGCGCCCGGCGAGTTCATCACACTGCTCGGCCCCTCCGGCTGCGGCAAGACCACGACGCTGCGCATCGTGGCCGGCCTGGAGGAGGCGTCGAGCGGGCACGTGCGGCTGGACGGCGAGGTCATCGACGGGTTGCCGCCGCAGCGCCGCCCGATGGCCATGGTGTTCCAGAGCTACGCCCTCTTCCCCCACCTCACCGTGGGCGAGAACATCGCCTACGGCCTGCGTACCCGGCACCGGGCCAAGGACGAGACCGACACCGCCCTCCGGATCGCCCTCACCAGCATGAACCTCGTCGGCCTGGAGAACCGTGCCCCGCACGAGCTGTCCGGCGGCCAGCAGCAGCGCGTCGCCCTGGCCCGCGCCCTCGTCATGCAGCCGGAGGTGCTGCTGTTCGACGAGCCGCTGTCGAACCTCGACGCCAAGCTGCGCGGCGCCATGCGCGCCGAGATCCGCCGCATCCAGCGCCGGCTCGGCATCACCAGCCTGTACGTCACCCACGACCAGGACGAGGCGATGACCATGTCGGACCGCGTCGTGGTGATGAACAGGGGCCGGATCGAGCAGGCGGCCACCCCCGCCGACATCTACTTCCGCCCGGCGACCGTGTTCGTGGCGGACTTCATCGGCCGGGCCAACTTCGTCGAGGTCGTGCCCGAGCGGATGGACGCGGGCGGGGCGGTCGTCACGGCGCTGGGGCGGACCATGACGGTGGCGGCCCACCCCGAGGTGCAGGTGAACGCCGCCGCCTACCTCATGGTCCGGCCGGAGACGCTGTCGCTCCGCCCGGCCGCCGAGGGCGGGACCGGCTCGGTGCTGCGGGCCGCCTTCCACGGGCACAGCGTGGACTACGAGGTGGAGACCGCCTCGGGCACCCTGGTGGTGACCGTGCCGGGGCCGGATCCGCAGGGCCTGCTGGCGGAGGGGACGAACGTGACCGTCGGGATCGACCCCGGCCGCGCCTACGTCCTCACCAAGTCATGACAGGTCGGGCAGCCCGAGGTCGAGGTTGGGCCGGTCGATCCCGCCGTCCACTTCGAGCACCTTGCCCGTCACGTAACGGGCGGCCGGGGAGACCAGGTACAGCACGGCCGCCGCGACGTCCTCCGGCTCGCCGATCCGCCGTAACGGCGTGGCCTGCTCCATCTGGGCGCGCAGACCCTCGTCGTTCATGACGATGTCGAGCGCGGAGGTGGCCACCGCACCGACGGCGACCGCGTTGACCCGAACGGCGGGGGCCAGGTCGAGCGCGGCCAGCCGGGTGTAGTGCGCCAGGGCCGCCTTGGCGGTGCCGTAGGCCAGGTAGCCGCGGCCCGCCACGCGGCCCACGGCGGAGGAGACGTTCACGACCGCGCCGCCGCCCGCCTTCAGCAGGTGCGGGACGGCGGCCCTGGTCAGCTCGTGCGCCACGCCGACGTTGAACTGGAACGCGTTCTCGAGGTGCTTGCGTTTCGTGTCGAGGAAGGCGCGGGGCATCGCGCCGCCCACGTTGTTGACGACCACGTCCAGGCGGCCGAAGGCGGCCGCGGCCCGCTCTGCGAGGTCCTCGGCGGCGCCCGGGAGCGTCAGGTCGGCGGGGACGACCAGGACCCGCCTGCCGGCCTGTTCTACCTGCTCGGCGATGGTGCGGAGCTGGTCCTCTGTGCGGGCGCAGATCGCGACGTCCGCGCCGGCCTGGGCGAGGGCGACGGCGGTGGCCGCGCCGATGCCCCGGCCGGCGCCGGTGACCACGGCCGCGGCGCCGCCGATCTGGAAGCGGTCCAGGATCATGACCCCACCCTAGGAACAACTGCAACCCGTTTCAATACGGACCGGGCCGTGGTGCGTGAGGGTGGGTGGCCCGCCGTCGAGCGGGGGCGGGCCACCCGAGGGTCCGGGTCAGACCTCCAGTTTCTCCTCGATGCCCCGGAGCTGGTGCCTGGACAGCGCCAGGTTGGCGCGCCCACGGTCGAGCGCCAGGTAGAGGAACAGCCCCTTCCCTCCGCGCCCCGTGATCGGCCGGATGATGTGGTACTGGCCGCCCAGCGTGATGAGGATGTCCTCGATGCTGTCCTTGAGACCGAGCGAGTCCATCGTGCGGAGCTTCGCCTTGACCACCTCCGTGTTGCCCGCGGCGGCGACCTGCAGGTCCAGGTCCTTGGAGCCGCCGAGGGTGCCCAGCGCCATGCCGCTGCCGTGATCGACGATCGCCGCTCCGATGGCGCCGTCGATCGTCATCATCTCCTTGAGCGAGACGTCCATGCTGGCCATTGCTTCCTCCCTTTCTGCCAGGTGACGGGTTCAGTGCCTACGTGCTGCGACGGCGGCCACTCCGGCGGCCGTCTTCCTGCCCTCCAGCCGCAGCAGCCCGACGTTCGCGCCGGGCTTGGCCAGGACTGTGAGGACGATGTTGGGGCCGGCGGCGTAGAAGGCCACGAAGCCGGCGGTGCCCGAGATGAGCGTTTCCTCGAGGGCGCCCTGGCCGGTCATGGTCAGCATCCGCCTGCTCATCGCGAGCAGCGCCGCCGACAGCGCCGCGGCCTGCTCGCCGCGGTCTCCTTCCAGGTCGCAGGCGATCTGCATGCCGTCCACGGTGCAGGCGACGCTGCCGCTCACGTCCGGCGTGCGCTCGCGCAGGAGCGTCATTTCCTCCAGAACCTCTTTCCGCAGCTCCACCGGTGGCCTCCTCCTGAGTACGGGGAACCTCACGCCAGCTCCTCGAGCGCCTTCTTGAGCCGCATCAGCAGCGCCAGATCGGTCGGGTCTCCGGTCACGGGCGGGCCGAGCGGCTGGGCCGCCGTCCCGGGATCGTGGGGCGGTCGCCCGTACGGGTGCCGCGCCCGCTTCGGCAGCCCGGCTCCCGGCGCTCCACCGCCGTCGGCGGCCTCATCGGGCTCGGCGGGCCCGGCATGCTTGGGCCGCTTGTCGGCGGGAGCGGCCCGGCCCGGAGCGGGCAGGGCGGTGCGGCCCGGGTCGCCTGGAGCGGCGCGGCCTGGGTCGCCTGGAGCGGCGCGGCCCGGAGCGGATAGGGCGGTGCGGCCCGGGTCGGGTGGGGCGAGCAGGCCGGCGGCCGCCAGCCTTCTGACCGCCAGCAGGACCGCGTAGCCCGACCGGCCGAGCTGCTTGGCCAGCTCCAGCGGCGTGGCCTTGTGGTCGGCCCCGACGATCACCTCCCACTGGACCCGGGTCAGCGTCACCCCGTGCCCCGGCAGCCACGGCACCGGCCGCACCGGCAGCGTGTCCACGTCCGCGGACGGCCAGATCTCGGCGAGGTGCGCCCGCCGCCGCGCGCACTCCCGCACCAGCCCCGCCACCTCGAAGAACCACTGGCCGCCCAGCCAGTGCCGCTCCCCCGGCCGGAACTTGGGCCGCGTCCCGCTGATCGGCAGCAGGAAGAAGGCCGCGTCCAGGACCGTACCCAGCACCGCGAACTGCAGCTCGCCGGGCGTGAGCGGTCCCTCCTCGAGGAGCCGCGCGCAGCCGCCGTCCGCCTGGAGCCCGCGCAGCGCCGCCTCCGTCATCCGGCCCCTGGCCGTGAGCAGGCGCTCGACGCCCGGAGTCTGGGCGCACTCCATGTACGTCACGCGCCCGTCGTGGAGGAAGATCGTGCCGTTCCTCCCGAGCCGGAGCGCGCCCGTCGAACGCTCGCGCGCCAGCCCGGCCAGGAGTGCGTCGAGCCTGGTCATGACTCACGTCGTCAGCTGGCTGGAGACCGACCGCAGACGGTGGCGAGCCAGGGCCAAGTTGGATCGTTCCAGGTCAAGGCGTACGTAGATGACCAACGGCCCCTCGAAGACCGTCTCCAGCGGCCGGAGCAGATGATGCCCCTTGTCCGTGGTGACGAGCATGTCGTCGATCCGTACGATCTCGCCCGGGCAGGCACGGGCAAGACCGTCGGTCGTGGCCCGCAGCGCCTCGGTCAATGCGGCGGCCGACCGGTCGGCGTCCACGCCCGAGGCACTGCTGAAGGCCACCGCCATGCCGCTGGTGTGGTCGAGCAGCATGGCATCCAGCGCCCCCGGTATGGACATGACCTCCGCCAGGCAGGTGTCGATTCCGAGCACGTCATCCCCCTCGCCGTAAGTGGAACGGGGACAGCGTAGGGGGGTAATGAATCACACTGAAGCGCCCCAAAGACCTGCGGTTACGCTTTTATGCGGCCAAGGCGGAGAAAAACAATACCCATACAGATAGTTCTGATATTTATGAGTATTTCTCGTAATGAATGCGCTGCCGCCCGTCCAGCGCGCCAGGCGCCGAGGTGCTCGGCTCCGCACGGCCGCGACGCGGCGCGCCTCGACGGCGGCATGACGGCGGTGATCTGAATGGACGCGAAAGCCCTCGTCGTCACCGGCCCCGGGCACCTCACGATCGAGACCCGGCCCACTCCGGCGCCGCGACCGCACGAAGCCGTCGTCACGGTCGTCTACGGCGGGATCTGCGGCTCCGACCTCCACTACTACCGCAGCGGCCAGGTGGGCGAGGCCGTCCTGCGCTCCCCCATGGTCCTGGGGCACGAGGTGGTCGGGATCGTCGCCGAGTCCGCCGCCGACGGCTCGGGGCCGCCGGCGGGCAGCCGCGTCGCCGTGCACCCCGCCCAGGTGTGCGGCCGCTGCGGCTACTGCCTGCGCGACGAGCAGAACCTCTGCGAGAGGCTGCGCTATCTGGGCAGCGCCGCCCGGACGCCGCACACGGACGGCGGGTTCGCCGAGCGCCTCGCCGTGCCCGCGAGCCGCCTCGTGCCGATCCCCGAGGGGCTCGACCTGCGCACGGCGGCGCTGGCCGAGCCCGCTTCGGTGGCGCTCCACGGCCTGCGCCGGCCGAGCTCCGGCGTCGAGGGCCGCGACGTCCTGGTGATCGGCGCCGGGCCCATCGGCCTGCTCTCCGCTGCCCTGGCCGCCTGCGCGGGCGCGGCCACGGTCACGGCGACCGACGTGTTCGGCGAACCCCTCCGGCTGGCGCTCCAGGTGGGCGCGACCCACGTCGTACGCGCGGACCGCGGCGAGCCGATCCCCGCCGCCGACGTCGCGATCGAGTCCTCCGGCTCCCAGGCCGGGCTCGTCTCCGCCGTCGAGGCGCTGCGCCCCGGCGGAACCCTCGTCAACGTGGGGCACCTGCCCCCGGGCGGGGTCACCGCGCCGCTGCACCTCGCGGTCACCCGCGAGCTGACCCTGATGGGGTCGAGCCGCTTCTACCACGAGATGCCGGCCGCCCTGTCGATCATGAGCCGGGAGGCCGGGCGGTTCGCGCCCATTGTCACGTCCGTCTTCGGGCTCGGCGCGGCGGTGGCGGCGTTCGAGGAGGCGGCCGACGCCCGGCGGTCGAGCAAGGTCCTGCTCGCCTTCACCTGAACCCCCGTGCCGCCCGGGCCGTACCTCCTGTCGACTGTCGGGTCGGGATGGGCGGGCGATGGCGTACGGCACCAAACGCGGCGAGGCGGTGGACGGGCGGACCGGCGACGACCCGCGGCGGCTCGGCGGCCACCGCATCGTGCGCCGGCTCGGCTCGGGCGGGATGGGCATCGTCTACCTCGCGAAGAGCCGGTCGCGGCGGCTCGTGGCGATCAAGGTCATCCACCGGCACCTCGCCGGCGACCCGGAGTTCCGGCGGCGCTTCCGCCGCGAGGTCGCGACCATGCAGCGGGTCGCCCCCTTCTCGACGGCCGCCGTGCTCACGGCCGACCTGGACGGCGAGACGGCGTACGTCGTCACCGAGTACGTGCCGGGGCCGACGCTGTTCCGCGCGGTCGTGGAGCGGGGCCCGATGTCGGGCTCGGAGCTCGAGGGACTGGCCATGAGCACGGCGGTGGCGCTGTGGGCCATCCACGCGGCCGGCGTCGTCCACCGCGACCTCAAGCCGTCGAACGTGCTGCTGTCCCCCGTGGGCCCGAAGGTCATCGACTTCGGGCTCGCCTTCGTCGCCGACTCCACGACGCTCTCCGTCACCAGGATGGGCACCCCGGCGTACATGTCGCCCGAGCAGGTGCGCGGACTGGCGTCGCCGGCCTCCGACGTCTTCGCCTGGGGCGGTGTCATGGCCTTCACCGCGAGCGGGCGGCCTCCGTTCGGCTCGGGGGCGGGCCACGACGTGCTCTACCGCGTGGTCCACGAAGAACCCTTGCTCCCCGAGCTGGGCGGCGTGCTCGGCCAGCTGGTGGCGCGGGCGCTGAGCAAGGACCCGGCGGCCCGCCCGACGGCCGCCGAGCTCGTGGACGCGCTCGGCGAGGGCGCGACGCTCCGCCTCTCGCCCGACTTCGTCCCGGTCGGGCCCCCTCCGCGACGCCGGGCGAGCGGCCGGCTCCCGTACAAGTCCGGGGCGCCGCGCCCGGCCGCCACCGCCTCGGGCCGGACCCACGCCGTCCCCGAGCAGGGCCACGCCGCCACGGATCAGGCCCACCCCGCCACGGGGAAGGACCGCGCCGCCCTGATCCAGGGCCGCACCACCCCGGACCGCAGCCGTTCCACCCCGGACCGGAGCCGCACCACCCCCGACCGGGGCCGCGCCGCTCCGGCGCACAGGGGCCGGCGACGGGTCGCGTCCAGGCGCTGGCGGTGGGGCGGCGCCGCGGCGGCCGCGCTGGCCGTGGCGGCGGCGGGCGCGTACCTGCTACCCGGCCTGCTCCCCGGCCTGCCCGCCGTGCCCCCTGCTGTGAACCCAGCGGTGAACCCGGCGGTGAACCCGGTGGACCCCGCCATCGCGAAGGAGGCCGGCACCCTGTGGCGGCAGCTCCCCGGCGAGAACCCGCTGCGCGCGGACGGCGTGCGCTTCTACGTGCAGCCGGACACCGACGCGGCGCGGCAGGCGCGGACGTGGTCGGCGCAGGGCAGGACGGCCGACGCCGCCGTCATGCGGGCGCTGTCGCAGGTCCCCCAGGCGATGTGGCTGGCCGGCGGCTCCCCCGCCGACGTCTCCCGCACCGTGCGCGAGGCGGTCGCCCAGGCCGAACGCCGGCGAACCGTCCCGGTGTTCGTCACCAACAACATCCCGGGACGTGACTGCTGGAACGGCGGCGCCCCGGACACCGCCGGCTACCGGGCGTGGATGGACGCGGTGGCCGAGGGCATCGGGAACCGGCCCGCGGTCGTCGCCCTGGAGCCCAGCGGCCTGGCGCGCATCCCCGGCAGCCCCGAGTGCCCCCAGGGCGGGGAGGCGGCCGCCGTCCAGCGTTACGGCGATCTCTCCTACGCCGTGGAGACCCTGACCGGCCTGGCCCGCACCGCCGTCTACCTCGACGGCGGGCTGGCGGGCTGGCCCGCGTTCACACAGATCGCCGACCGGCTGGTCAACGCGGGGGCGATGCGCGCCGACGGCTTCTACGTCAACGCCGTCGGCTACCGGCCGACCGGGCGCTCGCTCACGTACGCCGCGAAGCTGTCCAGGTGCGTCTACCTGAGGGCGGCGGCGCGGACCGCATCATGCGCCGACGCGGCACTGGCCGCCGTGCCGGACGACGCGCCCGGCCTGCCGCACTTCATCGTCGACACGAGCAGGAACGGGACCGGCGAGTGGCAACCGCCCGCCGGGCGCTTCCCGGTTCCAGACGAATGGTGCAACCCCCCTGGCAGAGGCGCGGGCGCCCGGCCGTCGGCCGACACCGGGAAGCCGCTGGCCGACGCGTTCCTCTGGCTCAACAGCCCGGGATTCTCCAACGGCCAGTGCACCCGGGGCACCTCGGGACCGGCCGACCCGGTGTACGGCATCGTCACCCCGGCCTCCGGCCAGTGGTGGCCCGACCAGGCCCTCGATCGGGCGCGGAACGCCGTCCCCCCGCTCGCGCCCGAGGCCCCGTAGCCGTTCGCCGCGCGGGTCATCCGCCTTCGACCGCGTACTTCACCAATGTGGTGAGCACCTCCTTGACCGACGCGCGGTCGCGGACGTCGCACAGCACGATCGGGATGCGCTCGTTCAGCGCGAGCGCCCGCCGCACCTTGGCCGGGTCGTGGCGGCGGGCGCCGTCGAAGCAGTTCACGCCGACCACGAACGGGACGCCGCGCTGCTCGAAGTAGTCCACCGCGGGGAAGCAGTCGCCCAGGCGGCGCGTGTCGGCGAGCACGACGGCGCCGAGCGCGCCGAGGGCCAGTTCGTCCCACATGAACCAGAAGCGGTCCTGCCCGGGGGTGCCGAACAGGTACAGCCACAGCCCGTCGCGGATGGTGATGCGGCCGAAGTCGAGCGCGACCGTGGTGGTGGTCTTGGACTCCACACCCGAGGTGTCGTCCACCCCGATGCCCCGCTCGCTCAGCAGCTCCTCGGTGTGCAGCGGCCGGATCTCGCTGATGGTGCCGACCAAGGTGGTCTTGCCGACGCCGAAACCGCCCGCGATGAGGATCTTGATGGCCAAGGCCGAGGCGACCGCGGTCGTCCCCGGCTCAGAGGCTGCGTAGTCCATGCAGCACTTCCCTGTAGATGCGTTCGTCGATCGTCTGCGCCGCGGGGCGCGGGCGCTCGATGCTGACAAGGCCCTCTCGCCGCAGATCGCTCAGGATCACCCGGGTGATGTTGAGCGGCAGCCTGAGGTGCGCCGCGACGTCGGCCACCGGCGTGGGCTTCCGGCACAGCGACAGCACGGCGCGATGCTCCGGGAGCAGCTCCGCGGGCTCGTAGGAACCGACGGCCGTCGTGACGATGGCCACCAGGTCGAACGCCTCGCCCTGCGGACGCGCCCGGCCCCCGGTCAGCCCGAAGAGCCGGAGCAGCGGCCCGGGATCCTCCCCGGTCACGGTCTTGCGCCGTTCCAGGCGGGTGCCGGTGCCGCTCCCCTCGGCTGCGCGGAAAGGTGCTCGCCGACCCGCTTGACCATGAGCGCCATCTCGTACGTGACCATGCCCAGCTCGGCGTCGCCCGTGGCCAGCACGGCCAGCCGGGCGCCCTGGCCGGCCGCGGTGACGAACAGGAAGCCGTCCTCCATCTCGATGATCGTCTGCCGTACGCCGCCCATGCCGAAGTGCCGCCCTGCGCCCATGGCAAGGCTGTGGCTGCCGGCGGAGATGGCGGACAGGTGCTCGGCGTCCTCGCGGGTCAGGTTCCGGGAGCCGCCCATGGCCAGCCCGTCGGCGGACAGCACGATGGCGTGCCTAATGCCGGGGACGCGCTGGGTGAGGTCGTCCAGCAGCCAGCTCAGTTCACTTCTCGGGTCGGGCATCGGGATGGTCGTCCTTTCGGTTCCACACGTCTTGTCCCTGCTCTGCCTGGCGACGGCCTTGCTGCCAGCCGCGTTGCATGGACGACATGAGTTGTGCAAGCTCCTCCGGCGAGCGCGCCGAGGTGCTGCGCCGGTCCGCGCGTCTGGCGGAGCGGAGCTGGGGAGCCAGGCTGGCCTGCGGTACCCGCATCGGCAGCCCGTCGAGGTCATCGTCGGCCTCCTCGGCCGGCACCGTGACACTCCAGCCGGCGGGCGGGCCGGGCGGGGTGGCGGGGCCGGGGACCGGCGTCGGAATCCGGATCGGTCCAGTGGCGGGCCCGCTGCCGGACCCGCTGCCCGGCCCGTCCACGAGCCCGTCCACGAGCCCGTCCACGAGCCCGTCCACGAGCCCGTCCGCAGGTCCATCCACGAGCCCGTTCCCGAGCCCGTTGGAGGGTCCGACCACGAGCCCGTTGGAGGACGAACCCGTGAGCCCGTTCGCGGAGCCGTTCAAGGGCCCGCTCGGCGGCCCGCTCACGGGCCCGGCCTGGATGATCGGAGTCGGCGCCGGCGGCGCCTCGAACCAGGTTCCGCGCTCCGGCGCCTGGGCGGGCGCGTCCGGCCCGAGGGGCGGGAAGGGCTCGGGGGCGACGGCCACCCCGCGGGGCCGGGGCTCGGCGGGCCCGGTGCCGAGCGCGCGCATGGGCCTGGCTATGTGTGCGGCGACACGGTCCGCGGCGGGCGCGACGACGGCCGGGGACTGGAGGTTGACGAGCAGGGAGGCCGGCAGCAGCACGATCGCGGTCGTCCCGTCGTACGGCGAGCGGCGCAGCGAGACCTTGATCCCGTGCCGGGCCGCGAGCCTGGACACCACGAACAGGCCGAGCCGGTCGCTGTCGGCCAGGTCGAACTCCGGCGGGTCGGCCAGCCTGGAGTTGAGCTCGTCGAGGGTGGACTGGTTCAGCCCCAGGCCCCGGTCCTCCACCTCCAGCGCGAAGCCGTTGGCCGCCGTCATGCTGCGGATGTGCACGGTCGTGTCGGGCGGGGAGAAGACGGTGGCGTTCTCCACCAGCTCGGCGACCAGGTGGATCACGTCGGTGACGGCGGGGCCGACCAGCAGCGGGGCGTTCGGCATCGGCACGACGCTGACGCGGGTGTAGTCCTCGACCTCCAGCCCCGCCGCGCGTACGACGTCGAACAGCGGCACCGGGTCGCGCCAGCGGCGCGCGGGGGCGGAGTCGGACAGGATGATCAGGTTCTCGGCGTGCCGTCGCATGCGGGTGGTCAGGTGGTCGAGCTTGAACAGGTCCTCCAGGACCTCCGGCTCCTCGACCCGGCGTTCCATGGTGTCGAGCAGCGTGAGCTGGCGGTGGAGCAGCGCCTGGTTGCGCCGGGCCAGGTTGAGGAAGACCAGGCCGACGCCCTTGCGCAGGGTCGCCTGGCCCACCGCCGCCTCGACCGCCGTACGGCGTACGGCCGAGAAGGCGTGCACCACCCGGTCGACCTCGGCGGTGTCGGCGCGGTCGAGGCCGGGCGCCTCGGTGGCCGGGTCCACGTCCTCGCCGCGGCGCAGCCGCTCGACCAGCCGGGGCAGGCGCCGCTCGGCCAGTTCCACGGCCGACTCCTGCAGCCGGCTGAGCTCGGTGATCAGCGAGCGGCCGAACCGGTACGACAGCGCCACCGACGCCACCACCGCGGCCAGGCCCAGGAGCAGGACCAGGCCGATCCGCCAGTACGCACCGGACTTCTGGGACTGCGCCTCCTCCGCGGTGCGGGCCAGCTCCGTCTGCGTGTCACGGCTGATCGCGCCGAAGATGGCGTCGGCGTCGCGCTTCCACACGGTCGGGTCCACGGGCGGCGCGCCGCCGCTGGTGTCCCAGCCGAACAGCAGGTCCTCCGCATCCACCAGCCGCTTGTACGACGCGCTGGCGACCAGCCGGTCGTAGTTCGCCCGCAATTGGGGGCCGACGTCGCGCTCGGCGTTGGCGAAGACGAGCCGGCGGCTGGTCATCGCGGAGACGAACGAGGCCCGGTCCCTGGGGGTCATCTTGCGGTGCACGATCGTGGTGGTGAGCACGGCGTGCTCACGGCCCAGATACTCGGCCGCGGCGCTGTAGGCGGCCATGCCGCGCACCGCCTGGTAGGACGAGACGTCGCTGAGCGCGTCGCGGTCGTTGAACTGCCCGTTGGCGACGCTGATCAGGTTGTTGTACGCCTCGATGATGGTCAGCGGCGGGGCCAGCACGCCACCGTCGGCCGAATCGCGCAGCGACTGCAGCCCGTCGAGCGCCTGCAGCAGCGCCTGCACCTGGGCCGGGGTCTCCCCGTCCACCGCGCCGACGTCGAGGGCGCTGATCACCTCGCGCAGGCGCTTGGCCTTGCCGTCGGTGACCCGCCGCTGTTCGGCCAGCGGCTCGTACGAGCCGGTGCCGCGGACCGCCTCCGCCGAGAGCTGGCGCTCCCGCTGTAACTCGACGATCAGCTGCAGCACCGGCGACCCGATGCCCTCCCAGCGGTCCTGCGCCTGGGAGACGGTGACGATCTCCTCAACGCTGGAGTAGGCGATGAACCCCCACAGGGCGACCATGGAGACCAGCGGAAGCAGGAGAATCCTGAGCAGCTTGGTACGGATCGGCGGGGGCGAACTCATCCATCATGTCCAATTCCGCGCACCGGATGATGCGCCGCCGGGCAGTCGCGAACCGGCACTACCCCGAGAATGTCCGCCACGACTGGCACGCCTGTGGTCCGTCCACTATGCCGATGGGGCAGATGTACTTCAAGGTACAGATGCGAAGAAACATCACGAATGGCGGGTTGACTCTTTGTCAGCACACGGTTCGTGACCGTAACGGCCTCCATGTGACAGAGAGTGACGATCCTGGGACTCCGGATGAGGGGCGGGGCCTCCCAGGCGCTCTGACCTGATATGTAAATAAGTCCATAAATAGCCTTTCTAAGCTTTTGCAGAGGTGGAGCTACAATTAAGGAAGAAAGGAAGGGGGAGGCTCAATGGGACACGGCGCTGACTTTGGGGCGGTCGAGTCGCTGGATCGCGAGACCCAGCACCTGACCCAAGCCGAACTCGACCGGCTGCGCGAACTGCTGTCCGCCACAACCGGCGATGGCAGACAGTAGGCCGCATCAATTTCCGGAATCCGGGCGGCCATTCTGTGAGACGGAACGGGCGGTGCCGGTGGACGAGGCCGGGAGGCGGGCGTCCGCGGCCCTGACCGCGCTCGGCCTGCGTGCGGAGCTCGTGGACGCGGGCGACGGCCGCGACCCGACGGCCTGGTGGTGCCGCCTGCTCAGCGACGAGGGAGGCATCTCGCCGGTCGCGTGCGGGATGGGCAAAGGACGCCCGGACGAGGCCCGCGTGGGGGCGCTGTTCGAGGCCGTCGAGCACTATCTCACCGGCCCGGCCGGATTCGACCCCGCCGCCGTGCGGCCCGTCACGCCCGCCGCGCTCGCGACGGGGCCGCTGCGCGGAGAGGCCTGCGCGCTGTTGCTGGCCGGGACGCCCGGTCGGCGGATGGCCTGCCTGCGCTATCACCTCCTCAGCGGGCCGTCCCTTCCCCGAAGCCGCGCCGAGGCACTGGTACCGCTGTTCCTGTCCGCTCCCTGGTACGTCGAGACCGGCGCCGCGCCGCTGCGCGAGCTGGCCGGGGACGACTGCGACTACGCCCATCTGATGCGCTACAGCTGCAACAGCGGCTCGGCCGTCGGCGTCACCGTCGCCGAGGCGCTGCTGCACGCCGTCAACGAGGCGATCGAACGGGACGCCCTCTCCCTGCTCCTGATACGGGCCTTCCTGAGCGGGAACGGCTTCCGCCCCACGCTGATCGACCCGCGGACGCTTCCGCCCGGCCTCGCGCGAGCGTACGCGACGGCGGAAGAGCTGACCGGGTCACCGGTGCACCTGCTCGACATCACCAGCGACCTCGGCGTGCCGACGATGCTGGCGTACACGGCTCCCACCTCCCGGCAGCCGCACCGGCGCGGCGGCGGGACCTCGCTGGACCCGGCCTATGCCGTCTGGCGCGCCCTCACCGAGCTCGTCCAGACCACTCTCGGCGAGAGCCTGCCGCACTCCGGTGCCGCCGTACGCGGCGATCTGACCGGACTGGCGGCGCATCCCGCGCTGCACGCGTGCGGGCGCTTCGATCTCACCGGCCCCCTGCACGAGGCACGCACGGTCCCCTTCCCGCGGGCCGCCGCGCCGGCCGGATCTCCCGGCAGCCAGCTGCGGCAAGTGACCGCGACGCTGGCCGCGCGGGGCCACCCGGCCTACCACCGCATGGTGCGCGTCCTCCCCTGCGGGATCACCGCCGTGCACGTGATCGTGCCGGACCTGGAGCGGTTCATGCTGGTCATCGACGGTAACCTCGTCCTGCCCGGCCGCCGGGGGCTGGCCGCCGCGGCGGGAACGGTTTCCGAATCCATGCCGCCCGATTGGCAGTCCCATCAATGAGGTGAATGGTTTTTCCGTTTTATCGACCTTGCGTGGAGAATTATCAGCCTCTTTATCCCCACATACTGGATTTATGGGCGCACGATATTGGCAGAATCGCCAGGCCAAGACGTCAGTAGTGCTAGGCGTTCTGCTCCTGGCTCTGGCTACCGTGATCCTGGCCGTGGTCGGCCGATTTCCTAAGGAATGGGGGATACCCACCGGAATCGCGCAGATCGTGGCGGCTGTGACGGCCGTCATCGGGCTGGGCAACGGCCTGGTGCAGTTCCTGTCCTGGTGGCACAAGCGTGGCGCGGTCGCCTCCGCGCCCACGTCCGCCGCGATCGCCACCGCGAAGGATGTCCTCGCCGGCCTGGTGGCCCAGCAGTGGCGGGACGAGACGGTCCTGCGCTCGCTGTGCGATCCCGAGCCCATGCCCCTGCCCTGGCACTCGACCGGGCACCGCGAGCTCGCCGACCGCCCCGAGATCATCGCCAAGGGCACCGTGGCCTTCCCCGGCCTGGACGTGCACATCGCGGACATGGCACGTAACTTCCGCGCCCTGCGCTGCCGCCGGCTGGTCATCCTGGGCGGTCCGGGCACCGGGAAGACGACCCTGGCCGTGCAGCTCATGCTCGAACTGCTGCGCACGCGGGAGCCGCAGGAGCCCGTCCCGGTGCTGGTGTCGGCCGCTCGCTGGGACGACCGCGTCTATCGGCGGCTGCAGGACTGGCTGGCCGCGAGCCTGGCGACGGACTACCCCGCGTTGCGCGCGGAAGCCCTCGGCACGGACATCCCGGAGACGCTCGTGACCCGGGGCGAGGTGCTGCCCGTCATCGACGGGCTGGACGAGCTGCCCGAGACCGCCCGCGCCGACATGCTCACCGCGCTCAACCGGTCACTGTACGAGACCGACCAGCTCATCCTCACCTGCCGCACGGAGCAGTTCGCCGAGTCCGTCGAGAAGATCGGCGACGCCCTCAGGGCGGCGGCGGTCATCGAGCCACAGCCCATGTCCCCCGCCTCGGCGGCCGACTACCTGGAGGCGTGCCTGCCCCCCGTGCCCCACCCCGTCTGGCCCCAGGTCCTGGCGGAGCTACGCAAGGGCACCGTTCCCGCCATGTCCGAGATCACCTCGGCGTCTCTGGGACTCTGGCTGGTCCGCGCCACCTACATCGCGCCGCGGGTGGATCCGACGCCGCTGCTGGAGCTGGGGCGCGGCAGCGCGGCCGAACTGCACGACCATCTGTGCGACCAGCTCATCCCCGCCCTGGTGAGCGCGCGCACGCCCGCCGGCGGCCCGCCGCAGCCGTTCCGGCCGCAACACGCGTGGACCCCGGAGCAGGTCGATCGCTGGCTCACGTACCTGTCCCGCCAGCTCGCGCGCAACCAGGAGGATGTGCGCGACATGGCGTGGTGGCATCTGGCCCGCTACACCCCCAGCCGCACGGTCCGGACCGGGGTCGCCGTCGCGATCGGGGCCGTGGTCTGGGCGGGCTTCGGACTGCTGGCAGGGGAGCCGTACCTGGGCGCGATGATCGGGCTGTTCTCCGCTCTCGTGTCCGAGATCCTGATCGGTTCCTGGTTCACCGAGTCGCCGGGACACGCCGACTTCCACCTCCGCGGCAGGCTCGCCGAGCTCGTCCCCGCCCTTCAGGACGGGCTGATCGTCGGAGCCCTGGGAGCCATCGTCGGCTGGCTCATGGCCTACGCGAGCGGCAAGCCGGTCTTCGCCCTGAAATCCTCGGTGCAGATCGGCCTGCTGTCCTTCGTCGGGTTCGTGGCCCTGCTCAGCTTGATCCGCTGGGTCGAGAGCCCCACCGCTGAGCTGACCGCGAGATCCCCGCGCTCGACCTGGCAGGCCGACCGGAACCTGACCGCCATCCGGATCATCGGCGGACTCGTCGTCGGGTTCGCGACCGCCGGCGTCCTGCTGTATTCGGGGCTCCCCACGGGCATGGCGATCATGGTCGGCCTGGTGCTGGGGCTGCTGTTCGGGCTCGTCCTGGGCCGCCACCATGCCTGGCTGGCCTACAAGCTGACGATCCCCCGCCTGGCCACCCGGGGAAGCCTGCCGCTGCGGGCGATGGACTTCCTGGACGACGCCCACCGGCTGGGCCTGTTGCGCACGGAAGGGCCGTACTACCAGTTCCGGCACATCGAGCTGCAGCAGCACCTCGCGAACGGGCGGCACGGGGCGCCCGCGCAGGAGCCGCGACCGCCGACACGGCGCCCGTGATCCCGCAGGTCAAGCCTCCTCCGCATAGTGACGGCCCTGGTGGGCAGGACGGACGCACATAGTCGTATCGGGGGCGTCATGGCAACTTCAGGAGGCGTCTTCAGACGCAAACCGGTGGAGCTCATCGCCACCGAGCACGAGGGCGAGCTGGCCAGGACGCTCGGGTTGTGGCAGCTCACCGCCATCGGCGTGGGCGGCATCATCGGCGCGGGCATCTTCGCCCTGGCCGGCGCGGTCGCCAACCAGACCGCGGGGCCTGCCGTGCTCATCTCGTTCATCATCGCGGGGATCGCCAGCGCCGCGGCCGCGTTCTCGTACGCCGAGTTCGCGGGCCTGATCCCGAAGGCCGGGTCCGCCTACACCTACGGGTACGCGGTGCTCGGGGAGATCGTCGGCTGGTGCATCGGCTGGGACCTGCTGCTGGAGTACACCGCCATCGTCGCAGTGGTGGCCATCGGCATCTCCGGCTACTTCGGCTTCCTCGTGGAGCAGCTCGGCTTCACGCTGCCCGCGTGGATGCTCGGCGCGCCGGGCACCGGCGCGGGGCACGTGGTGGACCTGTTCGCGGCGATCCTGTGCCTGCTCATCGCCTTCCTGCTGAATCTCGGGATCCGCGCCGCGGCCAGGTTCGAGACGTCCGTGGTGGCCATCAAGGTCGTCGTCGTGCTGCTGGTGATCGTGGTCGGCTTCTTCTACATCAACCCGGTCAACTACACCCCGTTCTTCCCGTTCGGGGTGAGCGGGGCGATCACCGGCGCCGCCACCGTGTTCTTCGCGGTGTTCGGCTACGACGCGATGAGCACCGCGGCCGAGGAGTCACGGGACGCGCAGCGGCACATGCCGAAGGCGATCCTCTACTCGCTGGCCATCTCCATGGTCCTGTACGTGCTGGCCACGCTGGTGCTCACCGGCATGCAGAACTACCGGGAGATCGATCCCGAGAGCGGCTTCTCCTCGGCGTTCGCCGCCGTCGGGCTGCCCGGGCTCGCGTCCCTGATCGCGGCGGGGGCCGTGGTGGGCATCCTGACGGTCATGTTCACGTTCATGCTCGGCGTCACCCGGGTGTGGTTCTCGATGAGCCGGGACGGGCTGCTGCCGCACTGGTTCGCCAAGCTCCACCCGGTACGCCGGGTGCCCACGCGGGTCACCTGGATCGTGGGCGTCGCGTCGGCGGTGATCGCCGGGTTCCTGCCCATCCGTGAGGCGGCCGAGCTGACGAACATCGGGATCCTGCTGGCGTTCGTGGTCGTGTGCGTGGCGGTGATCGTGCTCCGCTACCGGCATCCCGAGCTGCCGCGCCAGTTCCGCATGCCGGGGATGCCGCTGGTGCCGGGCATCGGGGCGCTCTTCTCGATCTGGCTGATCACGTTCCTGAGTCCGGTGACGTGGCTGCGCTTCGCCGTCTGGTTCCTGATCGGGCTGATCATCTACTTCGCCTACAGCCGGCGCCACTCGGCGCTCGCGTAGACCGGGCCGGGCACGGCCCTCCGCCGGCGTTGCCGTCCACGGCCGCCGAGGCGGGCGTGCCGGCGTTCTCGGCGGACGACGCGGTGACGGGCTTGCCCTGGGACAGCAGCGGGTCGGCGACCGCCCCGGTCGCGAGAGCTCTCCAACGCCCCGAACCATATGTGGCGGTCAACGGCGTTGAAAGCGCCGCAACCGCTGAGCGGAAGATGAATGCGGGAAGTTCCGGCGGGCGGGCCGTGTTGGTGCCGAGCATGGGAAACCGCTTCGCCGACGGCGACGTCATCAAGCGACTGCTTCACGGGGCGCGGCACTGGGCCTTCGTGGGCCTGAGCGACAACCCGGAGCGCACGGCCTACGACCAGGCAAGGCTGCTCCAGGCACGCGGCAAACGGGTCATTCCCGTCCATCCGGCCGCCGAGACCGTGCTGGGCGAGCCCGGTTACGCGTCGCTGGCCGAGGTGCCGGACCCGCTGGACGTCGTCGCGGTGTACCGGCGCGCCGAGCTGGCCGGGGAGTCGGTGGACGAGGCGATCGCGGCCGGGGCCAGGGCGATCTGGCTCCCGCTCGGCGTGATCGACGAGGCCGCCGCCGGACGCGCCCTGAGCGCCGGTCTCGACGTCGTCATGGACCGCTGCCCGGGCGTCGAATGGGCACTGCGCAGAGACGCCTGAACGAACGCTGCCTGGAGGCGCCTCGATGGGCGCTGCCTAGGGACGCCTGAACGGGCACTGCCTGGAGGCGCCTCGATGGGCGCTGCCTAGGGACGCCTGAACGGGCACCGCCTGGAGGCGCCTCGATGAGCGGCCGGGGCTGCTAGCCGGCCACCTGGGTCCGGCCGCGGGCAGTGCCGAGGGCGCGGTAGCGCCGCAGCCGTTCGGTGAGCAGGTCGGGGCGGCGGCGGGGCAGCATCGCGGCGAGCTCCCGCTCCAGCTCGCGCCCGACGCGGCGGCAGAACGCCTCCGGTTCGTCGGCCGCGTCCGGGCGCTCGGGGACGATCCGGTCGGCGATGCCGTCGGCGACCAGGTCGGCGGAGCGCACCCCCTGCGCGGCCGCCAGCTCCGGGGCGTGGTCGACGTCGCGGTGCACGATGGCGCTGGCGCCCTCGGGCGGCAGTGGTGACAGCCAGCCGTGCTGGGCGACGAGCACCCGGTCGCACGGGATCAGCGCGAGCGCGCCGCCGCCGCAGCCCTGGCCGAGCAGGATGGACAGCGTCGGCGCCTCAAGGGTGACGAGCTCGGACAGGCACCGGGCGATCTCGCCGGCCAGCCCGCCCTCCTCCGCCTCCGGGCTGAGCGCCGCGCCGGGGGTGTCGATGACGGTGACGAGCGGCAGGTTCAGCTCGTGCGCCAGGCGGAAGCCGCGCCGGGCCGCGCGCAGAGCCGCCGGGCCCATCGGCCCCACGTCGGTCTGGGTGCGGCGGTCCTGGCCGAGCAGCACGCACGAGACGCCGCCGAAGCGGGCCAGCGCCAGGTACAGCCCCGGGTCGTGTTCTCCCTCGCCGGTCCCGTTCAGCGGCAGGACGTCCGAGGCGGCGTGGCGGAGCAGCTGCCGGACGCCGGGCCGGTCGGCGCGCCTGGAGCGGATGATCGACTCCCACGCGGGCACGTCCGGCAGCGGCTCCGGCGGCGGCGCCTCGCCCGGGGGCGGCTCCACCGGCGGCGCCAGCAGGATGCGCAGCGCCCGGTCGGCGATCCCGGCCAGCGCCTGCGGCGGCAGCACGGCGTCGACCAGGCCGTGCCGGTACAGGTTCTCGGCGACCTGGACGCCCTCCGGGAACGGCTCCCCGTACAGGGACCGGTAGACGCGCGGGCCGAGGAAGCCGATCATCGCGCCGGGTTCGGCGGCCGTGACGTGGCCGAGCGAGCCCCACGAGGCCAGCACGCCGCCGAGGGTGGGGTCGCGAAGGTAGACCAGGTACGGCAGGCCCGCGGCCTTGTGCTGGGTGACCGCCGCCGAGATCTTCACCATCTGCAGGAACGCCACCGTGCCCTCCTGCATCCTCGTGCCGCCCGAGGCGGGCGCGGCGAGCAGCGGCAGCCGTTCGGCGGTCGCCCGCTCCACAGCCGACACCAGGCGTTCGGCGGCGGCGACCCCGATGGATCCGGCGAGGAAGCCGAACTCGCAGGCGACGACGGCCACCCGGCGGCCGTTGAGCAGCCCCTCCCCCGTGATCACCGCCTCGTCCAGGCCCGTGCGCTGCCTGGCCGCGGCGACGTCGGCGTCCCCCACCGGCCCGAGCGGCCGGTCCCAGCTGCGGAAGGAGCCGTCGTCGAGGGCGAGCTCGACGAGCTGGAGCGCGGTCATCCGGACAGCCATGAGCGGATCTCCTCCTCGTCGGCGTTCAGCACGGGAGGCGCGGCGTGGTCGGTCCGGGTGATCTCGACCTCGCCGTCCGGCCCGGCCGGGTCGAAGAACCGCAGCGGCGGGCCGGGCAGCGTGATCCGGCCGATGCCCGCGTGCTCGACGTCGATGAGCAGGCCCTGCGACCTGGCCTGCTGCCAGTCGTACACCTCGTCCAGGCTGCGCACCCGCCCGGCGGGCACGCCCGCGGCGGCCAGCCGGCGCAGCAGCTCGTCCGCGCCGAAGGGGGCGAAGGCCGCTTCGACCAGCTCGACCAGCCGCCTGCCCGCGGCCACCCGCTCCGCGTTCGTCGCCAGGCCCGGCTCCCGCGGGTCCAGGCCGAACTCGGCGCAGAAGCGCTGCCACAGCCCCTCGCTGCCCACCGCGATCTGCACGTGCCCGTCCCCGCACCGGAACAGCCCGTACGGGGCGATGGACGGGTGGTGGTTGCCCTGGGCGCGCCCGACCTCGCCGGCCACCGTCCAGCGGGTGCCCTGGAAGGCGTGCACCCCGACGATCCCGGCCAGCAGCGAGGTGCGCACGACCTGGCCGCGCCCGGTGCGCTCGCGTTCGAGCAGCGCGGACACCACGCCGTACGCGCCGTACATGCCGGCCAGCAGGTCACCGATCGGCACGCCGACCCGCTGCGGGTCGTCGGGCCCGGACCCGGTGAGCGACATCAGCCCGGCCTCGCCCTGCGCGATCTGGTCGTAGCCGGCCCGCCCGGCCTCCGGGCCGTCGTGACCGAACCCGGTGATGGACAGCACGACCAGCCGCGGGTTGAGCTCCAGCAGGCGCTCGGTGGTGAAGCCGAGCCGGTCGAGCACGCCGGTGCGGAAGTTCTCCAGCAGCACGTCCGCCTTGCGGATCAGGGCCTCCAGGGTGGCCCGGCCGTCCTCGTCCTTCAGGTCCAGGGCGATCGACTGCTTGTTGCGGTTGCACGACAGGAAGTACGTGGACTCGGAGCCGGCGAACGGCGGGCCCCAGCCCCGGGTGTCGTCGCCGCTCCCGGGCTGCTCCACCTTGATCACCCGCGCGCCCAGGTCGCCGAGCATCATCGCGGCGTGCGGCCCGGCCAGCGCCCTGGTCAGGTCGACGACGACGTAACCCGCGAGCGGGCCGCTCATGACAGGCTCCCCGGCACGACGAGGATCACCCAGCACAGCACCGGCGCGACCACCATGATCGTCATGCCCCAGGTCATCAGGCGCTTGAACACGTTGTCGCGTTCTGCGACGTCCGCGTTCGCGACGACGAGGGCTCCGTTGGTCGAGAAGGGGCTGCAGTCGACCACCGAGGAGGAGATCGCCAGCGCCGTGACCAGGCCGACGGCGCCGACCTGACCGGTCTGCAGGAACGGCACGGCGAGCGGGATGAGCGCCCCGAGGATGCCGGTCGTCGAGGCGAAGGCGGAGACCACGGCGCCGATGAGGCAGATCAGGAACGCGGCCAGGAGCGGGGCGCCGACATGGGCGACCCCGTCGCCGAGCCACTTCACCGTGCCCTGGTCCTCCAGCAGCGAGACATAGGTGACGATGCCGCCGACGAGGAGCACCGTACCCCAGCTGATCTTGTCGACGGTGCCGCGGGCCGCGGAGGGGAAGATCAGCGTGAGCGCGACCGCCACCGCCAGGGCGAGGAAGCCGATGTCGAGGTCGAAGACGAGCGCGCCCACGGCGAGCACGAGCAGGCCGACCAGCGTGAGGGAGCGCTGCGCGTCGAGGCGGGGCAGGTCGTCGTCGGCGGGCTCGGGATCCCCGGCGGCGGAGCCGGCGGACCCGGTGCCGGCGCCGGTTCGCGCGAGGGTCGTGACCTGCTCCTTCGGCGACTCGCGGTCGCGCTGCAGCAGCTTCGTGCCGCCCAGGGTGAGGAAGCCGATCAGGCTGATCAGCGCGCAGGCGCCCATCGCGCTGAAGAACAGCACGGCGGGATTGCCCGGAAGGTGGCTCTTGTCCACGACTCCGTTGGTGATCGCGCCGAAGATGCCGATCGGCGAGAAGCTCCCGCCGGTGGCGCCCTGCACCACCATCAGGCCCATCATGACCGGGTTGATCCGGTAGCGGGCGGCGAAGCCCATCGCCACCGGCGCCACGATCGCCACCGCGGCCGGGCTGGCGGCGCCGATCGCCGTGATCGCGGCGCACACCACGAACATCACCCACGGCATCAGGGCGACGCGCCCGCGCACCGCGACCACGGCCCGGTGCACGATCCAGTCCACGGTGCCGTTGTTCCTGGCCAGCGCGAACAGGTACGTGACGCCGACCAGGATGACGAACAGGTTCGCCGGGAAGCCGCCGAGGACGTCCGACACCTCCACGCCGAACACCGCGGTGCCGACGACGAACGCCGCCACGAGCGCCAGCGCCCCCATGTTGATGGACCGGACGGTGGCTATCAGGAACACCAACACCAATACAACCAACGCAACGACTTCCGCTGACATCGGCGACTCCTCGGGTCAGGTGATTCTCCGGTTACGTGCGTATTTCCGGATTGGCCTAGCCTCTGCGCCACTGCGCCGGATGTCAATAGACTGTCCCCCGTGACCAAGAAGCGCCCGCAGACCTCCGCGGTTCCCGAGCGGATGGAGCGTCCCCGCCTCTACGTGCAGCTGGCCGACCACATCGCGCGCTTCATCGAGGCCCAGGGGCTCTCCCCCGGCGACCGCCTGCCGCCCGAGCGTCGCCTGGCCGCCGAGCTCGGCGTCAGCCGGGCGACGCTGAGCCGCGCCCTGGTCGCGCTCGAGGTCCAGGGCATGGTCGAGGTCCAGCACGGCAACGGCGCCGTGGTGCTCGCGCCGACGCTGCAGGAGGAGCGGCCGGATCCGGCGTTATCGCTGGCCGGGCGCGACCCGGTGGAGCTCGCCCGGGCCCGCGAGGCGATCATGGCGGGGCTGGCGCGCAGCGCGGCGTCACATCCCGACCGCAGCCTCCGGCTCGCCCTGCTCGACGCGGACGGCCGCCCGGTGCGCTTCTCCGACACCTGGCCCTGCGTGCGCAGGCTCGCGGGGGCGAGCCTGCTGGCCGAGCTCGACGACCTGCTCTCGGAGTCCGCGCCGCTGGACGACGTCCGGGTCTCGGCCGAGCGCCTGACGGCTCTCGCCCGAGCCGTCGTGGTCGGTGACGCCGACGCGGCGGCGGCCGCCTGCGCCTCCCTGCTCCAGGTCTGACTCACCTCACGCTCAGGCGCCGTCGGGCGACGGCGCCTGCATTCCCGCGCCAAGGTGAGCCGGCCGTCGGACGCGTTGAAGGCCGAGGCCGCCGCGGGGGGCTCGTTGAAGACCCCGACGGCGCGGTCACTCACCGCTCGACGCCCGGGCTCGCCGGTTGATGGGCGAGTTCACCACCAAGCAGTTGGAGACGATCCACGCCTTCATCGCCGGCAGCCACCGCAACGCCGTCGAGGAGTCCGACCCATGACCGGATGACCAGCGGAGAGTGTCCTTCCGGGCGCCTACCATACGCGCATGACCACGCACGGATTCACGCTCACCGCCGAGGGCCCGTTCGACTTCGGCGCCTCCCTGCGCTTCCTCGAGGACTGGCCGGCCACCAGCGCGCTGCCCTCCGACGGGCGGGCGATGCGCTTCGCCTACTGCGCCGAATCCGACTGGCTGCCGATCGGCGTCACGGTGACGGGCGCGCCGGGCGGGGTCGCCGTGGCCACGACCCGGCCCGCCGGGCCGGGGATCCGGGGCGAGGTGGCGCGGATCCTGTCGCTCGACGTCGACGGCGCCGGCTTCGCCAAGCTCGGCGAGTCCGACCCGGTGCTCGGCGACCTGCAGCGGCGCAGCCCCGGCCTGCGGCCGGTGTGCTTCTGGAGCCCGTGGGAGGCCGCGTGCTGGGCGGTGATCGTGCAGCGTTCGTCGATGCTCATCGCCTCGCGGATCAAGCAGCGCATCGCGGACCGGTACGGCGCCAAGGTCACCGTCGACGGGCGGACGCACTCGGCCTTCCCCCCGCCCGTGTCGCTGCTGGAGGCCGGGGGCCTCGGGCTGCCGGCGCAGAAGGAGGAGTGGCTGCGCGGCCTGGCGCAGGCGGCGCTCGACGGCGTGCTCACCGCCGAGCACCTGCGCGCGCTCGACCCGCAGGACGCCCTGGCCGAGCTGCGCGCGCTGCCCGGCGTGGGGCCGTTCTCCGCGGGGCTGATCCTGATCCGCGGCGCGGGCGCGCCGGACGCCTTCCCCGGCGACGAGCCGCGCCTGTTCGCGATCCTGCGCGAGGCGTACGGCCTGCCGGAGGACGCGCCGAGCGCGTACCGGAAGCTGGCCGAGGCCTGGCGGCCCTACCGGTCCTGGGCGTCCTTCCTCTTCAGAGCCACTTCCTATGGGACCGTCGACGACCGCGACTGAAAGCCGTTGCCATCCGGGCGCCCGTATACGTAGACTCATACGTATACGGGATGAGGATGAGACGATGCCGAATAAGACGATCTACGTGTCGGACGAGGACCTGCCGATCTTCCAGCGGGCGCAGGAGCTCGCCGGCGGCAAGCTGTCGACCGCCATCAGCGTGGCGCTGCGACGCTACGTCGAGATGGAGGAGGGCCGCCAGGAGGGCTACGAAGAGGTCATCGTGCAGGTCGGCCAGGGCGCCGGGCGCAAGCAGCGCTTCTCCGGCGTGCTGCTCGGCGAGTGGGGCCGCACCAGCCGCAGCGGCCGGGTGGAGATGTTCCGGGTGTACCGCTCGCGCAAGGGCAAGTTCGTCCTGCACGTCGACCGCTCCCCCGACTGGGTGAACGGCTCGGAGTCCGAGGACTGGGTGAGCACCTGGCGCGGCTACCTCGGCCTGGGCGAGACGCGATGGGGCTTCGTGCAGGGCGCGGCCACGCTGGACGTCGTCGACACGGTCGAGGAGCTGCGCGGCAGGATCCCTGACGAGTTCTACGACCTGATCGCCGACGTGGCCGAGCGACCCGCCGTCGAGGACCTGGACATCTAGCACCCACTGAGCAAAGCGGGCGGGCGACCGTCCGCCATCCCGTCATGCCCATAAATCATGTCCAACCCCCCAAGAAAAGGAGAAACCAGCGATGCCCCCCGCCATTCACGCCGAGGGCCTGGTCAAGAAGTACGGCGACGTCGTCGCCCTGAACGGGATGGACCTGTCCGTCCCGGAGGGCACGGTGTTCGGCCTGCTCGGACCCAACGGCGCAGGAAAGACCACAACGGTACGGATCCTGACCACCCTGGTCAGACCAGATGCCGGCCGCGCCACCGTCGCCGGCCTGGACGTCGTCGCGCAGGCCGACCGGCTGCGCTCGCGCATCGGCGCGTCCGGCCAGTACGCGGCGGTCGACGACCACATGACCGGCGCCGAGAACCTGGAGATGGTCGGCCGCCTCTACCATCTGGGCGCCAGGCGCAGCAAGCAGCGCGCCCGGGAACTGCTGGAGCGCTTCGACCTGACCGGCGCGGCCGACCGCCCGGTGCGCGGCTACTCCGGCGGCATGCGGCGCCGGCTCGACCTGGCCGGCGCGCTGGTGGCCGACCCGCCCCTGCTCTTCCTCGACGAGCCCACCACCGGCCTGGACCCCCGGGCCCGCGCAAGCCTGTGGGAGGTCATCTCCGAGCTCGTCGCGGGCGGCACCACCGTGCTGCTCACGACCCAGTACCTGGAGGAGGCCGACCGCCTCGCCGACCGGATCGCGGTGGTCGACCACGGTCACGTGATCGCGCTCGGCAGCGCCGACGAACTGAAGGACCAGGTCGGCGGCGACCGGATCGAGCTGACCGTGGCCGGCGCCGGCGACCTGGAGGCCGCGCGGCACGCCCTGGCGTCCTTCGGCGAGGTACGGATCGATCCCACGGCGCTGCACGTGACGGTCCCGGTCACCGGCGGCACCACCGCGCTCGCCACCGCGCTCGGCCTGCTGGCCGCCGAACGCGTCACCGTCCGCGACGCCGGGCTGCGCCGCCCGACCCTGGACGACGTCTTCCTCACCCTCACCGGCCACGAGGTCACCGCAGAGAAGGAGCCCACCCGATGAACGCCCTCCAGCTCGCGCTCGCCGACGGCGTGACGATCACCAAGCGCAACGCGCTCAAGATCAGACGAGCTCCGGACCTGCTCGGCGGGGCGGTCATCCTGCCGATCGTGTTCGTGCTGCTGTTCGCGTACGTCTTCGGCAGCATGATCGAGTTGCCGGGCATGTCGTACCGCGAGTACATGATCCCGGGCATCTTCGTCCAGACCATCGTCACCAGCGCGCAGATCACCGGCTACACCCTCACCCAGGACCTGCAGAAGGGCATCTTCGACCGGTTCCGCACGCTGCCGATGGCGCCCTCGGCGGTGCTGGTGGGCCAGACCATCTGCGACGCGCTCATGAACGTGACCAGCATCGTCGTGATGGCGCTGGTCGGCCTGGCCGTCGGCTGGCGCATCCACACCTCGCCGCTGGAGGCGGTGCTGGGCTTCCTGCTGCTGCTGTTCTTCTCCTACGCCTTCTCCTGGGTGACGGCGACGGTGGCGCTGGCCCTGCGCACGCCCGAGGTGTTCAACAACATCGCCACCATCGTGTCGATGCCGCTGGTCTTCCTGTCCAACGCCTTCGTCGACGCCGGCCGCCTGCCGGGGCCCCTCAGGACCGTCGCCGAGTGGAATCCCGTCTCCACCGTCGTCCAGGCCGCCCGCGAGCTGTTCGGCAACGCGGCCGCGACGCGACCGCAGGCCTGGCCGCTCCAGCACGCGGTGGCGGTGTCGCTGTTCTGGTCGGTGCTGATCCTGGTGGTGTTCGTGCCGCTGGCCACGCGCCTGTACAAGCGGGCGGTCAGCCAGTGACCGCTGGCCACGCGCCCGTACCAGCGGGCGGTCAGCCAGTGACCGCTGGCCACGCGCCCGTACCAGCCGGGCCGTCAGCCAGTGACCTCCCAGCGGTGACGGGCGGCGCGGGTTCGCTCAGGGCGCGATGCCCTCGCGCAACAGCGCCCACACCCGGTCGGCGGTGGCGCGCCGGTCGGGCGCCGGGGTCTTGGCCAGGACCCCGGCGAGCATGCCGACCACCAGCACCAGATCGTCGGCCGAGACGTCCTCGCGGATCCGCCCCGCGCGCCGGGCGTCGCCGAGCACGCCCGCCAGGACTCTCGACACGCGAACGCGTACGTCGACGATGCGGGGATCGGGCTCGAGCGGCGGCGTGCTGACCATGTCGATGAACGCGGTCGAGGCGATGGTCTGCTCGGTCAGCAGCGCCAGCAGGTCGTCGAGCGTGGTGCCGGGCCGGGCCGCCAGCGCCTCCAGCTCCGTGACGCCGTCCTCGAACACGGCCATCGCGAGGCTGATCCGGTCGGGGAAGTGCCGGTAGAGGCTGCCCTGCCCGACCCCGGCCGCGCGGGCGACCGTGCTCAGCGGCGCGTTGTATCCGGCGCTGGCGAACACCTCCCGGGCGGCCGCGACCAACGCCGCCCTGTTCTCGGCTGCGGCGCTCGGCCCTCTGTTCGGTCGACGTGACTCCGGCACAGCGGGTATCGTAGCAACCGGACAATATTGTCCGGTTGCTACGCCGCAAACATGGCGGGCCGGATGACGGCCGGCGAAAGGACGGGCTCTTGAGCACATTCGACGATCGCGTCGCCCTGATCACAGGTGCGGGGTCCGGAATCGGCCGGGCCATGGCCGTGGCGTTCGCCAAGGCGGGCGCCCGAGTCGTGGCCTGCGACATCGACAAGGAGTCGGCCGGGCAGACCGCCGAGGAGATCGGCGAGGCGGCCGTCGCGGTCGCCGCCGACATCTCCGACGAGGCGTCGGTCGCCGAGCTGACCGAGGCGGCGATCGGCGCGTTCGGGCGCATCGACGTGCTGTGCAACAACGCCGGGATCATGGACACGATGGCGCTGCCCGCCGACATCCCGGTCGAGCTGTGGGAGCGGGTCCTGCGGGTGAACCTGACCGGCACGTTCCTGGTCACCCACGCGGTGCTGCCGCACATGCTGCGCCAGGGCGCCGGCGCGATCGTCAACACCGCCTCGGAGGCCGGCATCCGGGGCGGGGCGGCCGGCGCCGCCTACACCGCGTCCAAGCACGGCGTGGTCGGCCTGACCCGCAGCGTGGCCTGGGCGCACGCCAAGGACGGCATCCGCTGCAACGCCATCCTGCCCGGCCCCACCATGACCAACATCGCCACGAACGCGTCCTTCGACCCCACCGGCGCCGCCCGGCTCGGCCCTGTACTCGCCCTCGGCGAGCGGCTGGCCCAGCCGGAGCAGATGGCCGACGCCGCGCTCTTCCTGGCCTCGGACGCCGCCTCGTTCGTCAACGGGGCGATCGTCCCGGTCGACGGCGGCTGGTCGGCGGCCTGACCGCCTTGTCTGTCTGGAACGCCCCGCACCACCCCAGCGCTCTGGAGCCGCCCGGCGAGTGGGCCGACCTGCGCCAGGGCTGCCCGGTCGCGCCGATCAAGCCGGCCGGCGGCGACGAGGAGCCGAAGCGCCGCGCGGGGCTCATCGCCGGCGGCCTGCGGCAGGTCCCGGTGCGCTGGCAGAACCGAAAGGAACCCCTCTGATGAACGTCACCGTCGACACGGACAAATGTTGCGGGGCAGGCAGCTGCGTGCTGCTCGCCCCGGAGGTGTTCGACCAGGGTGAGGACGACGGCATCGTGGTCCTGCTGGACCCGTCGCCGGCCGAGCCCCTGCACGCCGCCGTACGCGAGGCCGCCGCCGTCTGCCCGGCCGCCGCGATCACCCTGGACGGGCAGTCTTGACGGACGTCCTGATCGTGGGCGCCTCCGCCGGCGGCCTGGCCGTCGCCGAGGCGCTGCGCCGCAAGGGCCACCAGGGCGGCCTGACCGTCCTGGGCGCCGAGCCGCACCCGCCCTACGATCGCCCGCCGCTGTCCAAGCAGGTGCTGGCCGGCGCGTGGGAGAGCGAGCGGGCCCACCTGCGGCCCAAGACCGAGCTGGACAAGCTGGGCGCGACGTTCATCCTCGGCGACCCCGCCGTGCGGCTGGACCCCGAGGCGCGGGAGGTGGCCGCCGCGTCCGGGCGGACCCTGCGCGCGCAGGCCGTCGTTCTGGCCACCGGGCTGACCCCGTCCCGGCTGCCCGGCCAGGACGGGCTGGCGGGCGTGCACGTGCTGCGCACCCTGGACGACGCGCTCGCGCTCCGCGCCCACATGCTCGAAGGGCCGCGCCTCGTCGTCGTGGGCGAGGGCGTGCTGGGGGCGGAGGTGGCCGCCACCGCGCGCGGACTCGGCCTGGACGTCACCCTCGTCGGCCTCGGCCGCGCGGTCCTGGCCGACCAGCTCGGCGACCCGGCCGCCGCACTTCTCACCAGGAAGCACGACGAGCACGGCGTCCGGCTGCGGCTCGGCGTCGGGGTCGAGGGCCTGGCCTCCGAGAGTGGCCGGGTCACGGGGGTACGCCTGGTCTCCGGCGAGCTGCTGCCCGCCGACGCGGTGGTGGTGGCGATCGGCTCCCGCCCCGCGACCGGATGGCTCGGCGACAGCGGGCTGGCTCTGCGCGACGGCGTGGAGTGCGACTCCGGCTGCCGTGCCGCCGACGGCGTCTACGCGGTGGGCGACGTGGCCTCCTGGCAGCACGAGGGGCTCGGCCGGCGGCTGCGGCTGGAGAACCGGACCAACGCCGTCGAGCAGGCCCAGCTCGTGGCCGCCAACATCCTCGGCGAGGACCTGGCCTACGCGCCCGTCCCGTACTTCTGGACCGACCAGTACGACGTCAAGATCCAGGTCCACGGGCTGCCCACGCCCGAGGCGGAGGTGAGCGTGGTCGAGGGCGACCCCGAGCAGAACCGCTTCGTCGCCCTCTACCGGTGCGACGGCGTGGTCACGGCGGTGCTGGGCTGGAACATGGCCAAGGCCGCCCGCCTGCGGCGCGGTCAGCTGGGCGCGGCGTAGAACTTGCTCCGCCAGGGTGCCGTCACCCTGGTGGAGCAGCGGCTCAACGGGTGCGGACCTGCTGGTCGGCGTCGGCGGGCAGGCCGGCCGGCTGGGGCTGCGCGGCGCGGCGGCCGGGGATGGTCAGGACGATGAGCGCCGCCACCAGGGCGACCCCGCCGCCGATGAGGAAGCCGGCGCGGAACCCGGCCTCGGACGGCAGCGTCACCGACCCGGATGTGACCGTCAGGTTGGCCAGCACCGCCCCGAGCACGGCACTGGCACAGGACGTGCCGATCGAGCGCATCAGGCTGTTGAGCCCGTTGGCGGCGGCCGTCTCGGTGCGCGGCACGGCGCTCATGATGATGGACGGCATGGCCGCGTACGCGAAGCCGATCCCGGCGCTGACCACGGACGAGAAGATCAGGACGCCCCACGCGTGCCCCATCAGGGCGAGGGCCATGAGGTAGCCGGAGGCGATGACGAGCGTCCCGAGCAGCAGGGACGTCTTGGGCCCGCGAGCCCCCGACAGGCGGGCGGCCACCGGCGAGATCGCCATCATGACCAGCCCGGCCGGGGCCATCCACAGTCCGGCCTCGACCATCGACCGGCCCAGGCCGTAGCCGGTGGCCTCGGGCAGCTGCAGGAGCTGCGGCGTGATCAGCGACATCGCGTACATGGCGAAGCCGATGACGACGGAGGCCAGATTGGTCAGCAGCACCTGACGGCGCGCGCTGGTGCGCAGGTCGATCAGCGGGGCGGTCACGCGCAGCTCCCACCAGCCCCACAGCAGCAGGATCACCGCCGAGGCGGCGAACATGCCGAGCGTGATGCCGCTCGTCCAGCCCCAGTCGCTGCCCTTGGAGACCGGCAGCAGGAACAGGGCCAGGCCGGCCGCCAGGCCCGCCGCTCCGACGAAGTCGAAGCGCCCCGGCGACTTGACCGGTGACTCCGGTACGACGATGAAGATCAGCACGCTCATCACCACGCCGAGCCCGGCAGCGCCCCAGAACAGCGCGTGCCAGCTCACGTACTGGGCGACGAACGCGGCGGCGGGCAGGCCGAGCGCGCCGCCCACGCCGAGCGAGGAGCTCATCAGCCCGATGGCCGAGCCGAGCCGCTGCGGCGGCAGCACGTCACGCATGATGGCGATGCCCAGCGGGATCACGCCCATCCCCAGGCCCTGCAGCGCGCGGCCGATCACCATGGGGGTCAGCGAGTTGGCGGGCGCGCACACCAGGGAGCCGACGGCCAGCAGGACCGCGCTGACGATCATGACGCGGCGCTTGCCGTACAGGTCGCCGAGCCGCCCCGAGACGGGCATGGCGACCGCGCCGGCCAGGAGGGTCGCGGTGATGGCCCAGAAGGCGTTGGCGGCCGTGGTGTGCAGGAGGATCGGCAGGGTCGCGATCAGCGGCACCATCAGGGTCTGCATCAGCGAGACCGTGATGCCCGCCGCCGCCAGGACGCTGATGATCGCTCCACTGGACGGTGCGGCACGCGTTGAACCCATGAGTTCTCCCGTATCTCGCATAATTATATGCACGATGCATATGGTATGTATCCTACACATCACCATATAGAGGGATATTCTGACCGCCGTGGGGAGGTATTCATGCGCGAGGAGATCGTTGGCATCGAGCGCGAGCTCATGCTCATCGGCCGATACAAGGAGCTGGCGTCGTCGGCCGCGCCTTCCTCGGAGCGGCGGCTGGAGCGTGGCAGCAGCTACATCCTGCTCAGCCGGCTGGAGGCCGAGGGGCCGATGTCGATCGGCCAGCTCGCGCAGGCGTTCAGCCTCGACACCTCGACCGTCAACCGGCAGACCGCCGTCCTGCTCCGCGACGGGCTCGCCGAGCGCATCCCCGACCCGGAGGGCGGGATGGCCCGCAAGCTCCGCATCACCGAGGAGGGGCGGCGGCGGGTCGGCGGGGAGCGCGAGTACCGGCTCCGGGGCCTGGCCACGGTCCTGAAGGACTGGACGCCGGAGGAGCTGGCCGCGTTCGCCCGGGGCCTGGCCCACTTCAACGCCAGCATCGAACACTGAGGGCACCGCGCGGGACGGCGGTGTGCCGTCCGCTCAGCCGCTCGTGACTGCGACGATGGTCTTCAGGACGTCGCGGGGCGGGTCGGCCAGGCCGCGACGTACGGCGTCCGGGAGCGGGACGGTCTGGACGGGCAGCCGATCGACCCGGATGTGGCCGGCGTGCAGCAGGGCGACGGCGGCGCGTACGTCGGTGTCCCATCGGTGCGAGGCCGACCCCACGACGCGCTTCTCCCCCAGCACCACGTCCAGCGTGGGCAGCACGGCGGGCTCCGGGGTGACGCCGAGCAGGACCGTGGTGCCGCCGCGACGGCACAGCGACAGCGCGTCCGTCACCGCGGCGGGCGTTCCCGCGCTCTCCACCACCACGTCGGCCCCACGGCCGCCGGTCAGCTCGCGGACGGCGTCCGCCACCTCGCCGGGTGCCGCGCCGGCGAAGCCGCACGAGCCGGCCAGCGCGCGGCGGCCCGGGTCCGGGTCGACCGCGACGACGGCCGCCGCCCCGCGGCAGGCGGCCACCTGGGCGACCAGCAGCCCGATGGCGCCGGAACCGACGACCGCGACCACCGCCCCGGACACGTCACCGGCCTTGTCGAGCGCCCGTACGGCGACCGCCGCCGGCTCGGCGAAGACGGCGACCTCGGCGGGCATGCCCTCGGGCAGCGGGACGCAGCGGTCGGCCGGCGCCACCAGGTACTCGGCCAGCCCTCCGTCGTCCTGCAGCCCGAGCGCCGCCCCGCGCTCGCACAGCGGGTAGTCCCCGCGCGCGCACCACCAGCACCGGCCGCAGCCCAGCACGACGTCCGGCACGACCGGGGTGCCCGGGACGAGGTCGACGCCGGGGCCTGGGCGGGCGACCACGCCGACGACCTCGTGCCCCAGGGTGAGCGGGGCCGTGCGGCCGGTCAGCGGGTGCGGCGTGACCGGCACGACGATCGGGCCCGCGTGATACTCCTCGACGTCGCTGCCGCAGATGCCGCAGAGTGTCACCGCGATCAGGACCTCGCCGGGACCGGGGCTGGGGATCTCGGTCTCGACCAGCCGCACGTCGCCACGCCCGTACCAGCGCAACGCCGCCATCCGCGTCATCGCCGCACCCCGCTCCGCTGGTGGGCCGGGCTCATGGGCGGGTGCCGGTGAGGCGGGTCGTGACGCCCGGGCGAGCGGTGAGCCCGTCGGTGAGCTCCACGCCCAGCCCGGGCCGGTCCTCCAGGCGCACCCGGCCGTCCTCCACGGGCGGCAGGCCGGTGGCCAGCTCGCCGTACCAGGTGTGGCGGAAGGCGCGCACGCTCTCCTGCACGAGCGCGTTGGGCTGGCTCAGGGCCAGGTGCACGCACGCCGCGAACGAGATCGGCCCGGTGCAGTCGTGCGGCGCGAACGGCAGGTCGTACGAGTCCGCGAGCGCGGCGATCTTGCGAGCCTCGGTCAGCCCGCCCGTCCAGCCGATGTCGACGATGGCCACCCGGATCCCCGCGCGTTCCAGCAGCCCGCGGAACGCCCGCTGCCCGGTCAGCGTCTCGCCGGTGGCCAGCGGCACCGGCGTCGCGGCCTGCAGCGTGGCGTACGAGGCCTGGCTGTCGGCCCGCAGCGGGTCCTCGACCCAGTACGGGGCGAAGCGTTCGAGCTCCTTGACCAGGCCGAGCGCGGCATGCAGGCTCCACAGGCCGTGCAGCTCGACCATGACGTCCATCTCGGGGACGGCGTTCTTGATGTCGTCGAGCACCTTCAGACCGGCCCGCAGGTCGTCCCGCTCCAGCCGCATGCCGCCGGTCCGCTCGGCCGCCTGATCGAACGGCCACACCTTCATGGCCCGCAGACCCTCGTCCCACAGCTCCTTGGCCAGCTCGCCGGGGCGTTCCAGGAAGCCGCGCAGGTCCTCGTACCGCGTTGTGTCGGCCAGGCCCCAGTTGGAGACGGCCTGGCGCGGCTCGTCCTTGACGTAGGAGGGGCCCGCGCAGGTGTTGTAGACCGGGAGGCCCTCCTGGTACGGGCCGCCGAGCAGGGTGGCGACGGGCTGCCCGGCGGCCTTGCCGAGCAGGTCCCACACGGCGATGTCGACGGCCCCGTTGCCCCGGGTCTCGACCCCGCTGCCCTGGAAGCCCACATGGCCGGTGAGCAGCCGGCGCAGCCGCTCGGGGCTGGGCAGGGGCGCTCCCACGAGGAGTGGCGCGACGGTCTCGTGCAGGTAGGCCTCGACCGCCTGCGCCCCGAAGAACGACTCGCCGAGGCCGGTCAGGCCGTCGTCGGCGTGCAGCCGCAGCAGGAGCACGTTGGGCTGAATCGGGCATCGGATGGTCTCCAGGCCGGCGACGGCTCGGGTGCTCATGGTTCAAGAACGCTAGCTGGTTAGACCAGTAACCACAAGAACCCCAAGAGAGCCTTGACAGTGAGGATTCGGCCAGCCACGATCTAGCAATCTGGTAAGACCAACATCGGAACGGATGTTGAGAACTATGACGTTGACCAACAGTCCCCTAGCGATCACCATGTGGGACTTCTCCTGGCTCGAACGGCGCTGGGACGGCGCCGGCTACCAGGACTGGGACCGCGCACTCGACGAACTGGCCGAACGGGGCTACGACGCGGTACGCATCGACGCCTTCCCCCACCTGGTGGCGGCCGATCCGGAGCGGACCTGGCGCCTGCTCCCCGTGTGGCACTTCGAGTCCTGGGGCGCCACCGAGCCGGTCTCCGTACGCGTGCTGCCCGACCTGCTCGACTTCATCCGGGCGTGCGCGGCCCGCGGGCTGCGCGTCGCGCTGTCCTCCTGGTTCAGGAAGGACGAGCTCGACGTCCGCTCGCGGATCAGGACCCCGGCCGACCTGGCCCGGGTCTGGGACGTCACGCTCTCGGCGATCGAGGGCGCCGGCCTCGCCGACGCCGTCTACTTCGTCGACCTGGTGAACGAGTGGCCGCTCGCGATGTGGGCGCCCTTCCTGTACGGGAACGACGCGAGCGCCGAGACCCTGTCCCGGGGCGACGAGGTCGTACGGAACTGGACCAAAGAGGCGATCTCCACCCTGCGCGCCGCCCACCCCCGTTACCGCTACACGCTCTCCATCTGCACCGAGACCACCGGCGCCCCGGGCGAGGACCTGTCCGAGCTGGACCTGCTCGAACCGCACGTGTGGATGACGCCGCAGGCCACCACCGACTTCTACGCGGAGATCGGCTACGACCTGCACCACTCCCAGTTCGACCCGCGGGCCTACGAGCCGCTGTCCGGCCCGGCCGAGCGCCTGTACCGGGCCGACCCGCAGCGGTGGGCCGGCCGCCTGACCGAGCACATCGGGGAGGTCGCGGCGTGGTCGCGCGCGGTCGGCAAGCCGCTGGTGACCACCGAATGCTGGGGGATCGTGAACTACAAGGACGGCCCCGGCCGCGACTGGGGCTGGGTCAAGGAGCTGTGCGAGACCGGGGTACGCGCCGCGCTGGCCACCGGACGCTGGGAGGCGCTGTCGACCAGCAACTTCTGCGGCCCCCAGTTCGACGGCATGTGGCGCGACATCGCCTGGCACCGGCGCATGACCGACGCCATCCACGCGGGGGTCACCGAATTCACGCCCGTCCCCTGAGAGGAACCGGACACATGAGCGATATCCCCCGTCGAGACCTCCTGCGCGGCGCCGCCCTGCTGAGCCTGGCGACCCCGCTGGCCGCCTGCGGGTCGAGCGGCGCGCCGGCCGGCTCCAAGGAGTCCGGGCCGCAGGGCACGGTCAACGTCTGGATGCACGAGGAACAGGCGAACACCAAATACTTCAACGCCAAGATCGCCGAGTATCAGCGCCAGTTCCCGAAGGTCACCGTCAAGCCGCTGTACGTCCCCATCGCCAACCTCGACACCAAGCTCTCGACCGCGTTCACCACAGGCTCGCCACCCGACCTGATCAAGGTCGGCGCCTGGACCCTCGCCGAGCGGGCGTCGAAGGGGCAGGTCGCGCCGCTGCCGCCGGCGGAGTTCGGAGCCGGCTCCATCGACGAGCTCAAGACCAGGTTCGACACGAACGCCTTCGCCGCCCTCACCTACAAGGACCAGGTCTACGGCATCCCGATCGACTTCAACTCGGTCCACCTCTGGTACCGCCGCGACCGCTTCGAGCAGGCCGGGCTCGACCCCGACAAGCCTCCGGCGACCTGGGAGGAGGTCGAGGAGTACAACGCCAAGCTCGCCACGGGCTCCCAGGTCGGGCTCCAGTGGCAGCTCGCCGACAACATCTGGGCGATGCTGAACTTCATCCCGCTGATCCACGGCCTCGGCGGGAAGATCGTGGACGACAGCACGGGGCGCGGCGGGCTGAACACCCCGGCGGGCCTGCAGGCGCTCGAGTACTACGGCCGCCAGGGCAACCCCCGATTGAACGACCCGGTCGGCGCGTTCGGCCTGTTCGCCAAGGGCACCGCGGCCATGCTGGTGTCCGGCCGGTTCACCTCCAGCCTCATCCCGGCCCTCAATCCCAAGGCCGAGCTGGGCAAGACCTTCGACAGCGCCGTCATACCGAACTGGGCGGGCAAGGAGAAGGTGGCCTCCGGCTACTCATGGGGGTGGATGGTCGCCAAGAAGGCGAAAAATCCGTACACGGCCTGGCATTTCGTGAACTGGCTGTCGACGTCCGAGCATGTCGACCAGCAGCTGGCCGCCACCGGCCTGGTCACCCCGGCGGCGGGCTGGCAGAAGCTGCCGAGCGCCCGCGACAAGGCCAGCCAGCAGCTGGAGGAGCAGCTCCCGTACACCGACTTCGGCCCGGTGCTGCCGCAGTGGACCGAGACGATCAAGGCGCTGCTCGACGCGCTGGAGTCGGTGATCCACAAGCAGCGCTCCGCCAAGGAGGCCGCGGCCGCCTTCGACGACGCGGTGGGGCGGATTCTCAAATGACCGCTGCACGGCGGGCCACCATGGCCGGGACGGAGGCCCGCGCGGGCGCGGGCCTCGCCGCCCCGGCGATCGTGTACTTCGTCCTGTTCTGGGCGCTGCCCGCGGTCGCGGCCCTCTACCTGAGCTTCACCTCGTACGACCTGTCGGGCACCCCGCAGTGGGTGGGCCTGGACAACTACCGCGAGATGGCGACCAGCGAGGAGTTCTGGAGCAGCGTGTGGGTGACCGTGCTCTACACGGTCTTCGCGGTGGGCCCGACCATCGTGATCGCGCTGGTCGTGGCCGTGCCGCTGGCCAAGCCCGGCCGGCTGCGGGCCTGGCTGCGCGGGCTGATCTTCATCCCCGCGGTGATGCCGCTGGTCGGCGCCACCGTGCTGTGGCAGGTCATCTACTCCACCGGCGGGCTCGCCGACACCCTGGCCGGCGCCCGCCCGTGGCTCACCGACTCCGACCACGCCATCTGGGCGCTGCTCGTGATGGTCATCTGGAAGTACGTCGGCCTCTACGTGATCATCTTCGTCGCCGGGCTGCAGGCCCTGCCGGCCAACGTCTTCGAGGCCGCGGCCATCGACGGCGCCCGCGCGCTGCGTACGTTCTTCCTGATCACCGTGCCGTTGCTGCGCCGCACGTTCACCTTCGTGATCGTGGTGGCCGTCACCGGGGCCATGCAGTCGTTCGTGCCCGCCTACCTGCTCACCAAGGGCGGGCCCGTCAACGCCACCCAGGTGCTGCCGCTCTACCTGTACAACAACGCGTTCTCCTTCTCCCGGTTCGGCTACGCGTCGGCGATCGCGATCGTGCTGCTCGTGGTGCTGCTGGTCTTCGCCTTCACCCAGTTCAAGCTGATCAGGAGTGACGAGGAATGAGAATCCGCCGCTCCCTCACCGTCGTGGCCCTCGTCGGCTTCGTGGCGCTGATGCTGCTGCCGCTCTACTCCATGGTCGTGCTGGCGTCGTCGCCCGACGACAGCGACCTGTCCGGGCTGCGCTTCCACGGGTTCGCGCTGTTCGACAACCTCGGCCAGATCATGACCGACGGCCGGTTCCCGCGCTACCTGCTGAACAGCGTCGTCATCGCCTCGGCGGTCTCCGTGCTGGACGTGGCGATCTCGGCGGCGGCCGGGTACGCGCTGGCCCGGCTGCGCTTCCCCGGCCGGGCCGCGCTGCTCAACCTGGTGATCATCGCGCTCTCGCTGACCCCGGCGGTCGTCATGATCCCGGTGTTCGTGGCGCTCAGCGAGCTCGGCTGGCTCAACAGCTACCAGGGGCTGATCGCGCCGTTCGTGGCCAGCGCGCTCGGCGTCTTCCTGGTCCGGCAGTTCGCGCTGGGCATCCCCGCGCAGATGCTGCACGCCGCGCGGGTGGACGGCGCCGGCGAGCTGCGCATCTTCTTCCTCATCGCCGTCCCGCTGCTGCGCCCGGCCCTGCTCACGGTCCTGCTGCTGCAGTTCCTCGCCCAGTGGGACAACCTCATCTGGCCGCTGATCGCGGCCAGCGAGCAGGAGCTGTGGACGCTGCCGCTCGCGCTGTCGTCCTTCGAGGGGGAGCACGGGATCGTCTACCACCTGCAGACCACGGCGGCGCTGCTGTCGATCCTGCCGCCGCTCGTCCTGTTCGCCCTGCTGCAGCGCTACTACGTCTCGGGCCTCACCCTCGGAGGAGTCAAGCGATGACCGACGGCATCCGCATCGAGCGGGTCACCAAGCGCTACGGCGGCCAGGTGCTGTTCGCCGACGTCGACCTGCACGTGCGCGACGGGGAGTTCCTGGTGATCGTCGGCCCGTCGGGATGCGGGAAGTCCACGCTGATGCGCATCGTCGCCGGGATCGAGCCGGTCAGCGCCGGCCGGGTCACGGTCGGCGGGAAGGACGTCACCCACGCCCACCCCGGCGACCGCGGGATCGGCATGGTGTTCCAGGACTACGCCCTCTACCCGCATCTGAGCGTCGAGGGCAACCTGGCGTTCGGCCTGCGCGCCCATCACGTGCCGAAGGACGTCATCCGGCAGCGGATCGAGGACACCAGCCGCGTGCTCGGGCTCGCCGACCAGCTCAAGAAGAAACCGGGCCAGCTCTCCGGCGGCCAGCGCCAGCGGGTCGCGCTCGGGCGCGCCATGATCCGGGAGCCGGCCGCGTACCTCATGGACGAGCCGCTGTCGAACCTGGACGCCGCGCTGCGCGTGCAGATGCGGGCCGAGCTGATCGAGTTCCACCGCCGCACCAAGGGCACCGTCCTGTACGTGACCCACGACCAGGTCGAGGCCATGACCATGGGCGACAGGGTCGCGGTGCTCAACGAGGGCGAGTTCGCGCAGATCGGCACCCCGACCGAGATCTACGAGCAGCCGGCCACCGTGTTCGTCGCCACGTTCCTCGGCAGCCCGCAGATGAACCTGATCGAGGCCACCGCGCGGACGGTCGCGGACGGGGTGGAGCTGACCGGCGGCGACCTGCGCTGGCGGCTGCCCCGGCTGCCGGACGAGCTGCCGGAGTCGGTGCGCGTCGGGTTCAGGCCCGAGTCCGTACGCGTCCGAGCCGACGACGCGAGCGCCCTGCCCATCGAGGCGACGGTGTCGTACCGGGAGAACCTCGGCAACGAGAGCATCCTGCACCTGCGTGACGACACGGGGCGGGCCGTCGTCGCCCGCGTGCCGCCCCGCACCGGGCCGCGCGACGGCGAACGCGCGACCTTCCACGTGCCGCTCACCGATCTTCACCTGTTCGGCCCGGACGGGCGGGCGTGCTGGCACGGAGCGCGGCTCGGCACCGGCGGCGAGCCGCTACCGTGGTCGGCATGACCGCTGAACGCGGGAGGAAACCGTCACTTGAGAGCCCTGCGGAACCGTCGCCCATGACCGAGGCAAAGGCGCCGACCAGCCCGGGTGCGCTGATCGCCGTTCTCGAAGACCGGATCCTGACCGGACACTGGGCCCCCGGCGTGCGCCTGCCCTCGGAGCGCGACCTGGCGACCGAGTTCGCGGTCAGCCGCCCGGTCATCCGGGAGGTCCTCAGGGCCCTGCAGGAGCGCGGGCTGATCGAGGTCTCGCCGCAGCGGGGCAGCTTCGTCCGCCACTACACGGCGGAGAACCTGATGCGGCCGATGAACCTCGCGGCCCGCGCCGCCGGGGTGACCGCCCGCCAGCTCATGCGGGCGCGCGTGATGCTGGAGACCGAGGCCGCGGGGCTGGCCGCGGTCAACGCGACCAAGCGCGACCGTACCGACCTGCTGCGGGTCCACCAGCTCTTCGCCCGGCCGGGCGACGTGCACGCCAGGGCGCGGGTCGATCTCGCCTTCCACGAGACCATCGCCAGGGCCTCGGGCAACCCGGTCATCCACATGATGTTCACCGCGATCCAGGACCTCACCTACGGGCTGATGCTGCGCAGCCTCAGCGACCGCGAGGTCCGGGAGGCCGGCGAGCCCCTGCACACCGTGATCCTGGAGGCCATCCTCGACCGCGAGCCCGACGGCGCCCGCGAGGCGATGCGCCGCCACCTCGACCTGGCCGAGGACTTCTACGGGCCCGACATGGACACCAACCTCGCCGACGTCATCGAGCACCGGCTCGCGACGTCCGGCGACGACCTCATAGCCGACCTGCGCCAGCCCTCATGACCACCCGCAGGGCCCGGCGCTTGACGGCGTCGATCTGGTCGGGCCGCCCGGTCATGATGCCGTCCACGCCGTACGACATGAGGCGGCGGATGACGGCCCGCCGGTCCGTCGTCCACGTGTAGACCCGCATGCCGTGCTGGTGGACCTGCTTGACGTAGGTCGCGGTGAGACCGCTGTGCGGCACCGTGACCGCGGCGGCGAACCCGGCCAGGTCCTCGAGCCGGGAGGCGTCCGGCTTGCCGAGCAGCGCGACGGGGAGGTCGGGCATCATCTCGTGCAGGCTCCGCATCGACTCCCAGTTGAACGCCTGCACGGCCAGCCGCTTGCCCCTCCACAGGTCCCGGTACTTGCGCAGCTCGGCGGCCACCCGTTCGTCGATGTCCGTACTGGCCGGATCGTGCTTGATCTCCAGCAGCATCCCGACCCCGGTCTTCCTCATCAGCCGCAGTCCCTGTTCCAGGGTGGGCACCTTCTCGCCCTGGAACTGGGCGGAGAACCACGACCCGGCGTCCAGGCGCTGGATCTCCGAGAGCGTGAAGTCGGCGACCCGCCAGGGCGAGCGCCCGGGGAAGACCTGCTCGACGTTGGTGGTGCGGGCCAGCGTCTGGTCGTGCATCAGGATGAGCCGGTGGTCCTTCGTCTGCTGGACGTCGTACTCGCACATGGTGGCCCGCTGCGCCCGGGCCACTTCGCAGGCCACGATGGTGTTCTCGGGCGCGTACCCGGATCCGCCCCGATGCGCGATGTTGTCGACCTCCCACGGCGAGGCGTGGGCCGCCCTCGCCATGACGGCCAGTGCGATGATGACGACGGCACCCAGCAGACGGTACATGAGCGCTCCCCCGACCCTTTCTCCCCCCGAACCCGACACGGACCTCTTATGTCGAGTTACGTCGAAAAGTGCCCACTAATGCCAGCAAAGAGCGGTTCGCTACGGCGTGTCGCGGACGTCCGCACGAACTTTTTGCCGACGAGCTCGGACGGCCTCAGGAGCCGCTCCCCCGGCCCAGGGGGCCGAAGGCCACGTCCTTCTGCTGTCCCAGCACCTGGTCCTGCGCGCCATACGCGGTGACCGTGACCGGCGGGGAGTCCAGGAGCGTGACCGACCCGTCCTCGGGATCCGGCACCAGCTTCCCCGGCACCCGGGCGATGAAGAAGCCGCCGGCCAGCCGCGCGTCGGTGCGCCGCCCGTCCGCCCAGTCGATCTCGACCCGGCGCACGCCCGAGGTGACCCGGCCGACCACGACCCGGTACATGTCGTCGTGCTGGACCCGCTCCGGCCCCGTCGCGTACGAATGCATGTGCGAGGTGTACGCGTCCACCTGGAGATCCCCCTGGAAGCCGGTCAGATCCCCGGGCGGCTTGAACCCCCAGTACGTGAAGACCGCCCGCTCCGCCATGTCCGTCTGCGTGGTCGGGGTGCACAGGACGAAGCCGGCGAGGCTGCCGACCAGGGCCGTCATGCCCTTCTTGTCCTGGTACTCGGCCAGCACCCGGAAGTCCTCGACCGAGCCCTGCTCGGGGAGGCGCCGGTTGCCGTCCATGTTGTGGACGGGTCCGCCGTTGGGCATGCACTCGCGTACGACCTGCAGCTGCTCGGGGGTGTTCTCCGGCAGCCGGGCGACCTCCGCCGCGGTGTCCGGGCCGCTGCCGCCGGTCGGGAGCGCGACGATCACCGCCGTGACCAGGGAGGCGGCCGCCGCGAGCCCGCCGAGCGACCACCCCGCGCGCCGGCGCCGCAACGCGCCGGTCCGTGCCCGCCGGGCGTACGCGAGGGCGTCGACGGGCCTGGCCTCGGCCGCCATCCGCCGGAGCTCCTCGCCGATCCGCTGTTCGTCGATGGTCATCTCAGGCCTCCAGGGTGGCGTTCTCGCCGACCAGCTCGCGCAGCCGGGCGACGGCTTGGTGGGTCTGGCTGCGCACGGTGCCTACCGAGCAGCGCATGATCTTGGCGACCTCCGACTCCGGCAGGTCCTCGTAGTAACGCAGCACCAGGACGGCCCTCTTGCGCGCGGGCAGGGCGCTCAGCGCCTGGTCCAGGGTGAGGCGGGTGTCGACCTCGCCGGTCCGGTCGCCCGTGGCCCGGTCGGGAGGCGCCTCGACGACGCGTTCGCGGCCCCAGCGCGGACTTCGCCACCGCCCGACCTGTTCGTGGTACATGACGCGGCGCACGTACGCCTCCGGATTGTCCCGGATGCGCCGCCAGTGTCCGGCGGTCTTCGCCAGCGCCGTCTGCAGCAGGTCCTCGGCCGCGTGCTGGTCGTTGGTCAGCACGTACGCGAGCCTGATCAGGCTGTCCGAGCGGGCGGCGACGAACTCGGTGAAATCTCGCTGCTGGTCGGGGTGCAAAGGCTCTCCTCTGGTCTCACTCGTCCAGATGGAGCCGGACCCTCGGATCTATGGCGTCAGGGCCTATTACGGACGGCGGCGGTTCCAGGAGTCGGTGATGTGCTTGCGCATCGCGGCCGCCGCCCCCTCCGGGTCGCCGGCCGCGATCGCGTCCTTGATGGCCTGGTGCTCGGCCAGCGTCTGGCGCATCACGGCCTCGTTGTACTCGCCGTGGTAGAGCATGCTCGTACGGGCCTTGTCGTGGATGCTGTTGACGATGGCCCGCCCCAGCCGGTTGCGCGACGCGGCCATGATCATGTCGTGGAAGCGCACGTCGGCGGCGGCGAAGTCGGGCGTGGAGGCGAGGTTGGCCCGCATGACCGCCAGCTCGGCGCCGATGCGCTCCTCGTCGTCGGAGGTGCGCGTCAAGGCTGCGGCGCCGGCCATCTCGGCCTCCAGGGCGGTGCGCACGGACACCAGCTCGTCCAGGAACGTCACGTTCTCGTCGTGCGCGATGACGGCGGTGAGCACGACGTCGTCGAGCAGGTTCCACTGCCGGGGGTCGGTGACCTGGGTGCCGCGACCGTGCTCGATCCTGACCAGGCCCTTCTCCTGGATCACCTTGACCGACTCGCGGATCACGGTCCGGCTGACCCCGAACTCCTCGCAGAGGTCGGCCTCGGGCGGGAGCGCCGCGCCGGGCGGCAGTGTGCCGCGCACGATGTCGTCGACCAGCTGCTCGACCACGGTGGTGCCCAGCTTGGCCCCGCGCACCCGGCGCGGTGGCCGCTTGCCGGCCCGCTCGGGCGGCTGCGAACTCCGCGTCGAATCCCACGGCCCCGTAGTCGCGTGCTGAGTCAACGCATCCTCCCGTCCGCCTGAACGCCCTTCAGTGTAGGGCATTGTGAATACGTCACACGTATGATGTCATATCCGGAAACACGGCGTTTACGTACCTCAAGCCGCCTTGTCCGAAGGAAGCCCCATGAGACGACGCACCCACCTGGCGGTCACCGCGGCAGCGGCCCTGCTCGCCGTCGCGGCCTGCGCTCCCCCGAACGCGCCGACTGCCGCGAAGCCGACCGGCTCCGCCGGATCGCAGTACGGCTTCACCCCCGCCGAGCAGAAGGCCGGCAAGCTCCTGGTGTGGGTGGACTCCACCCGGCTCGACGCCGCGAAGGCGTACCAGAAGGCACACCCCGACGTGCAGCTGGACATCGTCACCTACGACGGCAACGCCAACGGCTCCAACACGCTCAAGACCAAGGTGCAGCTGTTCGACCGGGCCGGCGAGGGCTGGCCGGACGTCGTGTTCACCACCGACAACAACACCGCGTCCTGGGCCTCGCAGGGCGACAACGCGTTCGTCGCCCCGCTCAACAAGGGCCTGCTCGACGACGCCACGCTGAGCGGCTTCGCCAAGGGCGCGCTCGACGTGTGCACCGTGGACGGCACGGTCTACTGCCTGCGCAACGACCTGGCGCAGGTCGTGCTCTGGTACAACAAGAAGCTGCTCGACAAGTTCGGCTACCCGCTGCCCACCACCTGGGAGGAGTACCAGGCGCTGGGCGAGAAGGTGGCCGCCGAGCACCCCGGCTACATCATCGGCACCGCCGGTGACGCGTGGGCGCCGGAGATCTACATGTGGGGCGGCGAGTGCCCGGCCAACCAGGTCACCGGCCCGAAGGCGATCACCGTCAAGGCGACCGACGCCAAGTGCGTGCGCACTGCGAAGATGATGGACAAGCTCGTCGCGAACAAGACCATGTCGATGCTGTCCCTGTTCGGCCCCGAGTTCGCCAAGAGCCAGGGCGACAAGGTGCTCATGCTGCCCGGCCCCGCGTGGTACGGCGGCGCGGTCTTCCAGGGCACGCTCAAGACCCCGAAGGGCGAGCTGGCCGTGGGCGATGCCCTGCGCTGGTCCGACCAGAGCACGCCGGTGACGGGCAATGTCGGCGGCGGCACCTGGTGGCTGTCGCGGCACAGCGCGCGCCTCGACGCGGCCAAGGACTTCATCAGCTGGGTCGCCACAGCCGACGCGTACCAGGTCGAGCTCTCCCCCGGCTATCCCGCGTACGCGCCCGCCGCGACCAAGTGGATCAAGAAGCAGCAGGACAGCGGCTACTACGCCGGCGACCTCGCCGGCCCGATCTCGGCCGCGGCCGGGCAGGTGTGGCCCGGCTGGGGCTCGCCCGAGTTCAGCCAGGAGGCGGTCTGGGCCAAGACCGTCATCCCCGGGCAGACCGCGGGCAAGACGATCGAGTCGCTGCTGCCGGAGTGGCAGACGGCCATCGAGCAGCAGGCCCAGGTCTTCGGCTACCAGGTCACCAAGTGATCGGATCGAGACTGCGGCTCTCCGCCGGGCACGTCTTCGTCTCCGGGTACGTGGTGCTGCTGGTCGCGTTCGGCATCGTGCCCACGGTGTACGCGCTCAACCTGGCCTTCACCGACGCCCGCGGCGTCTTCACCGGCTTCACCAACTTCGTCAGGACCGCGCAGGACTTCCGGTTCCTGGCCGCCGTCGAGCACGTGGCGACCTACCTCGTGCTCTGGCTGGTCACCCTGACCGTGCTGGTCCTGCTGCTGGCGCTGCTCGTGCACCGGCTCACCGCGGGCTGGTCGCGGGCCGCGCTGCGGTTCGTCTACTACGTCCCCGGCGCGCTGGCGGGCGCGTCCAGCGTGCTGCTCTGGCTGTTCATGCTGGACCCGTCCGTGAGCCCGGTGGACGACCTCGTCCGCGCGCTCTGGGGCGAGACCTTCGTGCAGGTGATCTCGCCGGGTCACCTGCCGTGGATCTTCACCCTGATCGCGTTCTGGACCGGCGCGGGCGGCTGGATCGTGGTCATGTACGGCGCGCTGAACACGATCCCCCACCAGGTCATGGAGGCCGCCCGGGTGGACGGCGCCGGACCGGTGAAGATCGCGCTGCGGGTGCAGCTGCCGATGCTGCGCAAGTGGATCGTCTACATGCTGATCCTGTCCCTGGCGGCGGGCACGCAGCTCTTCGTCGAGCCGCAGCTCATCTCCCAGGCCAGCTTCGGCGTGGTGGGCAACGACTACTCGATCAACCAGCTGGCATACCTGTACGCCTTCAACCAGAACGACTTCAACGGCTCCGCGGCGATCGCCGTCGACCTGCTCATCGTGGCGCTGTGCTGCGCCGGGCTGTTCGTCGCGCGGGGAGGTCTCTTTGACACGGACTGACCCCGCGCGGGCTGTCGCGAAAGTGCTCGTCATCGCGTTCCTGCTGGTCTTCGCGGTGTTCTTCGTCCTGCCCATGCTGTGGCTGCTGCTCGCCTCGACCAAGAGCCCGGCCGACCTGATCCACGGGAACCCGCTGTCGCCCGGCTCGCTCGGCTCGCTCGTCACCAACTGGCAGCACCTCATGGCCTTCCAGGACGGCGCCGTGCTGACCTGGATGGGCAACTCCGTCACGTACGCCGCGTTCTCCGTGGCGCTGACCCTGCTGGTCAGCATCCCCGCCGGCTACGCGATGGCGCTCATGAGCTTCACCGGCCGGCGGCTGCTGCTGATCGTCACGCTGGTCGTGATGCTCATGCCGGGGACCGCGCTGGTGCTGCCGATCTTCCTGGAGCTCAGCTACGTCGGCCTGGTCAACCAGGCGGCCTCGGTCGTGCTGCCGATGTCGTTCTTCCCGTTCGGCGTCTATCTGACGTACATCTACTTCTCCACCAGCGTCCCCGGCGAGCTGCTCGACGCGGCGCGGCTGGACGGGTGCGGGGAGAGCGCGACGTTCCTGCGGGTGGCGCTGCCGCTGGCCAAGCCGGTGGTCGCCCTGGTCGCGTTCTTCAGCTTCGTGACGAACTGGAACAACTTCTTCCTGCCGTACGTCATGCTGCCGGACAGCGACAACTACCCCATGCAGGTCGGGCTCACGCAGATGCTGGCCGCGACCCCCACGTTCAACCCCGTCGTCGGCGCCAACGCCGAGGTGCAGCCGCCCGAGCTGATCCTGGCGACCCTGCTGTCCATCGCTCCCGTGCTGCTGGTGTTCCTCTTCTCCCAGCGCTTCCTGGTCGCCGGGCTGACCGCCGGAGCGACCAAGGGATGACCCCCTCTCCTAGGAGTCACATGACCGTCGTGAAAGCCAGCGTCCCCGTCCTCGACCCCCCGGCGTGGGCGCTGGCCCAGCGAGCCCTGCTCGACCTGCTGGACAGCGGGTGGCGGCTGTTCTCCGACCGCTACACCAGGGCGGACGGCTCGCTGCGGTATTCCGGCCGGCTGTCCTCCCGCGACGGCGCGGACGACTTCTTCGAGCCGTTCTTCAACTGGCCGCAGCTCTACCTGCTGGGCGGCGCGGACGACCTGCTCGACGCCAGTGCCCGGCACTGGCACGGCGTCGTCGGGCAGATGACCGAGCTGGGCATGTTCGCCGACGAGTTCGAGATCGGCTACGACTGGTTCCACCAGGGCGAGAGCCTGCTGTTCACGTACTTCCTGACCGCCGCCGACCCGGCGGCCTGGGCCGGGCGGGCGACCAGGTTCGCCGACCTCTATCTCGACCCGGCCAAGGGCAACTACGACCCGGCGCGCCACATCATCAAGGCGCCGCACAACGGCAGCCGGGGGGCGCGGGAAGGGGTGTCCGGCTCGCCCTCATATCCGTGGACTCCGGCGGAAGCGGCGCAGTACGGCTACCCGCTGGACTGGCTCGTCCCCGACGGCGCGCCCGTGCCGCCGCTCGCCGAGGACCCCCGCCTGGGCGCCGAGATGCAGCACCGCCTCGGCCGGGGCGACACGGTCGGCAACCTCAGCGTGGCCGGCCTGGTCTGCAACGCCTACCTCGTCTCGGGCGACGAGCGGTACGCCGCCTGGCTGCGCGAGTACGTCGGCGCCTGGCAGCGCCGGGCCGAGGAGAACGGCGGTGTCGTCCCCGACAACGTCGGCCTCGACGGCGTGGTCGGCAGCCTGCTCGACGGACGCTGGTACGGCGGTCACTACGGCTGGACCTGGCCGCACGGCATGTACAGCATCGGCCAGGCGTCGGCCGTCGGCGCCCTCAGCGCCGCCCTGGCCACCCGCGACGACGGCTACCTCGACCTCGTCAGGTCGCTGCTGGACGCGGTCATCGCCATGGGCGTGAAGCTGCCGTTCAGCCAGAGCGACTCGGCCAACCAGGGCCGCTGGCGCGCCCACCTCGGCTCCGACGTGGACGTGCCGACGCTGCTGGTCCCCTATCGGCACAGCGACAAGGGCTGGTTCGACTACAACCCGGTCCAGACCTCGGTGCCGCTCGCGCTCTGGCACCACACCGGCGCCCCGGAGGACCGCGCCCGCCTGGACGCGCTGCGCGCCGCGACCGGCTACGACTGGGCCACGGTGCGGCCGTTCCGCGACAAGGAGGAGGCCGGGCACGAGGAGCCCTGGTACGCGTACCTGTGCGGCGACAACCCCGGCTACCCCGAGCGGATCCTCGCCGCCGCGCACGCCCAGGCCCGCCGCCGCATCGCCCTGCTGCTCGCCAACGCCGACCGCGACCTGCCCGAATCGGACATCCACCTCTGGCAGAACGTCAACCCCGTGGTGACCGAGGCCCTCACTCAACTCATGTGGGGCGGGCCGCAGGTCATCTACAACGGGGGCCTGCAGCAGGCCAGGGTCCGCTACTTCGACGCCGTACGCCGCCGTCCCGGCGTGCCCGAGCAGGTGGCGGCGCTCGTCAGCTCGATCGAGCCCGAGGCCACGGTGGTCACGCTCGTCAACCTCTCCGCCACCGCCGACCAGGTGCTGGTCGTGCAGGCGGGGGCGTTCGGGGAGCACGAGATCGCCGGTGTCACGGCCACGGGCGCCGAGCCGGGCTGGACCGGCCACGACACCGAGTACGTCCACCACGAACCGGTGCGGTCGGTCACCGAGACCGCGGTGAACGGCCCGCACCTGACGGTGGAGCTGCCCGCCGGCACCACCGTCACCCTCACCCTGCGCCTGCGCCTGCACGCCTACCAGCCGTCCTACCGGCAGCCCTGGGACTGACACCCCGCTCCCCTCCCTTGGGATCCTTTCGGGGAGGGGATGCTCTTCCCGGTTGCCGGTCTCCCCTCCGAAGGCCCCTCTCCAAGGGGACCTCAGCCGAAGCACGGAGGGTCACACGGGTGCGGCGGGTCGCGAAACGGGGCCCTACCGGTGCAGCAACCGCGCGGGCACCGCGTCCGCGAGCGCCTTGTAGCCCGCCGGGTTCAGGTGCAGGTGGTCGCCCACGTCGAAGGCCGCGAGCATCCGCCGGGGATCGGCCGGATCCCGCAGCGCCCGGTCGAAGTCGATCACCGCGTCGAACGCGCCGCTCGTGCGGATCCAGTCGTTGACCGCCTGCCGGGCCGCCTCACGATAGCCCTGGGCGTCGTCGTAGAAGCTGCCGCCGAAGGGCGTGATCGTGGCGCCGTACACCTGGAGGTCCTGCGCGTGGGCGCGCACGATGATCTGGTCGTAGGCGGCGATCAGCTCGTCGGCGACCCTCTTCTGGGCCTCCTGGGTGGCGTCCGCGGTGCCGATGTCGTTGACGCCCTCGAAGAGGATCAGCCACTTCACGCCGCTCTGCGCGAGCACGTCCCGGTCGAGGCGGGCCAGGACGTTGGGGCCCAGCCCGTCGTTGAGCACGCGGTTGCCGCCCGCCGCCTGGTTGGCGAAGGCGACGCCCGCGGTGCGGCGGTCGGCCCGCAGGCGGTCGAAGAGCTGGTCCGGCCAGCGGTTGTTCTGGTTGGTGGTGGAGCCCCTGCCGTCGGTCAGCGAGTCGCCGACCAGGGCGAGCGTCGCGGTGGCGGGTTTGGCCCAGACCTCGAGGCCGCTGAGGAAGTACCAGTGGTCGACGGGGGTGGCGCCGGTGAGGTCCGCCGCGTCGGCCTGGTTGCCTCTGGCGAGGTAGGAGGTGGTCCGGGAGCCGGGGTGCGAGGTGATGTCGGTCGAGGCCTGACCGTCGGCCAGGTAGAGGGTCACGGTCAGTACGGTGCCCGCGGCCAGCGTGAGGTCGAGCGGGTCGGACACGACCTGCGCCCCGACCGGCACGACCGCCGAGGGCCGGCCGAAGAACGTCACCGGCCGGACGCTCTCCGGCTGGATCGCGCTCACCCCGGCCTTGCCGCCGCTCGGGAGCGCCACGGTGACGCGGGTGACGGGCAGCGGCGCGCCGCCGAACGCGTTGGACAGGCGCAGCCGGAACCGCTGCCCGCCGACCGACACCCGCAGGGTCTGCCGTACGGTGCTGTCGGCCAGGACCAGGTTCTCCTGCGTGTACGGCGCGGGCGGCATGTTGCCCGGCTCGGTGAGCTGCGGCATCGCCGTCCACGTGGTGACCCAGTGCCCGCCGGGCGACGCCGCCCCGTCGGCCGCCCCGGCAGTGCCCATGGCGAGTCCCAGAACCGCGACGATGGCCAACTTCAGCGCCCTACCCATAGATCCGGCCTCCCGAAAATTTCGGGCAGAAATCGAACATTTCGGTTGGGAAGGTATGACAGGTCGCCCTCGCGGTCAATGCCAGGGGCGGAACATCCTGTGCAACGTCCTGGATGGGCGGCCGAGATTTCGGTTCCACGACGAGCGGACCAGCATGCCGGTCGATCCGCGCCATCGCACACCGCTGGTGCCTCACGAGCGCCCCCCACTTCAGCCACGCCTTCCGGGCCGCGTACGGGCTCAGCCCGGAGAACTACCGCAGCAGGCACTACAGCTCCCGCAGCCCACTCAGCCTTACCTAGCGAACTATGAAAAATATAGTACGCTTCGGCCATGGAACTAGGTATCGCCCTACCCACGTCGGGCCCGCTGGCCGGCCCGGAGAACATCGCCCGCGTCGCCCGCGAGGCCGAACGGCTCGGGTACGACTCGGTGTGGACCTACGAGAGGCTGCTGCGGCCCGTCGCACCCGTTTCGATGGGCGGCGGGGAGCCGCAGCCCGTGCCCGAGGTCTACCGGCAGACCTACGAGCCGCTGGAGACCCTGAGCTACGTGGCCGCGCTCACCGAACGGGTCAAGCTCGGCACCAGCATCATCGACGCCCTGCTGCACCCGGCCGCCGTCCTGGCCAAGCGCTTCGCCACCCTCGATCAGTTCAGCGGCGGGCGGGTCGTCGCCGGGCTGGGCCAGGGGTGGATGCCGCAGGAGTTCGAGGCGGCGGGGGTGCCGATGAGCCGGATCGGGCCCGGCATGGACGAGGTCGTGGCCGCCATGCGGGCCTGCTGGGGGCCGGACCCCGTCTCGTACGACGGCAAGTTCACCCGGATCGCCGAGTCGGAGATCAACCCCAAGCCGGTGCAGACGCACGTGCCGATCCTGCTGGGCGCGATGACGCCGGGCGGCGTGCGGCGGGCCGCCCGCATCGCCGACGGGCTCAACCCGGTGGCCCTGTCGCGTGACGCGCTGCTCGACCTCGGCAAGGCCTTCCGCGCGGCGGTCGAGGAGTTCGGCCGCGACCCCGAGTCGGTCACCGTGGTCGCCAGGGCCAACGTGCCGCTCACCGCCGAGCCGATGGGTGACGACCGGCCGTTCCTGGGCGGTTCGCCGCGCCAGATCGCCGACGACCTGGCCGGGCTCGAGGGCACCGGCGTCGACCACGTCCTGTTCGCCGGCTCCGGCCGCGGTCCCGAGACCGAGCCGGGGATCGACGAGACGCTCGCCCTCTACGCCGAGCTCATCGACCTCGCCCGCCGCTGAAGCCCGCCGGTCAGGGGGCGCACTGCTCGTGGATGTTGTTGCGGGCGGCCCAGGCGTGCAGCTCCTGGAAGGCGCCGCGCAGGTCCTCGCCGATCGGGGTGAGCCGGTAGAGGACCGCCGTGGCGGGGCCGTCGGCCAGCTGGCGCTCCACGAGCCTGGCCGCCATCAGCTCACGCAGGCGATCGGACAGGATGCCGTCGGTGATCCCGGAGATCGACTTGGCCAGCTCGCCGAACCGCGCGGGCCGCTGCATCAGCGCGACGATGATCATGCCGTTCCAGCGCTTGCCGAGCACCTTGAACACGTCGACGAACTGCACGTCGCACGAGATGCCCTGCGGGCTCCCGTCCGTCGCGACGGTCTCGGAGACGTGTTCGGCCATGGCCACCAGCCTACCTCCCGGTACCACCCGGAACCGGGCGTGCTATTTATTCCATAGCACACTAGCTTATTGCGAGCCGAGCTCCGGACGCTCCTTCTCAGGCGCCGCCGCCGAACAGCACCCAGCCGAACACGTACATGACCGACCCGAGCACGGCCAGCGCCGCCCACAGCAGCGCCGACATCAGGCCCCTGAGGTACGGGTTGCCGCGCGGCGCCGTCCGGCCGTCGGCGATCTCGGCCCAGCGGGATTCGAGCAGGACGGTCACCCGCTCGGCGCGCGCGTTCCCGTCCGCGGTGAGGATGAAAGTCTCGCCTGCCATCTGCGGCCCCTCCCGGGAGAAACGGATGAGCCCCTGCCGCACGGCGGGGGTCCGGTCGCCCTGCTGGGCGTCCACGGAGCAACGTTAGGCAGCCGCACTTGTCGCGGACTTCGCGACTTCTTGGCCCGCCGGCCCAGCCGCGCCCAAGCCGCGGCCAAGTCGCGCACAAGCGCGACGCCCGCTTGTACGCGACCCGCGGTCAGCCCTGGACGGTGGGCAGCCGTGGACGGTGGCCAGTCAGCGCGGGTCCGATCGCAAGGCGCCGAGGAGGCCGCAGACGGCCGTGACGAGGTCGTCGCCCAGCCGCCGCCAGGCCTCGGCGGCGGACGCGGCAGTGATGCGGCCGCCGGCCAGATCGCGCCCCGATGCGATGGCGTCGCCGGTGGCCAGGTCGCGTTCCAGTTCGGCGCACATGTGCACGATGAGCACGCGGGTCATGGCCTCCCGCCGTGCGGCCCGGCCGGGGTCGGGCTCGTCCGGCTCCCGGGTGGCGTCGTACAGGCGGCGCAGGGACGGCCTCTCCAGGTGGACGCTGACGGCGTACTCGCGCAGCGCGGGCTCGACGACGACCTGGGCGAGGAAGCGGCCGTACCAGGAGGGGACGCCCAGGTCGATGTGGTGTTCGATGTGGGGCAGGACTACGCAGCGGATCCGGTCGCGCGCCGACATCCCGCCGGGCTCGCCGAGCCGGCTCATCATCGCCAGCCGGTGCGCCTCCATGGCCTCGGCGTGCTCGGCCAGGATGGCTTTGACGAGCTCGTCACGGGAGGTGAAGTGATACTGCACCGCGGACTTGTTGCGCTGCCCGGCGGCTTCGCCGATCTGCCGGATCGACACCCCGGCGAAGCCCTCGGTGGCGTACAGGCGCTCCGCCGCACGCATGATCGCGCTCCTGGCGGTCACCGCACGCGTGGACGCCTGGACGGTCATCGTGAGCTCACCAGGTGACCCACACGTCCTGGAGCCCGCCCGACAGCAGCCCGGTGCGCAACCGCAGCGCGTCGGCGCTGTCGCGCAGGCGCAGGGTGGGCAGCCTGCGGGCGAGCGTGCCGAGCACGACCTGCAGCTCCAGCCTGGCCAGCGGCTGGCCGAGGCAGTAGTGCGGCCCCGCGCCGAATGTCAGGTGCTGATTGGCGTTGTCCCGGCGCGGATCGAACGCGTCCGGGTCGGCGAACTTGCGCGGATCCCGGTTGGCCGCGGGCCGGCACGGGATCACGGTGCTGCCCGCGGGCACCACGGTGCCGGCGAACTCGGAGTCCTGGGTCGCGACTCTGGGGAAGCCGACCACGCTCAGCGTGCTGTCCAGCCGCAGAATCTCCTCGACGGTGCCGGGGATCAGCTCCGGGTCCTCGATGACCGCCTGGTAGCGCTCCGGCTCGGCCAGGAGCATCGCGGCCATGATGGCGATCATGTTGGACGTGGTCTCGTGCCCGGCCAGCAGCAGCGCCATCACGGTGGTGATCAGCTCTTCGTGGCTGAGCCGGCCGTCCTCGCTGTCGGAGATCTGGGTCAGCTCGCTGAGCAGGTCGTCGCCGGGGTTCGTCCGCTTCTCCTCGACCAGGGCCGAGACGTACGCGCCGAACTCCTCGTACGTCTTCAGCACCTCCTCCTGCGTGTAGCGCGTCAGCGTCAGCATGACCTGGGACCAGTGCGCGAACTTGTCCTGGTCCTCGCTGGGGGCGCCGACGAGGGCGCAGATGACCCGCACCGGCAGCGGCAGGCCCAGCTGGAGCGACAGGTTGGCGGGCGAGCCGGACTTGAGCAGGTCGTCGATGAGCTCGTCGGTCATCTGCTGCACCCGGGGGCGCCAGGACTCCATCTTGCGGATGGTGAAGGACTTGCTGAGCAGCCGCCGCCACCGCAGGTGGTCCTCGCCCTCCCGCAGGCGCGTGGTGCTGGTGCGGGTGAAGATCCCGCCGTCCTCCGTCGTGGACACCCGCGCCGCGCCTTCGCCTCCGCGCTGGAAGCTGGTGTCGGTGAGCAGCGCGCGGACGTCGTCGTAGCGGGTCAGCAGCGTGGCGGCGTCGCCGCTGGGCAGCCGTACGTGGGCCACGGGGCAGCGGTCCTGCAGCTCGGCCCACTCCTTCGGCGGCTCCAGTGCCGTCGTGCGCGGGAAGGGGTAATCGGGCATGGTTTCGGTCATGACGCCCCCATTGTCGTTGACGAGTCGCCCTCAACCCTAAGGCGACTGCCTTAATAAGGGAAGCACCTTAAACCGCCGTCCCCCCGCACGGGGTTGCGGTCCTCCGGGAGGAGAGAGGACAGGTCCCCACCGCACGGACTGCCGTCCTTCCGTGGGGAGGGAGACAGGTCCCGTCGCACGGACCGCCGTCCTTCCGCGGGGAGAAGAGACGACCCGCCCCACGGGGAGGGCCGCTCGCCTCCGTCCAACGCCTCGCGGTGCTGCGGGAGGGGTGGCGAGGTGGGGCCCCTCCCGCAGGGTCAGCAAGCCGGGCGGGGGTCACTGCCCCTCCCAAGGTCGGCGGTCAGTGGGCGGTGGGCTGGTAGTCGAACCAGTCGAAGCTCGCGCTCCCCTCCGTCACGTACATCCCGATCACCCGCCCCGTGAAGCCGGTGGCCACCTCGGTGGACAGATAGCGCCCGTCCAGCTCGGCCAGGACCGCGCCGTCCACCGAGAAGGCGATGGTGTCGGGCCCGCGGCCGGACACCCCCACCGGCTCGTCGGCCGGTGAGATGACGGACGGCGGCAGGATGTCGCGGGTGCGGAGGTCGAGGGCGAGCGTGAGCGGCCCGGCCGGCACCGGCCGCTCCGCCAGGCACTGCCGGAGCGGGCCGATCCGGGCGACCACCCGCACCAGCCCCCCTTGGACCTCCAGGTCGTAGTGGTGGGCCTCGTCCATCCGGACCGACACCCCGGCCGTGCCCGCCCCCGGCTCCAGGAGGGCGGTGACGCGGCAGTCGTGGTGCTGCTGGCGGCGGCCGACGAAGGTGTGGCCGGGGCGGTCGAGGGTCGGGCCGGTGGCGTGCAGGGTCAGCCGGCCGGGCCGCTCGGTCAGCGACCAGGAGCCGTCCGGACGGCCGCGCGGCGAGATCCAGCCGTGCCGTAGCGAGGGCTCGTCGAAGTCGTCGCGGGCGGGCTCGGGCGGGAGCGGGTGCCAGGCGGCGGGCGCGGGGTGGCGTTCCTCGACGGGGCCCACGACCGGCCAGCCGTCCTCCCACCGTACGGGCGTGAGGAACGTCTCCCGCCCGAGGACCTGGTACTCGGGGGTGTAGCCGCGCGGGCGGGTGCCGAGCAGGACCATCCACCAGGTCCCGTCGGCGGCCCGCACGAGGTCGGCGTGGCCGGTGCTCTGGATGGGCCGGTCGGTACCGCGGTGCGTCAGGATCGGGTTGACCGGGCCGGGCTCGAACGGGCCGCGCGGCGAGCGGGCGCGCGCGATCGAGACGGCGTGGCCGCGCTCGGTGCCGCCTTCGGACATGAGCAGGTACCACCAGCCGTCCACCTGGTAGAGGTGCGGCGCTTCCGGATATTTCCCGCCGGTGCCGGACCAGACCTGGTACGGCCCCTCCAGCACCTTGCCCTCGGCCGGATCGATGCGCGCCACCTGCGTGCCGGAGAAGGCGCACCAGCAGGCGCCGTCCTCGTCCCAGGTCAGGTCGGGGTCGATGCCGGGCAGGTCGATCCAGACCGGGTCGGACCAGGGGCCTTCGGGGCGTTCGGCGGTGACGATGAAGTTGCCGCCGGCCAGCACGTTGGTGGTGATCAGGTAGAAACGCCCGTCGTGGTGGCGGATGGTGGGCGCGTAGATGCCGCCGGAGGCGGACACGTCCGGCGGCAGGTTCAGTTGCGCGGGCCGGTCGAGGACGTTGCCGATCTGGCGCCAGTGCACGAGGTCACGGCTGTGGAAGATCGGGACGCCGGGGAAATACTCGAAACTGGAGCATACAAGGTAGTAGTCCTCGCCGACCCGGCACACGCTGGGGTCCGGGTGGAACCCGGCCACGACCGGGTTGTCGTACGTGCGCACGTTCAGCCCTTCTTGCCGGGGTCGACGACCAGCCGGATCGACGCGCTCAGCGGCAGGTCGCCGGCCGACGGCCCGGAGGACAGCACGATCTCCCCCGGTTCGACGAGCCGCCGCCCGCCGAGCCCGGTGAACGAGAACGCCTCGGCGGGCACCTCGAAGACCACCTCGCGGCTCTCCCCCGCGTCCAGGGGCACGCGGGCGAAGCCGACCAGCCACTGGGCGGGCCGGGCGACCTGGGCCACCGGGTCGGTGGCGTAGAGCTGCACGACCTCCTCGGCACGCCGGGCGCCGTCGTTGCGCACGGTCACCCGCACGTCGACCGCGCCGTCCGTGCCGTATTCCGCCTGCGACGTCCGCATGGCCTCGTACGTGATCTCCGCGTACGAGATCCCGTGCCCGAAGGGGAAGGCGGGGGTCGGGTCGAGCACCGTGATGCCCTCCGCCTTCCTCCCCAGGGGCGGCTGGAGGTAGGTGGACGGGTTGACGGACGGCGAGTACGGGATCTGCACGGGCAGCCGCCCGGACGGGTTCACCCGCCCGCTGAGCACGCCGGCGACCGCCGCCGCACCCTCGACCCCGGGGAAGAACGCCTGGACGGCGGCGGCCACCCGGTCCTGGTAGGCGCCGAGCGCGTACGGCCGCCCCGACACCACGACGAGCACGGTCGGCGTGCCGGTCGCGAGGACCGCCTCGACCAGGTCGGCCTGGCGGCCGGGCAGCCGCAGGTCGGCCGCGTCGCAGCCCTCGCCCGACGTGCCACCGCCGAACATCCCGGCCCGGTCCCCGACGAACAGCAGCACGAGGTCGGCCTGGGCGGCAACCTCGGCGGCCGCGGGGATCCCCGACGCGTCGTCGCCCGACACCTCGGCCCCGAGGGAGTAGCGCACGTCGGCGTGCGGGAACTCGGCCGTCAGGCCCTGCAGGATCGACGCGACGGGAAGGCCCATGCCGCGCTCGGGGAAGCGGTCGAGCACGTGGTTGGGGAAGGAGTAGCAGCCCATGAGGGTACGCGGGTCGTCGGCGCACGGCCCGATGACCGCCAGCCGCCGGGGCGCGAGCGGGTCGACGGGCAGGGCCCGGCCGGTGTTGGACAGCAGCACGATGGAACGTTCCGCGACCTCGGCGGCCAGCTCCCGGTTGCGCGCGCTGTCCAGGTCCACGTCCTCGGCGCCGTCCGGGACGAGCGGGCCGTCGTCCAGCAGGCCGAGGTCGATCTTCTGCCGGAGCACGCGGCGCACCGACTCGTCCACGAGCGCCTCGTCGACGTGGCCGGCCTTCACCTGCTCGACCAGGTTGCGGCCGTACCCGCGGGTGTCGGGGAGCTCCACGTCGATCCCGGCCGACAGCGCGATCGCGCCCGCCGTCGCGACGTCCTCGGCCACCCGGTGCATGGAGGCCAGGAACGGCACGGACCAGTAGTCCGACACCACCGTCCCCTCGAACCCCCACTCGTCCCGCAGCAGCCGCCGCAGCAGGTCCGCGCTCGCCGCGGCCGGGACGCCGTCGAGGTCGGTGTAGGAGTTCATCACCGAACGCGCGCCGCCCTCGCGCAGCGCCGTCTCGAACGGCGGGAGGATCACGTCGGCGAGCTCTCGCGGCCCGATGCTGACGGGCGCGTGGTTGCGAGCCGCCCGCGAGGCCGCGTACCCGGCGAAGTGCTTCAGGGTGGCGATGATCCCGGCGCCCTCCAGCCCGCGCACGTAGGCCGCGCCGATCTTGCCCACCAGGTGCGGATCCTCGCCCAGGGTCTCCTCCACCCGCCCCCAGCGGTAGTCGCGTACGACGTCCAGCACCGGCGACAGGCCCTGGTGCACACCCGCGGCCCGCAGGTCGGCGCCGATGGCCGCGGCCATGCGCTCGACGAGACCGGGGTCGAACGTGGCCGCCCAGGCCAGCGGCGTCGGGTACGCCGTCGCCCCGAACGTCGCGAACCCGGTCAGGCACTCCTCGTGGGCGATCGCGGGCACGCCGAGCCGGTTCGAGGCCACCACGCGCTCCTGCAGCTCCCGCAGCCGGGCCGCGCCCTCCGCCGCCGACAGCGGGGCCGTGCCGTACACGCGGGTGAGATGCCCGACCCCCTCGCGCAGCCGCTCCTCCAGCCCCTCCACCGCGGCGAAGCGGTCCTGCAGGGGCGCGACGTTGCCGGGGTCGTCGGTCTGGATCCACACGGAGCCGAGCTGCGCGACCTTCTCCTCCAGCGTCATCTCGGCCAGCAGGGCCTCGACGCGTTCGGCGGACGGGCGGCCGCGGTCACGCCACGGCTCATTCACGAATGTCATGACTTCCTTAATATGAGTTCTCAGCCCTTGAAGGCGCCGTCCATGATCCCCGCCACCATCCGCCTGCCGACGAACACGAACAGCACCAGCAATGGCAGGGTGGCCAGGAAAGAGCCCGACATGGCCAGGCCGAGGTCGATGTCCAAGCTGTTCTGCAGTGCCTTGATGGCGATCTGCGCGGTGTACATCTCGGGCGACTTCAGCACGATGAACGGCCACAGGAAGTCGTTCCACGAGTAGACGAAGCCGAGCAGCCCGAGCACGAAGGCGGCCGGCCGCACCAGTGGGAACGCGATGCGCCAGTAGATCTGCCAGCTGTTCGCCCCGTCGATGCGGGCGGCCTGGAGGATCTCGTCGCTGATCGTCGAGGACAGGTGCTGGCGCATCCAGAAGATGCCGAACGCGCTGGCCAGACCCGGGACGATGAGCGCCTGCAGGGTGTCCACCCAGTTCAGCGAGGAGATGATCATGTACTGCGGGATGACCGCGAGCTGCGTCGGCACGGTCATGGTCAGCACCACGATCAGGAACAGCACGTTCCGGCCCGGGAAGCGCAGCTTGGCGAAGGCGAAGCCGGCCAGCGTGCAGAGCACCGCGTGCCCGACGCCGATCGTCCCGGCCACGATCAGGCTGTTGATGATCGCGCGCACGAACGGCACGGTCGAGAACACCAGCCCCGCCAGCTCGAAGAAGTTGCCGCCGGGCACGATCTCGGGCGGCAGCTGGGTGGCCGTCGCCGAGTCGGTGGTGGCCACCACGAACATCCAGTACAGCGGGAACAGGCAGGCGAGCGTGGCCAGGCCGATCAGCAGGTAGGTCCACCAGCGGATCCGATCGTTCATGACTTCCCCGGGCGGATGCGGGTGGACAGGACGTAGTTGAGCGCGGCGAACAGGATGATCAGGACGAACAGCGCCACGCCGATGGCGGCGCCGTAGCCGAACTGGAACTGGCCGAAAGCCTGCTCGTAGAGGAACAACGTGAGCGTCTGGCACTGCCGGATCGCCCCGCAGGTCGTGGAGCGGGACATCAGCAGGGGCTCGGTGAAGATCTGCAGGCCGCCGATCGTCGAGGTCACGATCGTGAAGACGATGACCGGGCGCAGCGACGGGAGGGAGATGTGGCGGAACTGCTTCCACCCGCCCGCGCCGTCCACCGCCGCCGCCTCATAGATCGCCCGCGGGATCGCCTGCAGCGAGGCCAGGTAGAGCAGCGTCGTGTAGCCGAACCAGCGCCACGTCACCATGACGGCGATCATCAGGTGGCTGCCCCACACCGACTGCTTGAAGTCGATCGGCCCGATGCCCGCGAAGCCCAGCAGCCAGTTGAGCAGACCGTAGTCACGGTCGAACATCTGGGCGAAGACGATCGCGGTGGCCGCCACCGAGGTGATGTACGGCACCAGCATCGACATCCGGAAGAACACCGCCAGCCGCAGCCGGGCGCGGTTGAGCAGGTGCGCCACGCCCAGCGCGAGCACCAGCTGCGGGAGAGTGGACAGCAGCCAGATGCTGAGGGTGTTCCACAGGGCGTTCGAGAACCGGGGATCCCCGAACAGGCGGGTGAAGTTGTCGAAGCCGACGAAGACGTGCTCGCCGATGGGGTTCCAGTCGAACAGCGCGACGTAGAACGTGAACAGCAGGGGGACGAGCCCGAACACCGCGAAGATCAGGAAGAACGGCGCGATGTAGGCGTAGGGGGCGATGCGCTCGCCGACGCTCTGGCGGACCCGTGTCGTGATGGCGGGCGCGTCCGCGACCCTGTCGAGAGTCGCGGTCACTTGCCGATCGCCGTCTTGATGTTGGTCAGCGCCGTGTCCCAGGCCTTGGCGGGGTCACCCTTGCCCTGCTCGACGCTGGTGATGGCGTTCAGGAACTCCTGGCCGATGGCCGCGCTGTCCGGGCCGATGTAGAACGGCTTGAGCCCGAGCAGCGACTCGGTGTAGATCTTCCCGATCGGCGCGTCGGAGAAGAACTCGTCCTTCTTCCCGATGAGCTTGGGGTCCTGGTAGACCGACGGGGTCGTGGGCAGCGAGCCGGAGTCCAGGAAGTGCGCGAGCTGGCTCTGCGGCGACTGCATCTTGCTGATGTAGTCCCAGGCGGCCTTGGCGTTCTTGGCGCCCTTGGGGATGGCCAGGTAGCTGCCGCCCCAGTTACCGGCTCCGCCGGGGATCTTGGCGATGTCCCACTTGCCCTTGGTGTCGGGGGCGTTCCTGCGCATCTGGCCCAGCAGCCACGACGGCGCGGAGACCACCGCGAACTGCCCCTTGCCCAGGCCCGCGCTCCAGCCCTCGGTGAACGAGGTCTGCTTGGCGCTGATCCCGGCCGCCACGGCCTTGAGCGACAGGTCGAAGGCCGTCTTGACCTGCGGACTGGTGCTGTAGACGACGTTGCCCTGGGGGTCGTAGTACTTCTGCGGACCCTGGTTGACCGCCTGGTAGAACACGCTGGTCTCGGCGTTGTCGATGAACGCCTTGCCGGTCTTGGCGACGTACTTCTTGCCGGTCTCGATGAACGCGTCCCACGTGGGCCAGAGCTTGCCGACCTCCTCCCGGTCGGTCGGCAGCCCGGCCTCCTTGAACAGGTCCGTCCGGTACGCGATGGCCATGCCGCCCACGTCGGTCGGGATGCCGAGGATCGAGCCGTCCTTGGCCGTGCTCTGGCTCATGACCCAGTCGAGGTAGTCGCCCTTGATCTTGTCAGCGCCGAACTGCCGCAGATCGTAGAAGTTCTGCGGCTGCTGCACGAACTTCGGCAGGTCGTCGCCCTGGATGAGCACCAGGTCCGGCACCTTGCCACCGGCCAGCGCCGTCGTCAGCGCCTGCGCCGTCTCGGTCGAGCCGCCCACCTCTGTGAGCTTCACCTGCACGTTCGGGTTGACCTTCTTGTACTCGTCGACCGAGGCCTTCTGGTTGATCCCGGAGAAGGACCAGAACTCGAACGACTTGCCGTCACCCGACGGCTGCGACGGCGTGCTGCCGGAGCCGCCTCCGCAGGCGGTGGCGGTCAGGGCGATGGCCGCGGCGAGCACGACCGGGGTTGCGTTGCGGAACTTCACGTCGATCTCTTTCGGTGGGGTCCGGCGCTCAGGGGTGGAGCGCTATGGCGGGGGTGCGGGGCAGCGTCATGCGGAAGTCGAGCGCTCCTTCGAATGGGGGACCGCAAGCGCGCCAGAAAGTTTCGGTCGAAAGTCCGATCGTTAAGCCGGGACTCTAGGTCTGATTCCCGAAATTCGTCAAGAACCTCCTCGTAAGACCGCCGAAACAATCGGGCCCATATTCCGAAACTCTCCCGTTAGACTGCGGGCCATGACCGCCACCGAGGAGCCGTCCCAGCCGCTGACCATCACGCAGCTCGCCGAGCTGGCCGGCGTGTCCACCGCGACCGTCTCCAAGGTGGTCAACGGCCGCTCCGAGGTCGCCCCCGAGACCCGCGCCCTCGTCGAGAACCTCATCCGCCGCCACGGCTACCGCCGGCAGCGTCGGCGCGTCAACGCGTCAGCCCTGGTGGAAGTGGTGTTCCACGCCCTGGGCGGCGACTATCCGATCGAGATCATCAAGGGGGTCGACCAGGTCGCCCGCGAGCATCACCTGGCCGTGGTGATCTCCGACATGCAGCAGCGCTCGGGCGCCGGGCACGGCTGGATCGAAGGCGTGCTGAGCCGCCGCCCGGCGGGCGTGATCGCGGTGTTCTCCGGCCTGACCGAGGGGCAGCGCGACCAGCTCGTCACCCGCGACATCCCCATCGTCCTGCTCGACCCGTCGGGCGATCCCGGGCCCGGCGTCCCCTCGGTCGGCGCGAGCAACTGGAGCGGCGGGCTGTCGGCCACCCGTCACCTGCTCGACCTCGGGCATCGCCGCATCGCCGTCATCACCGGCCCCGACTGGGCCCTGTCCAGCCGGGCCCGGCTCGACGGCTACCGCACCGCGCTCGACCTGGCCGGGGTGCCGATCGACCCCGAGCTGATCGGCTCCGGGGACTTCATCATCGAGGGCGGGCTGGCCCAGGCCCACCGAATGCTGCGCCTGCCCGACCCGCCGACCGCGATCTTCGCCTGCAACGACGGGGAGGCCGTCGGCGTCTATCGCGCCGCCTATGAGCTGGGGCTGCGCATCCCCGGCGACCTGAGCGTCGTCGGCTTCGACGACCTGCCCTCGGTGCAGTGGGCGGTACCGCCGCTGACCACGGTGCGCCAGCCGCTCACCGAGATGGCCGCCACGGCCACCACCATGCTCATGAAGCTCGCGCAGGCCGAGCCGCTGCCGCAGACCCGGGTCGAGCTGGGCACCGAGCTGATCGTCCGGGCCAGCACCGCAGCGCCGTCACGCTGACCGAAACTTTCTGGATTCTTGCCGTACGTATCGGCGCTACGCCACCGTCTGGAAGGAGCGCTTGGAGAAGCCGATCATGTAGCCGTCGATGACGGTCGTCACCGGCTGCTCCGCCCGGCCGCTCGCCCCCAGCGTGACGAACAGCGGGATGTAGTGGTCGACGGTCGGATGGGCGTACGGCATTCCGGGGGCGCGGCTCCCGAACGCCGCCAGCTCCCCCACGTCGCCCCTGGCCAGGGCGTCGGCCGCCCAGGCGTCGAAGTCGGAGGACCAGGCGGGGACGACACCGTGGTGGAGCATGTCCGGGGTGACGAAGGGCAGCCCGTGCGTCATGAACCCCGAGCCGATCACCAGCACGCCCTCCTCCCGCAGCGGGGCCAGCCGCGCGCCGAGCTCCAGCAGCCGGTCAGGGTCGTGGGTCGGCATGCTGAGCTGCAGCACGGGGATGTCGCCCAGCGGGTACATGGCCATCAGCGGCACCCACGCCCCGTGGTCGAGGCCGCGGCTGGAGTGCTGGTGGACCGGCTCGCCGTCGGGCATCATCGCGGCCACCCGCCGGGCGAGCGCGCCGGCGTCGGGGGTGTCGTACGTCATGGCGTAGTAGCGCGGGTGGAAGCCGCCGAAGTCATAGACCAGCGGGGTGCCGGCGGCGGGCGCCGACAGGGCCAGCGGCGCGGCCTCCCAGTGGGCGGAGACGATGAGGACGCTCCTGGGCTTGGGCAGCGACTGCGCCCAGGCGAACAGCTCGCCGATCCAGGGTCCGTCGTCGAAGAGCGGGGGCGCTCCGTGGCTGATGTACAGGGCGGGGAGCGGGCCGTCGGCGGGCGTCCAGGGGCGCTGGGCCCGCGCCCGGGGCAGCGCGCCGGGCAGGAACGCGTCGTAGGCCCCGGCGGGGAGGTCCGGGTCGAGGATGGACGTCATGAGGGCTCCCGGTCGGGGATGGGGTCGGGGTCGGACTCCGGGCGCGCGGTGGCCGGGTGCCGGTCGAGGCAGCTGTCGCCGGGGTCGATGGCGTGGGTGATGCGGCGGCCGATGTCGCGCAGCTGCCGGATCTGCGCCTTGGTGAGCGGGTCGAAGACGAAGGCGCGCACGGCCTCGACGTGCCCGGGGGCGGTCTCGACGACCTTGTCCCAGCCTTCCCCGGTGAGGATGGCCAGGGTGTAGCGGCCGTCGGCCGGGTCCGGCGTGCGGCGCACCCAGCCGCGTTTCTCCAGCCGGTTGACGACGTGGGACAGGCGGGACAGCGACCCCTCCGAGATCATCGCCAGGTCGCTCATGCGCATGGTGCGTTCGGGGGTCATCGACAGCCCCGCCAGCACCTGGTACTCGAAGTGGCTGACTCCGGCGTCGCGCAGCAACTGCCCGTCCAGCGCGGCCGGCAACTTGATCAGCACGCTGACCAGCGCCAGCCAGCTCTCCATCTCCTCGGCGCTCAGCCAGCGCGGTTCCTGCGGGTGCTCCATGTTCTCCACTCTAACTTGATGGATCAAGTGATCACACGTCGAGTCGTGCTTGACGCTTCAAGTCCGGCCTGCGTAGATTCCGGTTGAAGCTTTAAGTCATCTCGCCATCGATCGGACTCCCGATGAACGTCGTTTTGTGGATCATCGCCAGCCTCCTCGCCCTGGCCTTTCTCGCGGCCGGCCTGATGAAGCTGTCCCAGCCGAAGGAGAAGCTGGCCGCGTCCGGCCTGGCCTGGACGGAAGACTTCTCCGCCGGCGCCGTCAAGGGCATCGGCGCCCTGGAGGCGCTGGCCGCCATCGGGCTCGTCGTGCCCGCGGCGCTCGGCATCGTTCCGGTGCTGACGCCGCTGGCCGCCGCCGGCCTGGTCATCGTCATGATCGGGGCCGCGGTCACGCACGCCCGCCGCAAGGAGTACCAGGGGATCATCGCCAACGCGGTGCTCCTCCTTCTGGCCGCCGTCGTGGCCTGGGGCCGCTTCGGCCCGTACTCCTTCTGAAGCCGACGCGTCAGGTTGGCGGGGCGGTGGAGCGGCGGGTCACCAGGGTGGGGGTGACGGAGAAGCGCACCGCGGTCGTGCGGCCCTCGATCCGCTCCAGCAGCAGCCGCCCCGCCGTCTTGCCCATGATGATCCCGTCCTGGTCCACGCTGGTCAGCGAGATGTGTGAAAGGGCCGCCGCGCGGGCGTTGTCGTAGCCGGCCACGGAGACGTCGCCGGGGACGGCCAGCCCGGCCTCGTGGATGGCCGCGAGCGCGCCGAAGGCGGCCTGGTCGGCGCCGGCGAAGATCGCGGTGGGCCGGGGCGTTCGGGCCAGCAGCTCGCGCGTCCCCTGGTGACCGCCCTCCTCGGTGTAGGAGGTGGCGGCGAGCGCGACGTGCTCGGCCAGGCCGTGCTCGGCCATCACCCGCTCGTACGTCCTGGCCCTGATGGTGTGCAGCAGGGTCACGGAGCGGACGGACCCGACGTCCTTCTGCGTGATGTGCGCGATGCGGCGGTGACCGAGCGCGATGAGATGCTCGACGACGAGCTCCGCCCCCGCCTCGTCGTCGTCGAGCACGGAGTCGTAGACCGCCGAACGGTCGTGGCGGCCGAGCACGACGGTGGGCGTGTTCCTGGCCATCTCTTCGAGCCGCGCCCGGGCGATGATGGGGGCGACGACGAGGATCCCGTCCACCTGCCGGTCCACCAGGGCGTCGATGGCGCGGACCTCGGCCTCGGCGCTCCTGCCGCTGCCCTGGACGATGATGGCCTGGTAGCCGGCGACCGCGATCTGCTCGTCGAGGCCCTCGAGAATGTCGGCGAAGAACGGGTTTCTGATGTGCGGCAGCACCACGCCGAACGTGAACGTGCGCCCCCGCATCGCCCGGGCCGCGGCCTGCGGCCGGTAGCCCAGCTCGTCGATGGCGGCCTGCACTTTGACGCGCATCGCCTCGCTGACTCCATAGGCGTTGCGCAGCACCTTCGACACGGCGGTGGTGGAGACCCGGGCGTGGCTTGCCACATCGGTGATCGTCACCCGTCGCCGCCCGTCGCGCGTGACCATGTGACGCACCCCGTTCGACTCGACGCGACCCGATTGTACGAGCTCCAGGCCGGTGCCGCGATGAATAACGTTACCCATTCAAGAGATCGGATATACACGAGTCCGTCCCGTCAACGTGGATCACGATTGGGGACCGTTCCTCAAATCGAGCCTTGACGCCTTTGCCCTGTAACGCTTACGTTAACTCGCATCGGGGGGCGTTAAAACGATTCAACGGACCCGGAGGGGCGTTGTGAAGACCTCTCACCGCGCGCTGGGAGCGGCTCTGGCCGTTCTCACGATGACGGCCCTGACCTCCTGCGGCTCAAGCTCGGGCGCCGAGCCGGCAGCCGACGGCACGGTCACCCTGAAATACCTCGTGGACAACGGCCAGGGCTCGGTCGACACGGCCAAGGCCATGACGGAAGCCTTCATGAAGGCCAACCCCAAGATCAAGATCGAGATGGAGACGCGACCGCCCGGCAGCGAGGGCGACAACATCGTCAAGACCAGGCTCTCGACGGGCGACATGACGGATGTGTTCGCGTACAACTCCGGGTCGCTGCTGCAAGCGCTCAACCCGTCGCAGACCCTGGTCGACCTGACCGGCGACCCGGCCGTCCAGAACGTCCAGAAGGACTTCCTGCCGGTGGTGAGCCAGGGCGACCACGTGTTCGGCGTGCCCTCCGGCACCGCCCTGGGCGGCGGCATCCTCTACAACCGCAAGGTCTACGAGAAGCTCGGCCTGCAGGTCCCGAAGACCTGGGACGAGTTCATGGCCAACAACGAGAAGATCAAGGCGGCCGGGATCGCGCCGGTGATCTCGACGTTCAAGGACACCTGGACCTCGCAGCTGTTCGTGCTCGGCGACTTCTACAACGTCCAGGCCGCGGTCCCGAACTTTGCCGCCGACTACACCGCGGGCAAGGCCAAGTTCGCCACCACCCCGGCGGCGCTGGCCGGATTCCAGCACCTGGCCGACGTCAAGGCCAAGGGCTACCTCAACGAGGGCTTCGGCTCGGCGACCGCCGATCAGGGCATGAAGATGCTGGTCGAGGGCAAGGGCGCGCACTACCCGATGCTCAGCGCCCAGGTGCCGCCGCTGGTGGACACGATGCCGCAGGCGGCCACCGACGTCGGCTTCTTCGGCATCCCCGGCACCGACCCGGCCAAGAACGGCGCCACCCTCTGGGAGCCGGGCGGCGTCTACATCCCCAAGACCACCAAGAACCTGGACGCGGCCAAGAAGTTCCTGGCCTTCGTCGCCTCGCCGGCCGCGACCGAGGCGGTCAGCAAGGTCGTGCAGCCGTCGGGGCCGTACCGCATCACGGGCGCCAAGCTGCCGGACGACGCCGTGCAGGTGGCCAAGGACCTGCAGGCCTACATCGACAAGGGCGCGACCGCGCCCGCGCTGGAGTTCCTCTCCCCGGTCAAGGGCCCGTCGCTGGAGCAGATCACCGTCGCCGTCGGCTCCGGGCTGACGCCGGCCGCCGAGGGGGCCGCCCAGTACGACAAGGACGTGGAGAAGCAGGCCAAGCAGTTGGGGCTCGCGGGGTGGTGACCGAGCAGGACGCCGGGCCCCGCACGGGGCCCGGCCCGGCACGCACGCGGCCGCCCGCCGGTCCGGCGAAGCGCAAGTCGGCCTACCCGTACGCGCTGTACCTGCCGGCCGCCGTCGTCTACCTGGTGATCTTCCTGGTGCCGACGGTGATGGCCTTCTACTTCGCGCTGACCCGCTGGACCCTGTTCGACAGCACCTTCGTCGGCCTGGACAACTTCCGCGACTTCCTGTCCGAGCAGAACCTGCGCATCGGCTTCACCAACACCCTCTTCTACGCCGTCGTCACCAGCGGCCTCAAAGTGGTCCTCGGCCTGCTCCTCGGCGTCCTGCTCACCGGCAAGCTACGGCTGCGCGGATTCCTGCGCTCGGTGGTGTTCTTCCCCGTCCTGGTCTCCACCGTCGCCGTCGGCATCACCTTCAGCGCCCTGCTGCGCCCCGACACCGGCCTGGTCAACAAGGCCCTGGCCGTGATCGGCATCGACGGCCCCGACTGGCTCGGCGACGCCGGCACCGCGCTGCTCTCGGTCGCCCTGGTCGACGTGTGGAAAGGCGTCGGCATCGCCACCGTCATCTACATCGCCGGCATCCTGTCCATCCCCCGCGACTACTACCAGGCCGTCGCCGTCGACGGCGGAGGAGCCTGGCACCGCTTCCGCCACGTCACCCTCCCGCTGTCCTGGCCCGCCACCTACTCCGTCATCATCCTGTCGTTCATCGGCGGCCTGCGCTCCTTCGACCTCATCTGGACGATGACCCGCGGCGGCCCCGGCTTCACCAGCGACACCATCGCCTCGATCATCTACAAGCAGTACCAGGCCGGCTTCTTCGGCCTGTCCACCGCCGGCAACGTGCTGCTGTTCATCGTCGTCACCGCCATCGTCGTCCCGCTCAACTACTTCCTCGGCAAAAGGCAGGTGGCCGCATGAGAGCAGTGAAAAGGCTCAGCGCCGAGGCCATCGCGCTGCTGCTGGCCGGGGTGATCTTTCTCATCCCGTTCGCGCTCATGCTGCTGACCGCCGTCAAGGACGAGACGCAGGCCACCGACCTGGACTTCGCCTGGCCGGCCAACTGGCCGATCGTGCAGAACTTCGTGGACGTGATCGAGGCCCGCGACTACGTGCTGCTGCGCGCCTACGTCAACAGCACCGTCCTGACCGTCGCGTCGGTCGTGCTGATCGTCGTGTTCGCCTCCATGGCCGCGTTCGTGCTGCAGCGCCGTACGGGCAGGCTCGGCTCGGTGGCCAACTTCCTGGTGCTGACCGGGCTGATCATCCCGCCCGCGATCGTGCCCACCATCTGGCTGCTGCAGGCGCTCGGCCTGTTCAAGACCCTGCCGGGGCTGATCCTCATCGAGGTGGCCTTCCACATGGCGTACTCGGTGCTGCTGTTCCGGGCGTTCATCGCGGCCATCCCGCGCGAGCTGGACGAGGCCGCGCAGATCGACGGCTGCACCGGGCTCGCCCTGTTCTTCCGGGTGGTCTTCCCCCTGCTCAAGCCGGTCACCATCACCGTGGTCCTGACCACTTCGGTGGCCATCTTCAACGACTTCGTCAACCCGCTGTACTTCACCCCCGGCGATGACAACGCCACCGTGCAGGTCACCCTCTACAACTTCCAGAGCCAGTACAACACCCAGTGGAACCTGCTCTTCATGGACATCGTGCTCATCACGATCCCACCGTTGCTGCTCTTCATCTTCTTCAACCGCAAGATCGTCGCCGGCATGACCGCCGGCGCCATCAAGGGCTAGGAGACCCGTGACCCTCGTGCATGTCGAAGCGCCCGTCTTCGAACACCACCACGACCCCCTCGGCATCGGCGAAAGCGCTCCGCGTCTGTCGTGGACCGTCGCCACCGAACTTCCCGGCTGGCGGCAGCAGGCGTACGAGATCGAGCTCAGCGACGGCACGGCCACCGGCCGGGTCGAGTCGGCGGAGTCGGTGCTCGTGGCCTGGCCGGGCGGCGAACTGCGCTCGCGCGAACGGCGCGGCGCCCGGGTCCGCGTGCACGGCCGCGACGGCTCGGTCAGCGACTGGAGCCCCTGGTCGTGGGCGGAGGCCGGGCTGCTGGAGCCGGCCGACTGGACGGCGGGCGCGGCGGCGCCGCCGCTGGAGCTGCTGGGCCTCCCCGACGGCCCCGCGCTGCTGCTGCGCCGCGACTTCACCGTCCGCGGCCCGATCGAGCGGGCCCGCCTGTACGTCACCGCCCACGGCGTCCACGAGACCGAGATCAACGGCCACGTCGTCGGCGACGACGTCCTGGCCCCCGGCTGGACCAGCTACAACCACCGCCTGCGCTACCGCACGCACGACGTCACCGATCTGCTGACCGAGGGCGCCAACGCCATCGGCGCCACCCTGGCCGACGGCTGGTACCGGGGCCGGATCGGCTTCCGGGGCGGCAAGAGCGACCTGTACGGCGACCGCACCGCGCTCATCGCCCAGCTCGAGATCGCCTACGCCGACGGCACAACCGACGTGGTGGCCACCGATGGCAGCTGGCGCTGCGCGACCGGGCCGGTCACCGCCGCCAGCCTGTACGACGGCGAGAAGTACGACGCCCGCCTGCTGCCGTCCGGCTGGTCGGGCCCTGGCTTCGACGACGCTGCCTGGCAGCCCGCCGACTCCCTCCCGCACGACCCGGCCCTGCTCGTCGCGCCGACGGGCGCGCCGGTCCGGAGGGTGGAGACGCTGGCACCGGTGGAGGTGCTGACCGGGCCGGGCGGGGAGACGATCCTCGACTTCGGCCAGAACATCGCGGGCCGCCTGCGCATCCGCGTGCAGGGCCCGGCCGGGCACACCGTCACCCTCCGCCACGCCGAGGTCCTGGAGAACGGCGCGCTCGCCCTGCGTCCGCTGCGCCACGCCGACGCGCTCGACCAGTACACGCTGCGCGGCGACGGCGGGCCCGAGGAATGGGAGCCGCGCTTCACCACGCACGGCTTCCGCTACGCGCAGATCGACGGCTGGCCCGGCGAGCTGGACCCGGCCTCCGACGTCGTGGCCGTGGTCTGCCACACCGACATGCGCAGGACCGGCGACTTCACCTGCTCCGACCCGCTGCTCTCGCGGCTGCACGACAACGTCGTGTGGAGCATGCGCGGCAACTACGTCGACCTGCCCACCGACTGCCCCCAGCGCGACGAGCGGCTCGGCTGGACCGGCGACATCCAGGTCTTCGCGCCGGCCGCCGCCTTCCTGTACGACTGCTCGGGCCCGCTGGCGTCCTGGCTCGCCGACCTGGCCGTCGAGCAGGTCCAGGAGGGCACCGTGCCGCATTATGTGCCGTGGGTGCCGCTGCTGTTCGGCGTCTCGCCGACGGCCGCGTGGGGCGATGCCGCGGTGCTCGTGCCGTGGACGCTCTACCAGCGATTCGGCGACCTCGGGCTGCTGCGCCGGCAGTACCCGAGCATGAAGGCGTGGGTGGACCAGGTGGCCGGGCTGGCCGGGGAGAACCACCTCTGGGACGAGGGCTTCCAGTTCGGCGACTGGCTGGACCCGGCCGCGCCGCCGGACGACCCGGGCAAGGCCCGTACCGACCACGCGCTGGTCGCCACCGCCTACCACGCCCACACCGCCGCGGTCCTGGCCGAGACGGCGGCCCTGCTGGGTGACGAGGCCGACGCCGAGCACTACACGGCCCTGGCGCGGGAGGTGCGTGCGGCGTTCCGCCGGGAGTTCGTCACCCCGTCGGGGCGGCTGGCGTGCGACACGCAGACCGCCTATGCCCTGGCCCTGACCTACGACCTGCTGGACGGGGCCGAGCAGCGGGAGCGGGCCGGGCGGCGCCTGGTCGAGCTGGTCGGCCAGGATGACCACCGCATCGGCACCGGCTTCGTCGGCACGCCGCTCATCTGCGACGCGCTCTGCTCGGTCGGGGCGTACGACACGGCGTACCGGCTGCTGCTCCAGCGCAACTGCCCGTCCTGGCTGTACCCGGTGACGATGGGCGCCACGACGATCTGGGAGCGTTGGGACAGCCTGCTGCCCGACGGCTCGGTCAACCCCGGTGAGATGACCTCCTTCAACCACTACGCGCTCGGCGCGGTGGCCGACTGGATGCACCGCACCGTGGCCGGCCTCGCCCCCGCCGCCCCCGGCTACCGCCGCCTGCGCGTCGCGCCCCGGCCGGGCGGCGACCTCACCCACGCCTCGGCCCGCCTCGACACCCCGTACGGGCTCGCGTCCGTCTCGTGGGAGCGGGACGGCGAGACGCTCACGGTCACGGCGGCCGTGCCCCCGGGGACGGTCGCCGAGGTGGACCTGCCGGGCGCGATCCCGCAGGAGGTGGGCGCCGGGACCCACACGTTCACCACGACGATGTGAGCCCCCGCGCCGGGTCGTCGAGGCCGAAGGCCGGGATGCGCTCCAGCCACACCTCAAGGGCCACCCGCAGCTCCAT
>NZ_JBIEIS010000031.1:76323-153628 GCF_043496855.1 Nonomuraea sp. JJY05
GGGCTGGTGGCGGGTCCACCGCCACCAGCCCGGCCGCCACGACCATGAGCTCCGCCCACCAGACGAACGGAACCTCGCCCGGGTCCCACTCCCCCACGACCAGCCGCCGCAGCCTTCCTGATCACCGGATGCGGATCGGGAGCGTGCGCGGGCCGCGGACCTGGCCCGTGGCCCAGGTGACCCGCGCCGGGTCGTCGAGGCCGAAGGCCGGGATGCGCTCCAGCCACACCTCAAGGGCCACCCGCAGCTCCATGCGGGCCAGGTGCGAGCCCACGCAGCGGTGGATGCCCAGGCCGAAGGCGGCGTGCCGGTTGACCTCGCGGTCGATGACGACCTCGCCGGCCCGGTCGAACAGCTCCGGGTCGCGGTTGGCCGCCGGGAACGACAGCAGTACCCAGTCGTCGGCCTTCATGTCGACGCCGTTCCAGCGCATGTCCTCCTTGACCAGCCGCGCCATGGTGACCGGCGCGTAGGCCCGCAGGAGTTCCTCCATCGCGGTCGGCAGCAGCTCGGGCTCGGCCACCAGCCGCTCGCGGTCGCGCGGCGTCTTGGCCAGATGCCACAGCGAGGCCCCGATCGCGCTCCACGTGGTGTCGATCCCGGCGATCAGCAGCAGCGCCATCGTCCCCGCCACGTGCGAGGACTCAAGCTTGCGCCCGTACAGCTCGGCGTTGACGAGGTAGGTCGTCAGGTCGTCGCGCGGGTGGTCCACGTGGTCGCGGATCTGGACGAGCAGGTAGTCGAACAGCTGCTCCATCCGCTCCATGCGCTCCTCCGGCGGCCGGTTCACGCCTTCGAGCACATTCTCGATGAACTCGCGGAAGCGGGGCCCGTCCTCGGGCGGGAGGCCGAGCATGTCGGCGATGACCCGCATCGGGATGTGCTGGGCGTAGTCGCGGGCCGCGTCCACGACGTCCTGGCCGGCTAACCCGTCGATGAGCTCATGGCAGAGCGCCCGCGTCGACGCCTCCCGCCTGGCCACGGCGGTCTTGGTGAACGCCGGCAGCAGCAGCCTGCGCGCGTCGTGGTGGAACGGCGGGTCGGAGGAGATCGGCGGCGAGCCGCCGATCGGCGCGGCCTCGCGGGGCGGCCGGAAGTTGCTCATGATGATCGAGCGCGAGGAGAAGCGCTCGGTGTCGTACGCGATGGCCGCCACGTCCTCGTGCCGCGTCGGCAGCCAGCCGCCGCCGAAGCGGTCGGTGTGCGCGATCGGGCACCGCTGCCGCAGCTCGTCCTGGATCGGGTACGGGTCCGCGGCCCACTCGGGCTCCAGGTGGGAGAAGTCGGTCGCCCAGTCGGACACCGGGCCGGTGACGATCTCGCTGCGCGTGCCGAGGGGCCGGTCGTCTCCCGTGTCCCGGAAGTCCTGGCTGAAACGGTCGTCAACGGTCATCTCACGCCTCCTCCACGAGGTCGATCGCCCGCTCGGGGCAGTTGGCCAGGGCCAGGCGCGCCGCCGGCTCCTCGCCCGGCGGCACTACGCCGTCGCCGACGACCTGCCCGTAGCCCTCGCCGTCCTCGCCGAACAGGCCCGGGGCCAGGTCGTAGCAGCGGCCGTGTCCCTGGCAGCGCCCGGGATCGATCTGTACTTTCACTGCGGGTTCTCCGCTCTGTCCGGTGGGGCGACGGCGGCCACGACGCGGGTCAGCAGCGCCGACCACTCGGCGTCGTCGACGGCGTGCAGGTCCGGCGTGATGAGCGCGCTGCCCATCGCCAGCAGCAGGCAGAAGTGGGCCAGCGCGTCCGGCGACAACCCGGGGTCGAGCTCCCCGTCACCCTGGCCCGCGCGTACCAGCTCGGCGATCCAGCCGGCCCGCTCGCCCACGTAGTCGCGCATCGGCCGGGCGACGTCCTCGTCCCGCCTGGCCGCGACCAGCGCCTCGACGACGAGGTAACCGGCCGCCTCGCGGGGGCGCGGCAGCCGCCGTCCCAGAACCAGGAGCAGCTCCGCGGCCGACCTGTGGGGGTCGGCGGCGAACAGGTTGGCCAGGATCCGCCGCCCGTGGGCGCGCAGCGCGGCGACGAGCAGGTCCGCCTTGGAGCCGAAGTGCGCGTACAGCGCGCCGTTGCTCACCCCGGCGGCGGCGGCGATGTCGGCCACGCGCGTGCCGTCGTAACCGCGTGCGGCGAACACCTCGGCGGCCGCCTTCAGCAACCGCTCACGCGTCTCGGCGGCCGTGACGCCCGCGATGCGACCCATGAGTGAATTTAAAGATTGTTCATTTCATCCGTCAAGCACGTAGAGACGTGCAGGGCGATTGTCTGGCGGCCTTGAAGACGACAGTCCGTCACGGCAACTGGAATCGGACATGGAAGCGCGCAATCGAAGTTGGCAGTAGCGGCGTGTACGGCAGGAGGGTTCGGCTCTGGAGATGGCGGCGGTCTGGCCCCGTCGGCTGGCGTTGGTGGTGGCACCGGCGACCGGTGAGTCGTTCACGTCGTGGGTTGATCGGATGACCCTGCGGAACGGATGTGCGCCGTGGGCGATGGTCGAGGCGTTAGTGAGGTCCGTTCACTGGCGTACGGCATCGTCATGACGCCGGAGATGTTCAGGGCGATCGAGGCCGCCACAGGCCTGAGCTCCGAGGTCGTGTGTGGGATGCATGCACCTGGAGATGTTCGACGGCTCGGTCCCGGATCTGGCAGGCGTCCGCGTGGGCGACAAGGAGTCAGTCCGCCGTGCAGAGAGCCGTGAGTGGGCGCAGTTCTTCGGCAGCCGCGTATGCCCGAAGTGCCGGGCGGCTTTGATCGGCGAGCTGGACTGGTGACGCCGCCACCCCGACCTGGCTCCCGACCCCGGGGTGTCACCGGCCGACTTCCGCAGGGACTTCTCGGCGACCGGGTGCCGCCGACCGCGAGGGCGTCGCCGTCGATCTCGAGGCAGGCGGCTCAGAAGTGTTACTGGTCGGCCCGTGACCGTCCCTCGCCCCCGGCGTGGGCACCGCGCCATGATGCTGCCGGCGTCGCGGCGGACCAGATCCCCAGCGGAAGCGGAGATCACCACGCACCGTGTGGGCAGCGTCGGCTCGGGCGGCGCCCAGCCGGGTTAGAGCGCCTGGATCTGGGTTACGACCATGCCGATGGCGAAGAAGCCGTAGAAGGCGACCGCGATGATCAGGCCGATGAGCCGGATGCCACGGACACGGATGGCGGCGGGCAGATCCTTGGTGTTGAGTCGGATGAGCAGAATCGTGTACAGGAGGGTGACCACCGAGGCGGCGCAGGTGGAGACGATCAGCAGGGTGATCGGCTGGTCGAAGCCGGCCATCAGGATGATCGAGCCCAGGATGATCTCGCCCCACACGACGGTGAGGTAGAGACGGGATTCGGTCCAGCGGGTGGAATCGGTCAGATAGTTACGCTTGACGAAGTCGGCGGCGACCCGGCCGATGACGTCGAGCAGGCCCATGGCAGCGGCCCACAGGGAGACGGCGGCGATCGCGAAGAACAGCAGCTTGAGCCAGGGGCCGACTTCGCTGGCCAGGATATCGCCCTCAACCTTCAAGAAGGTGGGGTTGGACTTCAGGTCCGTGCGGCCGAACAAGGTCTCGTAGGCGAGCAGGCTCATGATGGTGATCGTCGCCAGGCAGACCAGGAAAAAGGAGAAGAAGTGCTCGATGTTGGCGCGTTTCCACCACATCTTCCAGCGGGTCAGGTTCTCCTCGTTCTGGGGGAAGCTGAAGCGGTCACCGCCGGAGGCCTCTTCCTGGCCGGTGATCGGGGAGATCAGACGCGGGATGTGTGCTCCCATGCCGTACCGCTTGTCACGGATCCAGTTGCTGAGGACGAGGTTGTGCACGCCGCCGGCGCCAGCCGCGCCGATGGCGCTGAGCAGCATGGTGAAGGTGACGCCGTCAGGGATCTGGCCGAACCCGAGGACGCTCTGCTTGGCGCCTTCGCCCCAGGTGGCCAGCGAGATGACGAAGACCACGGCGACGAGGAGGAAGAAGAGGGTGAGGGCCACCTTCACCACCTCGACGCGTTCCACGGTCTTGTAGATGACCTTGGACAGCGACAGGAGGACACCGATGGCGGCCAGGGCGATGACGGTGATCCAGACCGGATCGCCGGCGCCGATCAGGAAGGTGAAGACGGTCGAGCCGCTGGTGGCCCAGCCGGGCCAGACGTATTGAAAGGCGCCGGCCAGGCAGATGATGATGCCCCAGCCCTTCCACCAGCGTGACAGGCCGGCGACGACGGTCTGGCCGGTGGCCAGCGTGTAGCGTTCGATCTCCATGTTGATGATGATCTGGATGGCCAGGGTGACGATGGCCAGCCACAGCAGGCCGAGGCCGCCAATGGTGGTCAGGTAGGGCCACAGGATGATCTCGCCCGCTGCCAGTCCGATGCCGACGGCGACCACGCCGGGGCCGACCATGCGGCGCAGCGCCATCGGCTCGGGTAGGTCTTTGACGACAACGTCGGCCGGCGCTGATGTCCTGCGGCTGTCGGGGGATGTAGTCATGGGGTTTCTCCCGGGTGGTTCTGTCGGGGGGTGTGACCGGCCGTGGGGGGTGCGGCCAGCAGGTGGGCCACGTGCCGGATGGCCAGCTCGTAGCCGTGGACGCCGGCGCCCACGATGAGGGCGTCGGCTACCGCGGAGACGTAGGAGTGGTGGCGGAACGCCTCTCGCTTGTGCACGTTGGTGATGTGCACTTCGACGGTGGGCAGGCGTACGGCGGCGAGCGCGTCCCGCAGGGCGACCGAGGTGGAGGTGAACCCGGCCGGGTTGATGACGATGGCGCGGCAGTCGGTGCCGGCGGCGTGGATGGCGTCGATGAGGACGCCCTCGTGGTTGCTCTGCACGAAGCGGACGTTCAGTTCGTGCTGGGCCGCCTCTTTGCTGATCATGTCTTCGACGGTGGCGAGGGTGGTGGTGCCGTATTTTTCGGGTTCGCGGGTCCCCAGCAGGTTGAGGTTGGGGCCGTTGACGACTAGGACGGTGGGGGCATCGGGCACAGGAGACCTCCGGGTCAGCTGTTCTGGCTGGAGGTGGGCAGGTCGAGTAGCTGCCGTAGATGGGCGAGCATGCGCTCGGTGTCCGGCTGGCGACCGGTGAACAGCTCGAAGGCCCCTGCGGCCTGGAAGACGCACATGCCGGCCCCGCCGGTGGCCCGCAGGCCGCGCTCACGTGCCGCCGTGACCAGCGCGGTGGGCAGCGGCATGTAGATCACGTCGAAGACCCACAGGCCGGCTCGCAGTAGGTCGGCGGGCAGCGGGAGGCCGGGATGGGCGCGCATGCCCACGGGGCTGGCGTTGACGATGCCGTCGGCGGTCGCCACGGCGTCGGCCAGCCCGTCCGGCGGCGCGTGGGTGATGCGGTCCTGGCCGAATGAGGCAGCCAGGGCCGCGGCCAGGTCGGCTCGCCGCCGTTCGTCGGGCTCGATTATGGTCAGGTGGCCGACCCCGTCGGCTAGCTGGGCGTGGGCGCAGGCGGCTCCGGCTCCGCCGGCGCCGAGCTGCACCACCCGCTCGCGGCATTCGCCGGGCAGATCCCGCCGGAACGCCTCGGCGAAGCCGTACGCGTCGGTGTTATGTCCGATCCTGCGGCCGTCGTGGAACACCACGGTGTTGACCGCGCCGATGGCGCGGGCGTGAGGGGATAGTTCGTCGAGTTCGGCGAGGATGGCCTGCTTGTAGGGGTGGGTGATGTTGAGCCCGACATACCCCTCGTTCTGGGCACTGATCAGCAGGTCGGCCAGGGAGACCTCGGCGGCGATGGTGTCGACGTCGATCAGGGAGTAGGTCACCGCCAGGTTGTGGTGGCGGCCCTCGGCCTGATGCAGTGACGGGGATAGGGACATGGAGATCCCCGCGCCGATGAGCCCGCATCGAACCTCTTGCATTGAGCTGTCTCTCTCCCTCACGCTTGTGCGATGTGTCCCGCTGAACGGAACATTGTCGACTCGGCTGTCGCCCGAGTGTCGGCGGTGCTGAGCGCCTTCGACGCCCATCACCCGGAATTGCGGGTGCTGGAGATCAGCCGCCGGTCCGGGCTGCCGAAGGCGACGACCTCACGGCTGGTCAAGGAGCTGCTGGAGCACGGCTTCCTGGAGCGCGACGGGTCCCGCCTGCATATCGGGACCCGGCTGTTCGAGTTCGGCGAGCTCGCCTCCCGGCACCGCAACCTGCGGTCGGTCGCGCTGCCGTACATGGCCGACCTGCGCGAGGCGACGCGCCAGAGGGTCCACCTGGCGGTCCTGGACGGCCATGACGTCGTCTATGTGGAGATCCTGCGATCCAAGGACGCGCCCCGGATGGCATCGGAGGTGGGCGGGCGGCTGCTCGCCCATGCCTCGGGCGTGGGCAAGGCCCTGCTGGCCTTCGCCGACCCGGTGCTGGTCGAGACGCTCTGCGAGCGACCGCTGAAACCGGTGGGTCCGCGTACGATCACCTCTCCCGAACTCCTGCGCCGGGAGCTGGCACGGGTCAGAAACCTCGGGTTGGCCTTCGACCACGAAGAGTCCGGGCCGGGGGTTGCCTGCGTGGCCAGCCCGATCCTGCGCGCTGACGGCAGCGCCTCGGCCGCGGTGTCGGTCTCCGGCTGGAGCGGGCGTATGAACCTGCGCCGGATGGGCCCGGCCGTCCGCGCCGTCGCCTTGGCTCTGAGCCGTGAGCTGCACAAAAGCGGCTCCGCCGGCGCCGCGCTCTGACCGGACGACCTGCCGCCCGGCGGCTGCTTGTGCACCACGTCTCATAACGCTTCCTTGTTGCTGTGATGTTTGTGCTGCGTTACGTGCGAGGACTTTCCCCCTGCTTCCCGGCGTTCAGCAAGCCAGGCGATCCGCTGAGCGGATCACGCGCCAGAATCTTTACCTAACGGAAGTGATCCGCTCAGCGGATCACTATTGTTGCGATAGTGGGATAGTCGCCGAGAAGCTGCTGGTTGCACGCACGGCGCCGGACAGGAAGGCTCCGGGCAGGAAGGGGAGGCGATGGATGCCGACACGCACGCAGCGCTCACCAAGGAACTGAGACACGCTCAGCTCAGTCGGCAGCCGATCGAGCCGATCAGCGATTCGTATCCGAAACTGAGCGTGGACGACGCGTACGCGATCCAGTTGGCGCAGATCGACCAGCGGGTTGCGGAGGGCGACCCGGTCCAGGGGCATAAGGTGGGGCTCACCTCGGCCGCGATGCAGCGCCAGCTCGGCGTGGATCAGCCGGACTACGGGCATCTGCTGGCCGGCATGTTCCACCTCGAAGCGCTGCCGATCTGCCTGGAGCAGTTCATCAGCCCCCGGGTGGAGCCGGAGATCGCGTTCGTGCTGAAGCGGCCGCTCAAGGGGCCTGGTGTGAACGCCGCGCAGGCGCTGGCGGCCGTCGACTACGTCGTCCCGGCTCTGGAGATCATCGACTCGCGCATCCGCGACTGGAAGATCGGCCTCATCGACACTGTGGCCGACAATGCCTCTTCCGGCGGCGTCGTGCTCGGGTCGCGTCCCGTCAGGGTGGACGCGGTCGATCTGCGGCTGGCCGGGTGCGTACTCACGCACAACGGCACCGTGGCGGGCACCGGCGCCGGTGGCGCGGTGCTGGGCGCGCCGCTGAACGCGCTGGTCTGGCTGGCCAATACCGTGGGCGCGCGGGGCGTGACTTTGGAGGCCGGCCACGTCGTGCTGCCCGGCTCGGTCACCGCGGCCGTGCCGGTCACCGCGGGCGACAGCGTGAGCGCCAGGTTCGGCGGGCTCGGCACGGTGAGCGCCCGATTCACCGGAGGACAGGCATGACGGCCACCGCCGCCATCGTGGGTCCTGGCCACATTGGCACGGACCTGCTGGTCAAGCTGCTGCGCAACACCCACATCGAGCCGATCTACATGGTTGGCGTCGATCCTGCGTCCAGCGGGCTGGCCCGCGCCGAGCGGGAAGGGGTGCAGGCCAGTGCCGGCGGCGTCGACTGGCTGCTGGCCCAGTCCCGGCTGCCGGACTTGGTGTTCGAAGCCACCTCGGCCAAAGCTCACCACGCCAACGCCCCCCGCTACGCCGCGGCCGGCATCACCGCGATCGACCTCACCCCGGCGGCGGTCGGCCCGTACATCTGCCCGGTGGTCAATCTCAGCGCGGACGACGGCGTCCGCAACATCAACATGATCACCTGCGGCGGGCAGGCGACCATCCCCATCATCGCCGCGGTGTCGCGGGTCGTGCCGGTGAACTATGCCGAGATCGTCGCCTCGATCGCCTCCCGCTCGGCCGGTCCCGGGACCCGGGCCAACATTGACGAGTTCACCGAGACGACCGCGCGCGCCATCGAGAGCGTCGGCGGCGCCGTGCGCGGCAAGGCCATCATCATCCTGAACCCGGTCGACCCGCCGATGATCATGAGGGACACCGTGTACTGCTCGATCCCGGCCGACGCCGACCGCGACGCGATCATCGCGTCAGTGCGCCGGATGGTGGCCGACGTCCAGGCGTACGTCCCCGGCTACACGCTGAGGGCCGACCCGCAGTTCGACGACCCTCTGCCGCAATGGGGCGGTCACGCGCGGGTGACGGTGTTCCTGGAGGTACGCGGCAACGGCGACCACCTGCCGCCGTGGGCGGGCAACCTGGATATCATGACGGCCGCCGCCGTACGCGTCGGCGAGCTGCTCACTACGCGGGAAGGGGTGTCCAACTGATGGGCCCCCTGGACAACCACGTGATGGCCCCTGGAGCGGATGCCGTACGCATCACCGACACCACGCTTCGCGACGGCAGCCACGCGGTGGCCCACCAGTTCACCGCCGAGCAGGTGCGGGCCGTGACCCGGGCGCTCGACGACGCGGGCGTCACCGTCATCGAGGTCACCCACGGTGACGGGCTGGCCGGCTCCTCCTTCAACTACGGCTTCTCGGCCACCGATGAGATCGACCTCGTCAAGACAGCGGTGGCCGAGGCGCGCCGGGCCCGCGTCGCCGTCCTGCTGCTACCCGGGGTCGGCACCATCGAAGATCTGCGCCGCGCCCACGATGCCGGGGCGTCCGTCATGCGGGCGGCCACTCACTGCACCGAGGCCGACGTCGCGATCCAGCACTTCGGCGCGGCCCGCGAGCTCGGCATGGAGACGGTCGGCTTCCTGATGCTCGCCCATCGGGTGGACGCTGCCACACTGGCCGCCCAGGCCCGGATCATGGCGGACGCGGGCTGCCAGTGCGTGTACGTCGTCGACTCGGCGGGCTGGATGCTGCCCGACGACGTGACCGCGCGGGTCGAGGCGCTGGTGGCCGAGCTCGGGAGCGACGCCCAAGTCGGCTTTCACGGACATCAGAATCTGTCCGTCGGTGTGGCCAACTCCATCGCCGCCTATCGGGCCGGCGCCCGCCAGATCGACGGCAGCCTGTGCGCGCTCGGCGCGGGCGCGGGCAACTCGCCGACCGAGCTGCTCGCCGTCGTCTTCGACCGGCTCGGCATCCCCACCGGCCTGGACGTCGACGCTGTGCTCACCGCGGCGCACGAGGTGCTCACTCCGCTGGTGCCGCGGCTGCCGGTGGCCGACCGGCCGGCCATCGAGCAGGGCCGCTACGGCGTGTACTCCTCCTTCCTGTTGCACGCCCAGCGGGCGGCGAACCGCTACGGTGTGCCCGCGCACGCCATCCTGCGCAAAGTCGGAGAAGCCGGTTATGTCGGAGGACAAGAAGACATGATCATCGACGTGGCGATCACCCTGGCAGCGGAAAGGGGGCGGGCATGACCGGATGGACCAGCGAGCGAGTGGTGAGTGAGCTGCTCGACCGCGAAACAGAGCGCCGAGCCGGTGGTCGGATCACCGAGCAGTGGCCGGAGCTGGACCTGGCAACCGCCTATCAGGTGCAGGACGAACTGGTGCGCCGCAAGGTCGAGGCGGGCGAGCGGGTCGTCGGCGTCAAGCTGGGCCTCACCTCGCGGGCCAAGCAGCAGCGGATGGGCATCGACTCCCCGCTCACCGCCTGGCTGACCGACGCGATGATTCTGCCCGCCGGTGTGCCGGTTCCGCTGGACGCCCTTATCCGCCCTCGGGCGGAGCCGGAGATCGTCTTCTTCATGGGCGAGCGGCTGGCCGGCCCGGGAGTGTCCGCGGCGAGCGCGCTGGCGGCGGTGGAAAGCGTGCACGCCGGGTTCGAGGTGATCGACAGCCGGTACGAGGATTTCAGCTTCGCGCTGCCCGACGTGGTGGCCGACAACGCCTCCTCCTCGCGGTTCGTCGTGGGTGGCAAGGCCGTGTCGCCCGCCGAGCTTGACCTTGCCCTCGAAGGCTGCCTGCTCGGCATCGACGGCGCGATCGTCGACACCGCGACCGGCGCCGCCGTCCAGGGACACCCGGCCGAGGCGCTGGCCCTGGCCGCCAACGCCCTCGGCCGCCGCGGCCTGGCCATCGAGAAAGGCTGGATCGTCCTGACCGGCGGGCTCACCGACGCCGTGTTCGTCGAACGCGGCCGGACGATCTCCGCCGAGTTCACCCACCTGGGTTCCCTGACACTGATCGGAGCATGACCGTTGCCACTGGTCAACATCAGCATCGTGGCCGGACGCGGTCCGGACAAGATCCGCGCGCTCATCCGAAAGGTGCACACGGCGGTCCAGGAGTCCCTGGACGTTCCGCCCGAGACCATCCGCGTGATCGTCCACGAGGTACCGCCCGAGCACTGGGCGGTCGGCGGCGTCACCAAGGCGGAACAGCCATGAGCGAGCGACCTCACAGCATCGAAGACTTCCGGGCGACGTATCAGGAGATGCTGGGCTTCGTGCCGCCGCGCGTCCAGCAGCGCTTCGCCGCCTCCGCGGAGACCAACCCCGAGGTGCTGCTGGCGCAGGAACGGCTGCGCAACCTGATCATGTATCCCGAGGCGCTGGAGCAGAAGACCGTCCAGCTGGTCCTGTTCGGCATCCTGCACGCCAAGCTCAGCGACGCCGCCAAGCTGCACGGCCTGGCCGCGCTGCGCGCGGGAGCGAGCTGGGACGAACTGCGCGCCGTCGTCGACCTGGCCTTCCTGTTCACCGGCTACTCCGCGGCCAACCGCGGGCCGCAGGTTCTGGCCGAGATCGCAGAGCTGGAGAAGAAGAGTCATGACTGAGCCGCTGTACGAGCTGGCGCACCTGGGTCACGCCGAGTTGCTGACTCCCGTCTACGACCAAAGCCTCGCCTTCCTCATCGAGGTCTACGGGCTCACCCTGGTGACCGAATCCGGCGGCAGCGCCTACCTGCGTGGCTGGGGTGACCACGACCTGACCACGCTCAAACTCACCTCCGCAGACCACGCAGGGCTCGGCCACGTCGGCTGGCGCGCTGTCAGCCCGCAAGCCCTGGAGCGCCGGGTTGCCGCCTTGCAGGAACGCGGCGTGGCCGGCGACTGGATCGACGGCGATGTCGGCCACGGCAAGGCCTACACCTTCCGGGTGCCCAGCGGGCAGCGCATGGAGATCTACTACGAGAGCGAGAAGTACCAGGCGCCCGCCGGACAGCAGTCCTACCTGCCCAACCAGCCGCAGACCTCCGTCGGGCGTGGCGTCGGGGCCGCCCGCATCGACCACATCAACGTGCTGGCCCACGACGTCGTCTCGGTCCGCGGGTTCATGAGCGAAACCTTGGGCTTCAAGCTGCGCGAACATCTCGTCCCGCCGGGTCAGGACGAGGCTGGCGCGTGGATGAGCCTGATGAACAAGGCCCACGACCTGGCCATCACCCGTGAACCCACCACCACTGCTGGTCGCCTGCACCACCTGGCCTACGCCGTCGAGAACCGCGAGGACGTCCTGCGCGCTGCCGACGTCTTCTGCGAACTGGGCGCTTCCATCGAGTTCGGCCCGGCCAAGCACTCCCGCACCCAGGGCTTCTTCCTGTACGTCCTGGAACCCGGCGGCAACCGCATCGAGGTGTTCTCCGGAGGCATCCACATTTTCGCCCCCGACTGGGAACCGGTTCTGTGGACCACCGAAGGCCAGGGCCGCTCCACCGCCTGGGGCCTCGACGTGCCCGTCACCTTCCACTCCCACGCCACCCCGGTCGTGCCATGAACCCGGAACTGACGGCCAGCTTCGTCACGCTGTCCGGCGCCGGTTTCGCGCAACCGGCGCGCGTGCCGTTCGCGGAACGCTGCCGTGCCGCGGCAGCCGCCGGATTCACCGGCATTGGCCTGCACGCACAGGACTACCAGGCGACGCTCGCGCAGGGACATGATGACGCCTCCCTGCGCGCGGTACTGCACGAGCACGGGCTCGCGCTGCGGGAAACAGAGTTCCTCACCGGCTGGGCCATGGCCGACATCGACATCACCGTGTTCGAAGACCTGGCTGGCGCGTTCTCGCCACACCATGTGACCGCGGGTGAGCTCGGCGGCGGCGACCTCGACGTCGCCGCAGCCGGGGCACGCCTGCACGCCATCTGCACGACGCTTGCCCCGTACGGCATCCGAGTCGCGGTCGAGGCGTTCCCCTGGTCGCCGATCAAGGACGTAGCCACCGCCCGCGCGATCGTGGAGGCCTCGGGCTCGCCCAACGCCGGCCTGATGATCGACGTCTGGCACTTCTTCAACACCCGCTCCACCCTCGCCAACTTGGAAGGACTGACTCCCGAGCAGATCGTGGCGGTGCAGCTCAACGACGGCCGCATCGTTGACGACGACTTCCTGGCCGAAGCCCGCCGGGCTCGCCTGCTGCCTGGCGAAGGCGAGCTGAACATTGGGCACCTCCTGCAGGGTTTGTACGAGCTCGGCTTCCGCGGGCCGTATTGCGTGGAGGTCAACTACCCCGCCTTCCGCGAACTGCCCGTCGAGGAGATGGCCACCCGGGCGCACGCAACGGCCACCGAGATCTTGAAGCACCTCAGCTCTGGAGGCTGAAGCCGCTGACTTTGAGCAGCCGCCCCACCGTCATCCGCACCACGGGTTCCTCCAGGGACGACGGGGTCGCCGCGGTTCACCTGGAGACTGGATCCGGCCGCATCAAGCCGCGTCCCGGACGGATCGATCCTGAATGTGAGCTTTGTCGATAAGCGTCGCGCGGCTGAGTGCCTGAGTCACCCCTGCAACGCGCCTGACAGGCAGTGCCCCGGGCGGCAATCGCCGGAGCCGGCGATCGCCGCAGTCAGCGATCGCCGTGCGCGCCGACGAAGGTGGTGCCGATCTCCGCCATGCGCTCGGCCGCGTACCCGGGATCGATCAACGCCTCGGGGGTGTGGAGTCCGGGCGGCACGGGGGCGCCGCGCAGGCCGAGCAGTCGCTCGACGCCGAGGGCGACACCGAGCGCCGTCAGGGGGCGCTGCCCCTCCGGGTGGAAGAGGTGGCGGCTCGTCCTGAGCGGCGCGCCCGCGCGGTCCACGCCTTCGAGGTCGATCCTGACCTCCGCGGACGCGGGCCCGCCGCGCCGCCTGCCCGCCGACTCACCGACCGCGAACGCGAAGCGGACGTTGGGCGCGCCCGTCGCGAGGGCCAGGCTCGGCACGTCGAGGATGGGGACGATCTGGCCGGGCAGCACGGTGCCGTCGACGCCGGTGACCTCCACCTCCGCGTCGGGGCCGCTGACCCAGTGGAAGACGCCGTCGCGGCGGACGTGCCCCGCTGAGGTGGCGGCCAGCAGGCGTTCCATGTCCGCCATGGCCGCGGGCCCGCCGCCGTCCTGTTCGTCCAGCACGCCGCTGATCTCGATGGTGTCGAGCCGGTCGAACTCCCTGGCGAGGCCGAGCACCGCGAGGACGACGAGCCCCGCGTACCAGTGGCTGGCCAGCAGGATCGGCGTGGCGCCGGCTCGCAGGCCGGCGGCGACGACCTCCGGTCCGATGTCGACCAGGCCGCTGGAGATGCTGACGTACGGCAGGCCGCGGTCCTGTGCGAAACGCAGTCCGTTCAGGTGGCTGTCCCACACCGTTGCCACGACCGCCGAGTAGCCCCCGATCTCCTGGAGGCCGAGATCGCCTCGCCGCAGATCGATGGTCGCGGCTGCCGCGCCACCGAGCTCGTCGGCGACCCGCCGGGCGCGGCCGAGATCGCGGCCCGCGATCGTCAGCGGCAGCTCCGGGTACCACCGGCGCAGGAGGGTCGCGGTCCCCGCGCCCGCCTGGCCGGATCCACCCAAGATCAGTACGGAGTGCTCCACGGTGATGTCCTCTCACTAACCTACATTCTGTAACTTACATTTTGTAGCTTAAGCTGAGAGACGACGCAAGGGAGGACGATGGCCACGGGATCGACTCGCCTGTCCAAGCCGGCCAGGCGGGAGCAGTTGCTCGACACCGCCATGGCGATCGTGCGCGCCCACGGCACCGACAGCCTCACGCTGCTCAGCCTGGCGGAGGCCGCCGGAGTGAGCAGGCCAATCGTCTACGACCACTTCGGCACCCGCCCCGGCCTGCTGATCGCGCTCTACCGGCGGCTCGACGAGCGGCACCGGGCCGCCTCGGAGGAGGCCCTGCGTGACGCCCCGGCCGTCCCCCGCGAAATCGCCCGCGTCCTGAGCGCCGCCTACTTCGGCTGCGCCACCGACATGCCGGAGTGGACCGCCATCTCGGCCGCACTCAAGGGGAGCCAGGAGATGGAGGAGATCGAGCGCGAGCTGCTCGACGGCTACACGGACCTGATGGTCACCGCCCTGCGGCCGTACTCCGGGCTCACGCGGGAAGCCCTCCGACTCCGCTGCGTCGGCGTGCTGGGCGCGGCCGAGGCGATCGCCGCGGAGCTGAACCGGGGGCGTACCACCGTCGCCGCGGCCATCGCGGCGCTGACGGACCTGACCGTCGACGGCATTGACACCGGAGCTCAGGACTGACGCCGTCGCGGCCCGTCAGCCCTCGCTCAAGAGGAATCGATCTTCGATTGGATATTGCCAGCTTCGATCACGGGAGCGCCGATATCTCGGCACCCATCGAAGTGACAGCGCCCAGCTCGGGAGCGGGCTCCCCTGCCATCTTCGCTGCCTCCGAACAGCGATCGAGGCTGCCACGTGGGGTGCGGCTCCGATGTGTCACCAGACAGCGACAAAGGGCTTCGATCACCCTTGGTGGCAGCGTGAATACGCAACGATAGGAGCATGTCAAAACGTGCTGTGGCCTGGGTGGGCGGCGCCCTGGCTGTGATCGCCGCGATCGCCATGGGCGTCTACTTCGCCGCGGTCGGGCTGGAGGAGGCCGACAAGCTCGCCAGCTCGATCGGTGCGTTCTTCGGCCTGGCCGGGTTGGTCCTGGCCATCTACGGGACGGTCAACGCCCGACCTTCCGGCCCGCCACCACCGCGGCCCTCTGAGGCAGGGAACACGCCAGGGGCCGTGCACAACGAGATCAGCGGCGGCACCCATTCCGGCGTGTACATCCTCGGCCGTGACGTCACCTTCAGCTCTCCGCCCCCGCCTGTTCCCCCACCGAATGGTCCTGACGCCTCCGGGGTGAGCCGATAACGTGGCCGATCACACCTACAACAAGATCACGGGTGGATCCTTCCCGTTCGCCACGGTGATCATCGGTCGCGACCTCACCATCCAGCTCCCGCCGCAGGTGCAGACCGCGCTGAAGGGACCGCCCAGGCGATCGCGGGCGTTCACCGGCCGCGACCGTGAGCTGGCCGAGTTGACGGCACTGCTCGACCCGGCCGGCCCACAGGGCGAGGTGGCTCAAGTAGCGGTGTTGGCCGGGACGGGTGGGATAGGCAAAACCGAACTGGCGGTGCAGGCCGCCCACGCCGCGTGGGCGAAAGGCTGGTTCCCGGGCGGCGTGCTGTTCGTCGACCTGCTCGGCTACGACCCGCAGCGGAGGCGTGAGCCTTCCGCAGTACTGGATGGCATGCTGCGGGCAGCGGGTGTCCCGGGCGAGCACATCCCCGCGGAAGAGGAAGACCGCTCCCGGCTGTTCGCATCGGTCATGGCCGCCTACGCCGAAGCCGGCCGGCACGTGCTGGTAGTGATCGACAACGCCGCCTCTTCCGCCCAGGCCCGGCCTTTGCTCCCTTGGGTGGGAAAGGCAGTGGTCACCTCCCGCCACACTCTGGCCGACCTGGACGCGCGCATCCTCGAACTCGACGTCCTCACTCCGGCCGCATCGGTCGACCTGCTGGCCAGGCAGATCCGTCTCACCTGCGGCCCCACCGACACACGAGTCACCGACGACCCCGGCAGCGCCCAAGCCATCGCCCGGCTCTGTGCCGGTTTTCCGCTGGCACTGCACATTGTGGCCGCCAACCTCGCCACCCCCCACCGCTCTCTGGCACAGATGGCCGTCAACCTGGAAGGCGAACGCACCCGGCTCGACAGGCTCCGGTATGCGGCAGGGAGTCCGGACGACAACGCCGTACGGGCCGCGTTCAACCTGTCCTACCAGCAGCTGCCCCCGGCGGATGCCCGGCTGTTCCGCCTGCTCACCGTCAATCCGGGCCCCGACATCTCCGCTCAAGCCGCCACCGTCGTCAGCGACATGGACGGGCCGGAAGCCGACACCGCGCTGCACGAACTCGCGCGCGCTCACCTGATCGAACCCGGCCACCTCGACGGCAGATGGCGGATGCACGACCTGGTCCGCCTGTTCGCCACCGACCTCGCCGACACCCATGCCCGCGACGACGACCGGCCCGGCGCGCTGACCGCGCTCTTGGCGTACTACCTGGCCACCGCGCAGGCCGCCGGCGAGCATCTGGACCTGACGGACACCGGCGAAGAGGCAGAGGAGTTCGGTGGCCATGGCAGGGGGCTTGCCTGGCTGGATGCCGAATATGCCAATCTGGTCGCAGTCGTCGAGACGACCGCGCGCGGCAGTGCCCACCACCACATAGTCCGCGATCTCCCCCTCGCTCTGGACGGTTTCCTTGACAGGCGGCGGCGCCTCGATGACTGGGTCACCTTGACCACTCACGCGCTGGCCGCCGCCCGTCACCTCGGCGACCGGTACCACGAAGGCTCAGCTCTGAGCAATCTTGCGACCGCCCAGTCCGAGCAGCGAAGATTCGTCGACGCCCTCGCCAACTACCAGCAGGCGGTCGACATCTTCCGCGAGATCGGTGACCTGGACGGCGAAGGCACGGCCCTGGGCAACGCCGGCACCGTCCTGACCGACCTGCGGCGCTACCACGAGGCCGTCACCGTTCATCGGCGAAGTCTGCGCATCTTCCGGCGGATGGGCAACAAGTACCGTGAGGGCGGCGCGCTCACCAACCTCGGGATGGCGTTGACACATGTGCAGCAGTTCAGCGAGGCCATCACCGCCTACCAGCAGGCCGCCGACATCTTCCGCCAGATCGACGACCGGCACGGTGAAGGCCTGGCCGTGGCCAACCTCGCGGCAGCCTTGGCCCGGACGGGTCGATTCAGCGAGGCCACCGCCCTCAACCGGCAGGCCGCCGGCATCTTCCACGAGGTTGACGATCGGTATCACGAATGTCGTGTACTGGAGCAGTTGGGCGAGGTGCACGCCCAGCTGGAAAGGTTCGACGAGGCCATCTCCGTCTACCGGCGTGCCGCCGACGACTTCCGCGAACTCGGCAGCCACCACAACGCTGGCCAGGTCCTCGCCAGGCACGGCGGCGTCCTGACCACGATGGGACAGTTCGGCGAGGCCGCCGATGTCTACCAGCAGGCCGCGGACGCCTTTCGCGAGGCCGGCGACCATGCCAACGAGCTCACAGCACTGATCCACCGAGACTCGGCCCGCAGGGCACTGGCCCGCCGCCCCATCAAGGCGGCCCTGGCCCGACTGCGCGGCAGCCGGCGCAGCACTCAGAAGAAGGACGACCTGACCTGAACGGGCTCGCTCAGCAAGGCGATTGATGACGCGGGCCCTGCTCTTCCGACGACGAGCATGTGCCAAGCACGACAGTCGTCCCTGCGTGTCAACGCCCGTCTCGGGGAGCGACCGCTTCGGCGCGGGACAGAACCTGCTCCAGCTGTGCCGGATCGGCCGCGCCGCCCGCCGACAGGACGGTGCCGGTGCGGTCGATCACCACCACGTACGGCGGCCACGGGATGTCGTTGCGGTCGAAGACCTCCGGGTCCACGACCACGGGCAGCCCGGCGCCACCGTATCCCTCCACCGCGCTGACCAGCGCGACATCCAGGTGCTCGGCTGTCGCGACGAACTCCGGCAGCATCGCCTTGCACAGCCCGCACTCCGGCGAGACCAACGCGTACATCGTCCGGTCGCCGGCCGGCTCCGGCTTGCCGTTGAGAGCGAAGCGCGTGCCGGGACGCGGCCCGTACGAGACCCTCTCCGCGCGTAGCAGCCGCGCGGGCAGGAAGGCCAGCCCGAGCAGGACCGCCGCCACCGGAAGCTGGACGGGCGCGAACGCGACCGGCCCGGTCAGAGCCGCCGTCACCGCGAGCACCAGCAGCAGCCCGGTACGCAGCAGCGTGCCGGGCCCGACGAGGTCACGGCCGCCGAAGCACCCGCAGTCCACGGCCATCCGGCGCCACATCACGGAGGCCATGGCCGCCAGGAAGGCGGCGAACAGGACCGCCGCCGCCACGGCGCCCCACCGCCGGCCGCCCGGAGCGAGCAGCAGCCCGCCGGCGGCCGGCTCGGCCACGAGCACGCCCACCGCGGCCGGACCGGCCAGGCTTCCCGGCAGCACCTGGTAGCCCGCCACCGACCGGGCGAAGCCGGGCACGTCCCGCAGCTTGACCAGCGCCGCGATCAGCAGCGCCGCGGTCACGGCGAGGTACGCCGACTCGGCGACGATCATGGCACCGTCTGGTGGTAGGCCGAGGCCTGCAGCTCGTACAGGCCGGCGTACAGGCCGTCGCGTTCCATCAGCTCGGCGTGCGTGCCGTGTTCAGCGATCGCGCCGCCGTCCAGCACGTAGATGCGGTCGGCGTAGCGGACGCTGGCCAGCCGGTGGGTGATGAGCACGATGGTGCGACCGGCGGCGTGGCCGCGGATCCGCTCGAACAGGGCGTGCTCGGCACGGGCGTCCAGGGCCGAGGTCGGCTCGTCGAAGATGACCAGCGCGGCATCGTCGCGGTAGAAGCCGCGTGCCACGGCGATGCGCTGCCACTGGCCGCCCGACAGGTCGTGGCCGCCGCGGAAGCGGCGGTCGAGCAGCGCGTCGTAGCCGTCGGGCAGCCGTGCCACCACCTCGTCGGCGCCCGCCGCGGCGCAGGCGGCGGCAAGCCGGTCCTCTTCCAGGGGGCGCCCCATGACGATGTTCTCACGGACGGTGAGCGGCCAGCGCGTGTGATCCTGGGCGATCACGGAGATCCGCCGCCGCAGCGCGTCACCGTCGAACGCGTCGAGGTCCACGCCGTCCCAGCGGATCGTGCCCTCCTGCGGCTGGTACAGCCCGGCCAGCAGCTTGGCCAGGGTCGTCTTGCCCGAGCCGTTCTCGCCGACCAGGGCGATGACCTCGCCCTGGCCGACCGTCACGCTGACGCCCGAGAGTGCGGGCCGGTCGGCTCCGGGGTAGGTGAACGTGACGTTCTCGGCCGTCAGCAGGCGGAACGGCGCCGGCCCGGCAGGGGTTGCCGGCGGCGGGGGGACGCGCTCCCGGGCGGACTCGCAGAAGGCCAGGTAGTCGCCGAAGTAGAGGCCTGCCTCGTAGAGCCGGTTCATGGTCTGGATCAGGGCGGTGAGCGACATCTGCCCGGTCCTGATCGCCAGCACGGCCGCGCCGGCCACGGACAGCGGGATCACGCCGACGGCCAGCAGCACGCCGAGCACCACGTACACGCCGGCCGTGGCCAGGCCGGTCAGCAGGTCGCCGCCCGCCTTGGTCGCGGCCCGCCGCCGTGCCACGTCGAGCTGGACGTCCTGTTCCAGGTCGGCGACCTTGGCGTACTGGCCGAGCAGGAAGTCCCGGAGCGTGAACGCCCGCACTTCGGCGGCGGGCTGCCGTTCGGCCATCAGGTCCGACAGCATGAACTTGCGCCGCCGCGCGGCGGACAGCCGGTAGAACGCCTGATAACCCAGCCGCGCCATGCGTACGGCGGCCCATCCCGCCGGCACGGCGGCGACCAGCAGTAACGGCATGAGGATCGGGTGCAGCAGGCCGAGCGCCACGGCCGAGGCCAGCACTCCGACCGCGCCGGTGACCGCGGCGATCGTCGTCTCCACCACGGTGGCGGTGTCGGGCACGCCGCTGTCGCGGGCCCGGCGCATCGCGTTGTGGAAGTCGTGGTCGTCGAACGCGGCCAGCTCCACCCGGGTGGTCAGCTCGAACAGGCGGGTCTCGGCCAGCCGTTCGACCAGCGGTTTGAGCCGGGCCTGCGCCCATCCGGCGCCGGCCAGCAGCGCTCCGCGCAACCCGGTGGCGGCGGCCACGAGCAGCAGCGAGGGCAGCGCGGTCCATACCCGATCGAGTGTGGGGCCGGCGGCCAGCAGCGAGGCCAGCACGTCGGAGGTGGCCACCAGGCCGAAGACCGTGAAGACGCCGGCCGCGAGGTTGCCCGCCAGGGCCACGGCCGTGTCGCGAGGACTGGCCTGCCACGCCATCCGCAGCGCGGCGGCCACCAAGGACGGCAGCCTGCGGGCGATCGTACCGAGGGTGGCGGTCAGCAGGTGCTCGTCGTGACTCTCCCAGTACTGGGCCACGAGCCCCGACCGGTCGTCCGGGACGCTCTTCCTGCGTCCGCGCCGCCAGAGCCTCACGCGCGGGCGCCGTTCCGAGACCGGCACGCCGGAGATCCCCCCATCACGAACGTCAATCTAGAAGATCGAACTCTCGCTGTAAAGGTGCATGTAAACACATTTTTGGCTGTTACGGCTACCTCTGGACAGGCTTCCGGATATATGCACATAATGCCTCCGTTTGCTCGCGACGGGGGAACATCGAGCTGGTTCCCGGTCACGGGCAGGGCACGGGAAAGGTGCCTACCGGCGCCATCCCGAGGCTCGGATCCCTACGCCGGCCGCCCATAGGTGGCCAAGGAAGGAGCCCTTATGTCGGTCCTCGCACTGGAGCCCCGCGACGCCGGAGTCCTGGAGTACGAAGATCTCGCCGTCGACTTCGAAGGCGAGCTCAACAAGCTGCTCCACGGCCCGCAGGCCTGCGTCAACACCTGCAAGCGTACGGTCTGCAGCAGCTTCCCCTGCTGCCCGTCCATTGTGTGAAGCGCCTGATCCCACGCGGTGAAGCGTGGTGACGAGATGCGCTGGGGAAAGGCCGTCGGCGATGCTCTGATGGCCTTTTCTCATATCAGGACGATGCGCTCTGTTATCGAGGGATGACCGTGGACTTTAATGTGCTCGACCGCCTTACCCAATTTGCAGATTCGAACGGTAGGGAAATATACGAGGACGACACGTGGATCAGCGTTCACGATCCTCACCACGACATTCCGTTGCAGGGCTGGAAAATCCACATTTCCGCACGTCCCGGCACCCTCAACGACACCCTTGACCGCGCGCTGCCGATCCTGGCCGGCACCGGCTGCGCCTTCAAGGTCGCCCGCTCGACCCACCGGCTCATGGAGCTCAACTCCGGCGACGTCGACCCGGGAGCCGTGGGCAAGGCCATGACGGTCTACCCGGAGCAGGACGCGGTGGTCGAACTGGGCCACGCCCTCGCCGACGCCCTGTCCGGGCTGTCGGCCCCGCGCGTCGTCAGCGATCGGCGGGTCCGCCCCGATGCTCCGGTGTACTACAGGTATGCCCCGTTCGCCCCGCAGTACCGCGTGGACGAGAACGGCGACTTCGAGCTGATCGTGATCGGGCCGGACGGCGAGCAGCTGCCGGGCGCGGCCGGCCCCGAGTTCACCTGCCCGCCCTGGGCCACCGACCCGTTCCGCCCCACGGAGCCGGCCGGGCCGTCGCAGCCTGATGAACGGCCGTCACCGGGAACGCCGCCGGCAACGCCGCTGGGAACGCCGCTGGGAACACTGCCGCCCGCCCAGACCACCGGGCAGGCCGCCGACGGCGGCAGCGGGCGGCTCATCGGCGGCCGGTACCGCGTGACCTCCGGCGTCGTGCGCGGCCCGCGCGGAAACGTCTACCGCGCCACCGACGCCGCCGGACGGCGGGTCGTGGTCAAGGAGGCCCGCGCGTACGTCGGGGAGAACGTCGAGGGCTGGGACCTGCGGATGTACCTCCGCAACGAGCTGCGCGTCCTGCAGGCGCTCGCGGGCGTGGCAGGCGTACCGGAGCCGATCGACCACTTCCGGCACGGCGAGGACGAGTTCCTCGTCATGACCGACGCGGGCAGCCGCGACCTCAACCGTTTCGTCGCGGAGAACGGCCTGTTCACCGAGGAGCCCGGCACCGGCGAGCGCGACCTCGGCACGCTCGCCGTCCGGCTGCTGGAGGTGATCGACGCGGTGCACGCGCACGGCGTCGTCATCCGCGACCTGTCGCCCAAGAACGTCGTGCTCGGCGAGGACGGCCGCTGCACCCTGATCGACTTCGGCAACAGCAGGTACGACGGGCTGCAGCTGCCCGGCTGGAGCCGCGGCTACAGCGTGCCCGACCAGCACACCGACCGTGACTCCGTGCCCGCTGACGACTACTTCTCGCTGGGCGCCACCCTGTTCTTCGCGGCGACCGGGATGAACCCGATCATGATCGGCCCGGACCCGGTCCGCAACGTCGAGCGCACGCTCATGTGCCTGGCGGGGATGTTCCCGGACGTCACGGCGGGCGTCCTCGGCCTGCTGCCCGGCCTGCTGAGCCTCGACCCCGCCGACCGCACCGCCGCCGCCGCCGAGCTCAGATCCGCCCACGAACCGGATCCCGCCGCCGAGCTCAGACCCGCCCACGAACCGGGTCCCACCGCCGATCGGCCGCAGGTGAGGCGGTGGAAGCTGCCCTCCCCGCCCAGGCTCACCGGGGAACTGCTGTCCAAGGCGCTCGACCACACCGTGCGCGAGTGCGCGGCCTTCGCCGAGCAGCTGATGGCCGCGCCCGAGGACGCCCGCCGGGAGAGCCCGCCGGTGACCAACGTCTACGGCGGCAGTGCCGGAGTCGGCATGGAACTGCTGCACCACCCGGAGGCCAAGGCCGTGGCCGCCGACCTGGCCCGGTGGACGGCCCGCGTGATGCCGCCCGCCAAGCTCCCGCCCTCGCTGTACTTCGGCCGTACCGGCACCGCGCTGTTCCTGACCGCGGCCCGGCTGAGCGCCGCGCCGGAACTGGCGGCGCCGGCCCCCGTCACCATCGACGGCCCGCAGCGGGCCGACCAGGCACACGGCGTGGCAGGCATCGGCTCGGGCCATCTGGCCCTGGCCGCCCTCGACCCCGGCGATGCCCGGCATCTGCGGATCGCCGCCGAGTGCGCCCGGCTGCTGATCGCCGGTGAGGTCACGCGGTCGCAGGACGCCGTGGCGCCCGCCCAGCCCGGCTCCGGCGTGTCGGTCGACACGGCGTACGCCCACGGCGACGCGGGGTGCGCGGACTTCCTGCTTTCCTACCACGAGGCCACCGGCGACCGAGCGGCGGGCGAGGCGGCCCGGGAGCGGCTGGCGGCGCTGGCCGTCCAGGCCGAGGCGCTGATCGGCGAGTTGCACGGCCCTGATGCCCGGGCCATGGGGGCCTCCTGGTGCCAGGGCATGTCGGGCATCACCGGCACGCTGGCCCGCGCGGCCCGCGCGTACGGCGAGGACCGCTACCTGGAGCTGGCCGAGCGGGGCGCGCGGGCGTGCCTGGTCGTCGCCCCGCAAGCCTGGGTGGTCTCCCAGTGCTGCGGCCTGGCGGGCATCGGCGAAGCGCTGATCGACCTGGCGATCGTCACGGGCCATGACGACTACTGGCGCCACGCCGAGGACATCGCCGAGCGCATGCTGGTACGGGCCGGCGGCGAGCCGGCGCAGCCGGTCTTCCCCGGCAACGACCTCGACAAGGCGGCCTACACCTGGAGCACCGGCACCGCTGGCGTCCTGTCGTTCCTGCGCCGCCTCGACCGCCGCTCGGGCACCCGGCTGTGGACGGCCGACTGGCGGCTGCCCGAATCGGAGCGGGCAGCGCACTCGGCGGTTGGATCAGCGGCGAGCGGGTGAGGGAGCTGGAGGCGGCGCCATGCCCCGGCCAAGGGGGCCGACCCTGCCCACCGGCGGCTTTCAGGAGTGCCCGATGATCCGATGCGGTCGATAGGGGGCCTCCAGGCGGGCCACCTCCTCTTCGCTCAGGGACACCTCGACCGCCGCGATCGCGTCGTCGAGGTGACCCACCTTGCTCGCCCCGACGATCGGCGCGCTCACGCCAGGTCTCCCGAGCAGCCATGCGAGCGCGAGCTGCGCCGGGGGCAAGCCTCGTTCGCCCGCCACCGCGCGCACCACGTCGACGACGTCGAAGTCCGCGTCCTCGTACATGCTGTCGGCCAGCGGGTCCCTGCCGGATCGGACCGTGCGCGGCCGGCCGTCGCGGTGGCGGCTCCCGGTGAGCAGTCCGCGTGCCAGCGGGCTCCACGGGATGACACCTACCCCCTGGTCCAGGCAGAGCGGGATCATCTCTCGCTCCTCCTCCCTGTACACCAGGTTGTAGTGGTTCTGCATCGACACGAACCTGGTCCAGCCGGCTGTCTGAGCAGTGTGCTGCGCTTTGGCGAACTGCCAGGCGTACATGCTGGAGGCCCCGATGTAGCGTGCCTTGCCGGCCCGCACCACGTCGTGCAGGGCCTCCATGGTCTCCTCGACAGGCGTCTCGTAGTCCCAGCGGTGGATCTGGTACAGATCGACATAGTCCGTTCCGAGCCTCGTCAGCGAGGCGTCGATGGCGGCCAGCACGTGCTTGCGGGACAGCCCTCGGTCGTTCGGGCCCGGCCCCATCGGGAAGTAGACCTTAGTGGCGAGAACGTAGTCGTCGCGGCGCGCGAAGAGCTTGCCGAGCAGCCGCCCGGTGATCTCCTCGCTCGCGCCGCCGGAGTACATGTCGGCGGTGTCGAAGAACGTCACACCGGCCTCGACCGCGCGCCGTACGATCGGCTCGGCCGCGTCCTCGCGCAGGATCCAGTCCCGGGATTCCGGATCGCCGTACGTCATCATGCCCAGGCAGATCCGCGAGACCCGCAGTCCCGACGAGCCCAGCTTCATGTATCGCACTTCGTCTTACCTTCCTGTGAGAGCGTGGCCTTCACCGCGGTTGGAGGGGGCCGAAGTTCCCGATGGAGCGCGACCGAGAGCACCACGAGCCCGACCCCGGCCAGCTCGGCAGGTGACGGGAGTTGCCGGAGCACCACGACCCCGATCACCGTTGCGGTGGCCGGAAGCAGCGCCACCAGCAGCGCGTACGTGGAGCGGGCCATGCGTGCCATGGCGAGCTGATCGCACACGTACGGGATCACCGACGAACAGATCCCCACCCCGATCCCGGCGGCGAGTGTGACCGGGTCGATCATCGCGGGAGCGGCCTGCCAAACGGCCACCGGCGCGACGAACACGCTGGCGATCAGCATGGCGGCGGCCAGTCCGTCGATGCCGCTGACGCCGCGCAGCCGCCGAGCCGTACCGTGAGCCAGCACGATGTAGGCGGCGAACAGCGCCGCGTTGGCGAGGGCGAACACCAACCCCAGCGGTTCCCCGGCCAGCCGGATGCCGGTCAGCACGTATACACCGCCGACGGCCGCCACGAGTGCCGCGAGATTACGTGCCGTACGGGCACCGAGCGCGGCCAGCACGATGACCGGCAGAAACTCGATCGCGGCGACGGTCCCCAGAGGCACGCGGGCGATCGCCAGGTAGAAACAGACGTTCATGGCCGCGAGCACCGCACCCCAGGCGATGATCGTACGACGACCCTCCGCGTCGAGCCGGGCGAGGGTCCGCCAGGGACGACGCCAGAGCGCGAAAACGAGTGCCGCGCTCCAGATCCTCAGCGCCGCGACCCCGAGCGGGGCGAGCGTGGCGAACAGGAGCACGGCGAAGGCCGGGCCGAGGTAGTGGAAGACGGCGCTCCCGATGAAGTAGGTCCATGGGGGCGCCGCGGAGAGGACGGCGCGGGGGCCGGTGAGCGGCATGACGCCATCGTCGGCCAACCCGTAATTTAGGAGAATGGCGAATCGAAAGATCAGACCCGAGCGGGCATACGAACCGAAGGGAATGGACGCCCTCGACCTTCGTATTCTCGCCGAGCTGCAGGTCGACGCCAGAGTGAGCTTCGCCGAGCTGGGCCGCCGGGTCGCCCTGTCGGCCCCCGCGGTGGCCGACCGGGTGCAGCGGCTGGAGGAGTCCGGAGTGATCATCGGTTATCGCGCCGAGGTCGACCCGCGGGCGCTGGGTTTTCCGGTCACGGTGATGGTCCGGATCCGTCCGGCGATCCGAGAACTGCAGCGCATCTCCAAGATCGCCCAAGAGGTTCCCCAGATCGTCGAGTGCTACAGGATGACCGGGGATGACTGCTTCTATTTCACGATGCACCTGCGGGCGGTCGACGAGCTCGAACCGATCCTCGACCTGTTCACCCCGTACGGTCAGACGACCACGTCTCTCATCCATACCGCGCCCGTGCCACGCCGCCCCCTGCCCCTGGAGTAAGACCCGGGCCGCCTTCCGATTCGCCCTACGGTCCTCGAGCGCGGTCTCCCTGCGGTCCGACGGGCGCGAACCGGTTCCGGCCGCATGGGGGGATCGCTCGTCCGAGGTCTCCTGAGACAACAGAGGAATGCGCTCGAACCTGGAAGTCGCCGCCACTTTCTCCGTACGAGATATAGTGTAGCTCGTACGGAGTTAAAGGGGCGTGATGGAGCCAGAGCAGAAGCTGCCGACGGTGATCGCACAGATGTGGGGGCGGGAACCCGGGTCGCGCCGCGGCCCCCGCCCCGGCCTCACGCTGGGCCGGATCACCGACGCGGCGATCGAGATCGCGGACGCCGAGGGCCTGACCGGCGTGCGGATGAGCAGCGTGGCCGCCCGGCTGGGCGTGTCCACGATGGCGCTGTACGGCTATGTCCCGAGCAAGGATGATCTGCTCACCGCGATGGTGGACGCGGCGGCCCCCGACCCGCCCGAGCCCGGCACGCTCACCTGGCGGGACTATCTGACCGCCTGGACCCGCGCCTACCGCGACTTCCTGGCCGGCCACCCGTGGCTGCTGGAGGTCGCCCCCCTCACCCCGCCCACAGGGCCGCGTGCCCTGCGCTGGCTGGACCGGGCACTGACCGTGCTGACCGGCGCCGGGCTGGCGGCGGTGGAGGCCGTCAACATCACCACCACCCTGTCCGCGTACGCCGCCAGCTCCGCCACCCTCCTCACCGCCATGAGCGGCACGGTGGACGAGGCGGGACCAGAGGGGCCGGCGGGCTACACCGCGCTGCTCACCCGGCTCGTCGACGCCGACAGCTACGCCGGGCTGGCGGCGGCTCTCGAAGCCGGAGCCTTCGGCGCCGCGCGGGACTGGGTCGAGGACGCCGACTTCACCTTCAGCCTCACCCTGCTCCTCGACGGCATCGAGGCACTCATCGCCAGACGAAAGGGGACCGAAGCGTGATCGAGGTCAAGCGTGCCGTCGACCTGGGCGAGAGCCACCGTGGAGCGATCGCCAGGATCTTCGTCGACGGGTTCGGGGCCGACCTGTCCTTCTTCTCCAAGGACCCCGACGAGCTCGCCGGCGCCCTGGCGCACATGCTGGTGCTCGACGTCTTCCACGTCGGCCTGATCCACGGGGAGCCGGCCGGCATCGTCGCGTGCACCGACGGGCGGCAGCGGGCCGTCCGGCACGACGCGCGAGAGCTGCGCAGGCACCTCGGCGTCCTCAAGGGGACGATCGCTCACCTCTCGTTCAGCCGCGAGTTCGAGCGGCCCCTGCCGTACTTCAGGGAGAGGATGGCCTCGCTGGAGTTCGTCGCGACCGGATCGAGGTTCCGCGGGCGGGGGGTGGCCACGGCCATCATCAAGCACCTCCTCGACCTGCCGCAGTACGACGAGTACGTGCTGGACACCATCGCCGACGTCAACACCCCGGCTCTGCGCCTGTACGAGAAGCTCGGCTTCACCGAGTTCAAGCGGACCAAGGTGCACCACGCGAAGATCACCGGGATCGGCGCCTACGTCGGCATGCGCCTGATCCAGAGAGAACCGACCTCCCGCACGATCTGAGCAGGATCCTGGCACGCGGCCTGCGCAGCCGTACCCTCTTCCAGGACCCCGCCCAAGAGCCCCACGCCCGCGACCCGCACGCCCTGGGCCGTCCTCACGGAAACGGCGAGGAAACAGCCGCTGCTCTACTACTGGTCCGCATGACGTACCGAACTTCACTGACGGCACTGGCCCTGGCGCTGGCGGGGGTGGTGGCGCATCCCGCCGCGGCGAGCGCCACCGCGGGCCCCAGCTCGACCTCCGGGGTGTCCTCCGTGCAGTGGAAATCCTGCCCGGCCTACTCCGATGAGGTGATCCGCAGCCTGGGCGTGGCGGAGGAGAAGGTCGCGGCCTTCCGCTCCTTGATGAAGCGCCTGGAGTGCGGGACGGTCAGCGTCCCGTTGAACCACCGTGAGCCCGGCGGGCGGGAGATCGACATCGCGGTGACCCGGCTGGCCGCCACGGACGCGGCCCACCGGCTCGGCGCCGTCGCCGTCCTGCCGGGCGGGCCGGGCAACAGCGGATACCTGGACCCGGTCCTGCGGACCGCGCTCAGGAACGAGGAGATGGCGGGGCTCAACGAGCGGTACGACATCATCGGCTTCGACCCGCGCGGGGTCGGGTACAGCACCAAGGTCGCCTGCCCCCTCTCGCCCCATGGCCCGCAGGAGCCCGGCACGCTGACCGAGGAGGCGGCCAGGAAGATCTACGACGCCCAGGTCGCCGCCAACCAGAAGTGCGGCCGCTCCGACCCCGCCTTCCTCGGGCAGCTCACCACCGAGAACGTGGCCAAGGACCTGGACCTGGTACGGTCCGCGCTGGGCGAGCGCAGCCTCAACCTGCTCGGCTTCTCCTGGGGCACCTATCTGGGCATGGTGTACCGCAGCCTGTTCCCCGGACACACCGGACGGGCCTTCCTGGACAGCGTGGCGCCGCCCTGGACCCGTGTCGACGAGCACGCCAAGGGCTCCGCGGAGGCGGCCGAGCGTAACTTCGGGCGCATGGCCGCCTGGCTGGCCCGCCGCGACGGGGCCTACGGTCTCGGTGCCACCGCCCGGCAGGTGCGCGAGGAGGTGACGAAGCTGGTCCGCGCGTACGACAAGAGCCCCAAGATCTACACCGACCTGCAGCGGCCCATCGACGGCTCGGCCGTCGCCGACCTGGCCAGGCGCAACTCGACCGAGTGGACGCGCGCGGGCAAGGCGCTGGCCGAACTGCGGACGGCGGCGGGCACCACCGCCCCGCCCGCCGTCAAGGAGTTGCTCGGCGCGCCGATGATGGGGACGCCCGCTCCCGGCGCGCCCGAACCCCTGAACATGACCATGAACCTGGCCGTCGCGTGCAACGAGGACAGCAGCCGGGCCGGTTTCGACACCGCCTGGCGTGACTACCAGCAGCTCCTGAAGCGCCATCCGGCGACCGGCCGGTCCTGGGGACTGCCCGTCATGTGTCCGGGCTGGCCGCTGCCGGTGCAGCAGGCCACGTTGAAGCGGGGCAGCGGGTCACTGGTGCTGGCGGGGCATCTGCACGAGTTCATGTCCGTCTACGACTGGACGCTGCAGACGCGGCGCGCCATCGGCGGCACCGTCTACACGGTCGCCGACGACGTGCACGTGTCCACCACCCGGGTGCCCAAGTGCGCCGCCGACGTGGTGCGCTACTTCGAGACGGGCCGGATCGGCAGAGGGTGCGAAGGCAGCCCGATCCCGAGCTGACCACCGGTTTCGGGCCCGGGGCGACCCGCCACGGTCGCTGCTGGTGACGGCGGTGGTCAGAAGGACGGCTGCACCCCGATGGCGCGCAGTTCGTTGATCGTCTCCTGCTCCCGGCCAGGCAGCAGACGCAGCGTGCAGGCACGCTCGAATCGCGAGTCGATCGACGTCCATCGTTCGACCGCCTCCGCCAGCGCGTCGTGATCGCCGTGCAGGATCCCGCGGGCACGGGCCAGGCAGGCGGCCGCCCAGTCGTTCTGCTCGGCGTACGGCATGGCGGCGGCGACGCGTTCGGCCGCCTCGGGCAGGCCGGCCACGACCGCCAGCTCGGCTCCGGCGGCGCGCGCGTAGGCCTCGTACCAGCGCACGGTGAAGGGAGCGAAGGCGCGCTCGACCAGCGTGGCGGCCTGATGGTGGTCGCGGGTGCGGACGGCGATCCTGGCGTCGACGAAGGCGGCGAAGGGCGCCAGCACCGGCGAGGAGGCCGCGTCCTCCATCCTGGCCATCTCCAGCGCGCGCGAACGCCAGAGGTCGAACTCGCCGGTGCCGGCCAGCCCGTGAGCGAGCGCCGCGGCGTAGACCGCGGTCGCCATCCAGGCGCTGCGCGGGCTGCCTGCCTGGTGCCAGGCCTCCCACATGGCGGGCGCCTGCTCGAAGACCTCCGTGAAGCGGCCGCTCAGGGCGAGCGGTCTGATGGTCTTGGGGATGGACAGGTAGGGATGTTCGCCGATGGGGTCTTCGCGCTGCGCGCGGTCGGCGACGGCGAGCGCGGCCGGCAGATCGCCGACGCACAGCTCCGCACGCGCCGCGGAGTGGAAGGTGTCGACGATCTCGGCCGCGGCGGACGGCTCATGTGCCGGCAGCTGCTCGATGAGCGTGAGCCGCTCCCGACAGATCCGCTGGACGGCGCGCATCCGGCCGGCCCGCGAGTACGCGCGCGTGAGCACGTCCAGCGCGCCCAGGAGGACGATGGCGTCACCGCATTCACGGGCGGTGTCGACGGCGGAGCAGGCGAGTTCGAGGCCGCCCTGATCCCAGGCCCGCGCGATCGCCACCAGCGCCGCGGTGCGCGCATCGGCGGGGGCGGCGCCGGCGCTCGCCTGGTCGATCAGCGCCGGTAGGCGTTCGGACATCGGGTCGCGATCGTGCGCGCCTCTGTATCGGTGGGTGACCACGAGGGCGGCGGCGAGCGCGGCCGCGCGCAGGCCGGCGTGTTCGGCTTGGTCGGCAGCCCGCACCAGCAGGCGGAAGGCCAGGGAGCCGTCGGCGATCGAGACGGCCGTGGCGGCCGCGCGCAGGAGGTCCTGGTGACCGTCCGCGGCGTCGCGGGCCCGGTCGGCGGCGGCCAGGTAGTGGCCGATCGCCTCCCGATGGAAGCGCCGCGCGAACGTGAGGTGCGCCAGCGACCTGGCCAGCCGATGGGCCTGCCGATCCGGTACGGCGGGCGTGTCGGCGAGCTTGTCGGCGGGCATGTCGGCGGGCATGTCGGCGGGCATGTCGGCGGGCATGTCGGCGGACGTGTCGGCGGACGTGTCGGGGGGCATGTCGGCGGGTGTGTCGGCGAGCGTGGCCCGCAGATCGTCGGCCACCAGGTCGAACTGCGGTGTCCAGGTGCCGTCGAGCCGTGATTCCAGCGTCTCGGCCGTGCCCGCGGCCCAGCGCAGACGGAGCCGGCGCGTCTCCTCGGTCTCACCGCTGTCCGCGAGCCGGTCGGCGGCGAAGGCTCTGATGGTCTCCAGCAGCCGCCACCGGCCCCCGCCCACCACCCCGATCAGGCTCTTGTCGGCCAGCCGGCCGATGACGTCGGCTGTCGCGCTGGGCGGCGTGGCCGGCATGAGCGCCGTGGCCGCCGCCAGGTCGAACCCGCCGGTGAACACCGACAGGCGACGCAGCAGCGCGCGTTCCTCCTCTTCCAGCAGGTCGTAGCTCCAGCCGATGACCGCACGCAACGAGCGGTGCCGGGGCGGCCTGCCGCGCGCGCCCGACAGCAGCCGAAGCCGGTCCTGCAGCCCCACCCGCAGGGCGTCGATGCCCAGCACGGCGACCCGCGAGGCGGCCAGCTCGATCGCCAGCGGCAGCCCGTCGAGCCGGGCGCACACCTCGGCGATGACCGCGGGCTCCGCGGCGAATCCTGGATCGATCGCGCGTGCCCGATCCAGGAACAGCGTCTCTGCCTCCCCGGCCAGCGGCGGCACCGTGATGACCCGCTCGCCGGGCAGGCCCGGCCGCTCCCTGCTCGCGAGCAGGATCCCCGCTTGGGGGCAGTCCGAGCGCAGGCTCTCCACCAGATCGCCGACCTCGTCCAGCAGGTGCTCGCAATTGTCGAGGACCAGCAGCGACCGACCCAGCGCGAGCCGCTCGGCGACCACCCGCTCCAGCGGCTGGGGCGGACGCTCGGCCAGGCCCAGCGCGTCGGCCACGGTTCGCAGGACGAACCCCTCGCCGACCGGGGTCAGATCGATGAACGCCCCGCCGGCGGGGAACTCCGTCGCGGCCGCCTGCGCCACCACGGCGGCCAGCCGGGTCTTGCCGACGCCGCCGGGCCCCACCAGGCAGACCGGCGCGGCGTGGGTCAGCGCCGCCAGTGCCTCCTGCCGCTCCTGCCTGCGGCCGACGAAGGACGTGTGGCTGACCGGGATTCCCTCAACGTGCCCCGGCCTGGTCGAAGGGGATGCCCGGTGCCCGCTCATGGCCACCAGGGCCGCCCTGTTGGCCACGCCGTACTTGCGCAGCAGCGAGGAGACGTGACTTTCCACGGTACGGATCGAGAGCTGCAGCCGGTGGGCGATCTGCGCGTTCGTCAGGTGCTCGGCTACTCCCGCCAGCACTTCGGCCTCGCGGGGCGAGACCTCCCGCGGCTCGCCAGGAACCATACGGCCATTGTGGCGTACGTGCTCCTCAGCGGCGAATCAGTGACGGCTGCGTAGTAGTCGGGTGATCTTCACGGATGCCCTGGTACGGCCGGGCGGGCCAAAGTAGCCGGCAGCAGATCGAGGCGCACCTGGCCGCCGCGGACACCATGCTGCTCGGGCGGCGCACGTACGAGGAACACGCCGGCTACTGGCCGACGGCGACCGGCGGGCTCGCGGACCGGATGAACGACCTCCGCAAGGTCGTCTTCTCCGCCACGCTGCCCGCGGTCGAGTGGCGCAACTCCACGCTGGTCAGCGGCGACGCCATCGAGGAGGTCACGCGGCTCAAGCGGGAGCCCGGCAAGGACATCGTGGTCACCGGCGGCGTCACCCCGGTCCAGGATCTGCTGCGTGCCTGCCTGCTCGACGAGCTGCGGCTGCTCATCGACCCGGTCGTCGTCCGCAAGGGCAGGAAGTTGTTCGAGTACGACGGCGGCCGGCTGACCTGCAAGCTCCTGGCCTCGCGCCGCTACAGGACCGGCACCGTCTCGGCCACGTACGCGGTGGCTGATTGACTCGCCGTCCCCTCAGTGCGGGTCACTCCACTTTCCGGCCGCCGGGCGCGATCCCGGACGCCTTGGGGCGCGTGAGGAGCAGCACCAGGACCAGTACGGCCAGGCCGACGAGGCCGACGACGTTGTAGGCGTCGGTGAACGCCGCCCGCACGCCCTGCAGCAGCCGCAGGTCGCCGCGGGCGGTGGCCTCCCCGATGCCGTCGACGACGCTGACGGCGGCCGGCGAGTGCGGCAGGTCCAGGCGGGCACGGTAGACCACGGTGCCCAGCGATCCCAGGACGGTCAGGCCGACCGCGATGCCGAGCTCGTTGCTCACCTGGGCCAGTGCCGCGCCGGCACCGGCGCGCTCGGGCGGGGTGGCGCTGATGACGCGGTCCATGAGCAGCGGGAACGCCGCTCCGATGCCGAACGCGGCCAGGCCGGCCCCGGTCGCCGCCAGCGGGCGGCCGATCCAGGTGACGGGCAGGACGGCGTACAGGGTGAATCCGAGCATCATGATCAGCAGCATCGACACCACGATCGTGCGATGGGCGAGCCGGCGGTTGAGCCACGGTCCCAGGTTGGAGGCGGCGATCATGAGGGCGATCTGGGGCAGGGTCCACCATGCGGCGCCGAGCGGGGTCAGTCCTTGCACGTCCTGCAGGTAGAGGTTGAAGAACAGGGAGCTGCCGCCCATGATCAGCGAGGTGAGGAACAGGGCGGCCAGCGTCCGCGCCGCTGCCGGGTTGCGGACCAGGTCCAGGTCGAGCAGCGGGTTGTCCAGCCGCCGCTGCCGCCGGAGGAACTGGCCGCCGAGGATGATCCCGGCCGTCAGGGCGAGCCAGGCCGAGACGTCCGCGCCGTCGTTCACCCAGGCCTTGAGCGCGTACACGATCGCGAGGATCGCGGCCAGGCTCTGCAGGGTGCTCACCAGGTCGATGCGGGGTGCCTGGCCGGAGCGCGTCTCCGGCAGGAGCCGCGGCGCGATGGCCATGGTGACCGCCATGACCGGAACGCTGATCAGGAACACCGACCCCCACCAGAAGTGGGCGAGCAGCAGCCCGCCGACGAACGGGGCCACCGCCATGCCGGCGAGGAACACCGTCATGTACGCGCCCATCGCCTGCACCCGCGCCTTGGCGTCGGTGAACAGCACCCCGATCAGCGACATCGACGCGGGCATGATGGCCGACCCCGCCACGCCCATGACGGCCCGGGCGAGGATCACCAGCAAGGGGGTCGTGGCGAAGGCGCCGACCGCCGACGCCACCGCGAAGATCGCCGCGCAGATCAGGATCATCCGCCGGCGGCCGATCCGGTCGCCGGCGGCGCCCATGGCGAGCATGGATCCGGCGACCAGGAAGTTGTAGCTGTCGGTGATCCACAGCAGTTCGGAGGCGCTGGGTCGCAGGTCGCGAGCGATGGACGGCAGGGCGGCGCCCATGACGGAGATGTCGATGGCGACCAGCAGGGTGGGCAGGGCGAGGGCGGCGAGCGCCATCAGCCGGCGCCTGTCACCCCGGTTCCGGTCGATCGCGGGAGTCATTGCGTTCAGGGTCATTTCGGATCCTTACTGTTGCGGGCACGTGGGACGAGGGTGACGGCGAGCGCCATCAGGGCCGCGGTGATCAGCAGCGCCGGCGGGTAGCCGGTCAGGGGTGCCAGGAGACCGACCGCGAACGCGCCGGCGGCCATGCCGCTGTCGTAGGCGGCGTTCCACAGGGCGCTGACGGTGCTGAACATCTCCGGACGGACGCGCCCGTACATGACGGTCATGGTGGCGTTCTGCAGGACGCCGAACCCGGCGCCGAAGACGGCGGCGCCGGCGACGACGCTCACGCTCCAGTGCGTCAGCGACACGGCGGCCATGCCGGCCGCGGACAGGACGAGGCCGGGAAGCAGGAGGCCGTCGTGCCCCCTTCGGTCGCCGGCGCGGCCGGCGACCCATTTGGCGAGCGTCGCGGTGGCCGACTGGGCCAGCAGCGCGGCCGGCGCGACCCAGTCGGGTCCGCCGCGCACCGCGAGCGGCACGAAGGTGCACAGGATCCCGGTCCCGGCGGCCGACGCGGCGAACACCGCGGCCGGCCACATCAGGTACGGCGAGCGCAGGCCGGCCGGCACCCCCGCGGCCCGCCCCGCGACCGCCGGACGGCCCGGCAGGAACGGGACGGACAGGATGGACAGGACGGGGACGGCGGCGGTGGCGACGAAGACGGCGTCATAGCCCGCGACCTGCGCGAGCCAGCTGCCGGCGGGCAGCGCCAGGAGCGCGCTGACCCCGCTGACCAGGCCCACCAGCGCGAGCCCCTCGCCGCGCCGCTCGGCCGGCACGAGTTCGGCGGTGAGCGCGCCGCCGGCCACGACCGTGACCGCGAAGCCGGCGCCGCGCAGGGCGCTGACGGAGATGACGGCCGTGGCGTCCGCGGACGACAGCAGCACGAGGGCGGGCCCGCCGAGGGCGAGCAGGCCCAGGCCGAGCGCCCACCGGTAGCCGAGCCTGGCCACCAGGGCCGGCGCGGCCAGTTCGACGGCCACGGTGGTCACCAGCAGAGCGGCGTTCGCGGCGCCGGCGACGGTGGGGCCCGCCGACCGCTCGGCGTACTCGGGAACCACGGCGAACGGCAGGAAGAACCCGATCGACGAGGCCACCACGGTGGCCATCCGCAGCAGGAGCGCCCCGGTGACGATCGGCGGACGCGCCGGCGTACGAGTGACGGCGATCATGGTTGCGCACCGGCTTCGTGGATCACCGGCCGGACCTCGATGGCGGTGTGCCGGGCGTCCGGGATCAGGGCGGCCAGCTCGACCGCGCGCTCCTCGCCGGCGACGTCGACGACGTAGTAGCCGCACAGGAAGGCTTCTGACTCGGCGAAGGGGCCGGCGTCGGTCCGCGTGGCGCCGTCACGAACCCGTACGGTCCTGGTGCTGTCCGGGGCGGCCAGCGCCTTGGTCTCCACCATCTCCCCGGACTCGGAGATCAGCTTCTGGAAACACTCGTGGCCCTGGAAGACGTCGTTGTGCTCGTCTTCGGTCAGGGACTGCCAGAGGACGGGGTTCATGTGCATGATCAGCAGGTACTTCATCTCAATTCCCTCTCGTGGGGCGGTTGGGGGGCCTGCCTTTCGGGCCGCGCAGCTCCGCGTCCAGGGACTTCAGCGCGTTTCGCATGTGCTGTTCGAACCGGGAGGTGTTCTCGGCGGTGAGGAAGGCGACCTGCTCGGTGTGGACGAGCCTGGTGCTCGATCCGTGCCGGACGAACTCGATCGTGGCCAGTGACACCAGGATGCGCACCTGGTCGAGCAGCACGTCGTAGCTGTAGACGATGCGCTTGCTGGGCACGATGTCGAGATAGCGGGCCTGCACCGTGTGCGCCGGACCACCCACCTGGTTGCCGTGGTACCGCTCCAGTCCGCCGACCCGGAAGTCCAGGTCGAGCCGCGGGTTCCGGCCGACCGGACCGCTGGACCAGCGGGCCTTGACGGCCGGGTCGGCCCAGGCGGAGAAGACCTCGACCGGTGGCGTGTCGTAGACGTGCTCGGCCACGAAGGTAACGTGGTTGATCATGAGAGCCTCTCGGGGGAGGGCGCTTCCATCTGTTACCGGCGACTTTGGCCTGCCACGGCGTACCAGGACATCCGTGCGGACCACCTGACCACTACGGGGTCTCCACTGACGTGCCACGGAAGGGACACGGGGGCCGCTGAAGGGCACGGGGGCCGAAGGGCACGGGGGCCGAAGGGCACGGGGGCCGCTGAAGGTTCGGCTGCCTCGTCCCGGCCTGGCTGACGCGTGAAACGACGAAGCCCGGCCGGCGACGATCAGTGTCGTCGCCGGCCGGGCGCGTGGAAGAGGTGTTGTGAAGCTTTACTGCGGGGCGTCGAAGGTCCACTCGGCGCGGGCGCCCGGACCCACGACGAGGGTCGAACGTCCGATCCGCTCCTCGTGCCGGGTCTCCACGGAGCGGTTGAGCGACATGGTGACCTGCTTCAGGCCCGCCTGCTCACGCGCGACGGAGTCGAGCTGGATGACGGTGCCGCCGCCGGTCGCGATCGCACCGCCCCCGACGACCGCGACGTCGAAGCCGCCGGCTCGCAGCAGCGGCAGCGTGTTGGCCAGGTCCCGCGCGGTGACACCGATGCGGATGTAGCCGATGTCCCGCATCAGGTGGTCCTGGTAGGCGTCGGGCAGGTAGCGTTCCCGGCTGACGTCACCGGGGTAGCTCTCCGGCTCGGTCTGGCTGCGCGGGTCGGCGAAGTATTCGGGGAAGTACTCCATCGCCCACGGGTCGAAGGCTTCGTACTGGGCGGAGGTGGTGCGGATGGTGTCGAACCACGGGATCGGGACACCATCGCCGAAGTCACGTGTCTGGCGGTATTCGGCGGGGTCGGAGATGCCCTGGGCCTTCAGCTGCGCGGTCACCTTGTCCAGGTCGCCGGCGCGCTCGGCCGAGACGGCCAGCCCGGCGGAGCCGAAGAGGGCGTCCTGGCCGGGCAGGTCGTTCTCACCGAACAGCTCGATGTAGGTCTCGCGGCCCTTGAGGTAGCGGCCCTTCCAGGTCAGGCCGCCACCGGTCGTGGTGCGGACCTCGAAGTTGGCGAACTCGCGCAGGTAGGCCGAGTTCTCGACGGCGTCCGCTGTCTCGCGGTCCACCACGCTGTAGGCGTGGTTGTAGAACAGCAACTGCTTCTGGGACGACACGTGGGACTCTTCGGCCTGGGCCGTCCCCGCACCCCCAGCGATCGCGACGGTGCAGGTCGCGGCCAGAGCAGTGATCATCCGTAATGTCCGGCGAATCAGCATGAAGTGATCTTAAAGCGAGGGCGATCGCCTTCACTGTCGTTTTGACAAGACCCAAACAGCAATTGTGGCGATCTTATAGCGGCTCTGTAGTGGGCCGTCCCGGCGTCCGCGCACCTGCGCGCACGTGCCGCCCGCGCAGGTGCACGCCGCCGATCCCTACCCGGCGCTTCAGAAGTCGATGAATCCGTACAGCGCGAGATGGTTCGACTTCGTGCTGCTCACGGTGTGGTCGATGCTCGACGGCCGCACGGTGCCCTTGACGAACAGGTAGTCGATCTTCCTGGAACCGGAGGTCGCCCTCGCGCCGTAGCCGTTCATGCCGAAGCCGCCGAGTGTCGAGGCGGCGATGTTCGTACGATTCGCGTCGATCCCGATCACGCGGATCGTCGACGCGTTCATGAGGCTCGTGGCGTCCGCGCCGACATGGATGCCGGAGTTCGCGATGCCCGTGTAGCCCGCGCCCGCGCAGGCGTTGGCGCCGTTCTGTTCCGGGAGGTGCATGGTCGCGGCGAAGACCGTCGTCCCGGTCTCCTTGATGGTGAACCTCGCCGCGATGGCGCTCGTGCGCTTCCATTTGTATTGGTTGGTGGTGCCGTCGTCGCTGTCCGGCGGCTTGTACAGCGTGCACCCGGCCCCGCCGTTGTACGAGGTCCCGGGCTTCAACCAGCCCGCGCTCCAGTACTTCGAGATGTCACCCGCCGCGAGACTCAGCGTCCGGGTGTTGTAGATGATCCCGTTGGTCTGCCTCTTCTTCAGGTCGCCGAGCGACTGCTGGCTGCACTTGTGTGTGCTGCCCCACTCCTCGGGGTTGTCCCAGGCCACGATCGCCTTGTACGTGCCCGCCGGATGACCGAACATGGCCGAGAGCTGGTCGGCGTAGGCCGTGGCCTGCCCGGTGCCGCGCACCTGTTGCACGATCAGGAGGTCGGGAGCCAGCACCCCGGAGGTGCCTGTCTTGCCGTCGTCGTCGACCAGCATCGACGCGAGGCGGTCCGGGCCGGAGATCCGGGTGCAGGTGCCGTCGGCGTTGTTCCTGACCAGGTTCTCGATGTTGTTGTTGTAGACCCGTAAGACTCGCCCCTCGGCGGCCGCGGGCGCCGCCTGCGCCTGTGCGATCGGCGTGGTGGCGAGTGCGGCCACCGCCGCGAGTGCCAACGCGCCAGGCGCTCGATAATGGGATGACATTGTCGCAGATTAGCGATCTTCCCGGATCCTGCCCAGGCCGGCGATTCCCCCTGCCGACGCCGTTCAGACGTTCAGCTCACGTAACAGGCGCGAGCGCCCGGGCTTTGCGTCCAGGTGATCAGTACTGGCCGTTGTCGGTGGCGTCGGGCAGGATCGGCACACCGGATCACGGCGCGAAGGAGAGCAGGGTGCCCCCCACCGACCAGCAGGCAGCCGGCCACCCTTTCCTCAAGGGCATGTACGAGGACGCCTACTACCCTCGCCGGCTCGTCGACCAGGGCAGGGAGATCCTGCTGCGCCTGTGCGAGCGGATCGAGGCCGAGCGGCCGTCGGAGCTGGCGGCGCTGTACGTCCTCACGCAGGCGGCGACGGACGAGTTCAACGAGCTTGCGGTCGAGTTCCTGGCGGCCGGCAGCCAGATGGAGACCGTGGCGCGCGAGGTGATCGCCGAGGACTTCTGGTTCGTGGCGACGGCCTACGGGTTCGCGGACGCGGACATGGAGGAGCTGATCGCGACCCGCGACTGGTGACGGACCCCGAAGGCGCGGGCTCGCCGCCGCGAGTGGAGGCGCGGGCTCGCCATGTTCCCCTCGCCGCCGTGGGTGGAGGCGCAGGGCCCGCGCCAAGTCATCGCCAAGGGAGGTCTAAGTGCGGGGGCGCACTCTGGTGGCATCCCCGATCCAAGGAGCACCCGATGGCCCCCAACATGCTCGGATTCCGCATCACGCACCGTGCCATGCGCGGCGACGCCCGCCGCCTGGCCACGTTGATGAGCGGGCTCGCCGCCGGTGAGGAGCGGGCGGACCCGGCCCGGCTCGCCGCGATCGCCACGTTCGCCACCAAGCTGTGCGCCGGCATCCACCATCACCACCAGGCCGAGGACAACGTGCTCTGGCCCGTCATCGTGCGCTCGGCCGGCGCCGAGGTGGACCTGAGCGACCTGAGCGACGACCACGCCGAGCTCGACCCGCTGCTGGCGGAGATCACCGCCGCCGCCGCCCGGCTCGCCAAGGATCAGGCGGCGGCCGGCCGGATGGCCAAGGCCCTGACCACGCTCGCCGCCCTCCTCGACGAGCACATCGAGGAGGAGGAGCGGCTGCTCTTCCCCGTCATCGCGAAATACGTGTCGGAGGCCGACTGGCAGACGGTCGAGGACGAGGTGCGCAAGGGCGGTGACATCGGCTTCGACCTGCCGCGGATCGGCCAGTACGCGCGGCCGGAGGAGCTGGCCGAGCTGCGCAAACTGGCGGGGCCGGTGCTCGCGCTCCTGCTCAGGCTGCTGAACCGCGGTCACCGGCGCCGCCAGGCGCTGATCTTCGGCTACGGCAGGTGACCGCGCCTCTCACGGGCCGCCCGGGCCCAGTGGGGTGAGCCGACCAGCTTCGCGATCTCCTCGGCCCGCGCGTAGTGCTGGTCCGGATCCTGGCCCATCAGGCGCGCGAGGTCTCCGAGCAGCAGCGCGACGGGCCCGAGCGTGACGGATCCGCTGTGCATCCCGGCCAGCTCCCCGTCCCACTGCCGCAGGTTGTGGTAGCAGCGGACGGCCACCTCGACGTCCCCCAGCGCGACGGCGGTCTGCGCGCGCAGCCCCTCCCACAGCAGCCAGTAGTAGTCGAGCGAATGGGCCGAAGCGGGCCGCCAGATCCGCCTGGCGGCCTCCAGCTCGCCCGCCGCGGCCAGCGCCGCCGCGTACAGCTCGGCCGTGCCGTCGTTGGGCACGTGCTCCCAGAGAAAGGCGAGCTCGTCCAGCGAGTCGCGTACGTTGCCGCGGGCCAGCCGCACCACGAACCTGCCCAGCATGCCCATCGCCTCGGCGTTCGCGCCGCCGCGCTCGGCCATCTGCCGGGTGACGCCGTTGTAGACGGCCTCCGCGGCGTCGAAGTCGCCCTCGACCAGCTTGCGCTGCGCGCCGAAGAGCGTCAGGATCACCAGCGACAGGCCGAGCTGGCCGCTGGTGGAGACCGCCACGCCGCGGTCGGCGTGGCGCGCCGCGGCCGCCACGTCGTTGCGGCCCAACGCGGCCATGAGCAGCGCGCTGTGGCCCAGGGTGAGGTAGGCGACCAGCCGGTGCGTGCTCCCCAGCTCCAGCAGCTCACCGCCGACGGCTTCGAGCTCGTCGCGCCGGGCGGGTGAGAGCACGGCGAAGTAGCGAGCGTTGAGTGCCAGGCAGAGCAGCTCGGGGCGGCCGAGCCGGCGCGCGAGCGCCACCGCCTCGGCCCCGGCGGCGTCCACCCGGACGTCGTCGTGCCCTTCCAGCGCGAAGACGAGCGCCGCCAGCAGCCGGCAGCGCGTCTCGTCGTCGGGTCCCGCGGCCAGCTCCGACTGCACCGCCGCGACGAAGTCCTCGTCGTGGCGGGCGTCCTGCTGGATCGTCCAGATCACGGGCGCGTCGTACGAGGTCAGCGCCCTGGCGACGGGTCTGCCTGCGACGCGCCCCGCGAGCGAGCGGGCCGTCTCGACGGCGGTGGTGCGGGCGGCCACGGCGCCGATGACGTCGCCCGCGTGCCCGAGCGCCGACACCAGCCCGCACAGCAGCTCCAGTCTGGTCTCGTCGTCCTCGGCGAACTCCAGCGCCGCCCGCCACAGCGCCGCCGCCTCCCGGTGCGCGTGCAGGCCCGACGCCTGGACGGCCGCCGCCCGCGCGTACCGCACCGCGCTCGGCGCCGCCGCCTCCAGCGCGTGGTGGGCCAGCGCCGCCACGTCCGCCGGGCGGATCCGCTCCAGCGCCGCCACCACCCGCCCGTGCAGCCGGGTGCGGCGGATCCGGGCGGTGTCCTCGTACAGCACCTGCCTGACCAGGACGTGCGTGAACCGCAGCCGGCCGGGCCCCGGCTCGGCCAGCAGCCCCGTCAGGACCCCCGCCTCCACCCCGTCGAAGACCGTGTCCTCGTCCCCGTCGTGCAGCGCGATCAGGACGTCCACGTCCGCGTCCCTGCCGATCACGGCGGCGTTGCGCAGCACGGTCTGGGCGCTGGCGGGCAGGCGGCTGATCCTGCGCCGGATGAGGTCGCGCACCCCCGGCGGCAGCGCCTCGGCGGCCGCGGCCCCCTCGGAGGCGAGCAGCCGGGCGATCTCGCAGACGAACAGGGGGTTGCCGAGCGTGCGTTCGGCGATCGTGCGCACGGTCGCCGGCTCCAGCTCGCGCTCGCAGTGCCGGGCGAGCAGCGCGGCGACGTCGGGCTCGCCGAGTCCGGACAGCTCCAGGTGCCTGCTTCCGGCGGCGAGGGCGGCCAGCGTGGCGGCCAGGTCCTCGGTCGCCTCGGCGGGCCGGTGGGTGGCGAGGACCAGCAGCTTGGCCGTGGGCGTGAGGTGGCGAAGGAGGTGCAGGGTCTCGCCGTCGGCGCGGTGCACGTCCTCCAGCACGACGACCAGCGGCGCGTTGGCCGCCAGGTAGTCGGCCACCGACCGGGCCAGCCGGAACTGGTTCTGGATCGCGACGCCGTCGTGCAGCAGGGGCGCCAGCCCGGCGGGGTCGTCCGGCGGGCAGGCTGCGGCCAGCCGGCGGACGACCTCGCTCCACGCCCACGCGGGCGGCGCGTCGCCGTCGATCTCCGGGCAGCGGCCGATGGCCACCCGCCACCCGCGCTCCCCCAGCTCCGCCGCGAACGCCTCGGCCAGCGCGCTCTTCCCCGCGCCCGGCTCGCCGCCCAGCCAGACCGTGCGCTGGGCGGGGTGCGCGGCCTCCTCCCGGAGGACGGCCAGCTCGCGCTCCCTGCCGACGAGCGCGGGCCCGGGAACGGGCATCGGGCTCTGAGCGCGTGCGGGCTCCGGGCCGGGTTCTGGGTGCGGGCCGGGGGCGGGGTGCGCGTTCAGGGAGTCCGACTGGCGGAGGATGTCCTGTTCGAGGGCGCGTAACACCGGGCCGGGATCGACCCCCAGCTCCTCGGCCAGCTGCTCCCTGGCCCGGCGCAGCACCGAGAGCGCCTCCGCCTGGCCGCCGGACCGGTAGTGGGCCAGGGCCAGCAGGCGGACGGCGTTCTCGCGCAGCGGGTGCCGGTCGACGTGCCGGCGCAGCTCCGGGGCCGCCTCGGCGTGGCGCCCGAGCATGAGCGCGGCCTCGGCGCGGTACTCGACGGCGATCAGCCGCAGCTCGGCCAGCCTGGTCGCCTCCGGCATCGCCCACTCCTCGGGGAACTCCCCGTACGCGGACCCCGACCAGAGTCCCAGCGCCTCGTCGAGCAGGTCGTGCGCGGCCGCCGCCGCGCCCTGCTGCAGCGCCTTCCCGGCGGCGTCGACCAGGCCGGGCAGCCGCCACGCGTCCACGTTCTCCTCGGCCAGGCGGAGCCGGTACCCGGGCGGGGCGCTCACGATCACCGTGGCCGGGGCGCGCGGCGGGCGGTCGGGCTCCAGCGCGCGGCGCAGGTTCGAGACATAGACCTGGAGGGCGGCCAGCGCCTTGGGCGGCGGCTGCCCCTGCCAGAGGTCGTCGATGAACCGGTCCGCCGACACGACCTGGCCGCCCGCCGCCACCAGGCGCGCGAGCACGGCCCGCTGCCTGGCCGGACCGAGGTCCACGTCGCGGCCGTGCAGACTGGCCTGGAGCGGTCCGAGGACCTGGACATGGAGCATGGCATCCCCTGATCTACGAGCCCCCCGACCCGATCCCACACACGACCGTGCGGAACGGTCCACAGCCGCCAATCATGAGCCATCCACACATATTTGGGCAATCACCAACACTCTGACAGCCGCCTGCTGGCCGGCATGGACCCCGGCCGCATCGCCTAGGCCCAGCGCCGCTTCGCCCGCTACGACTCCGTCGGCCAGCACCGCATGGTGGACCTGCACGCCGGCACCATCCGCGACCTGGAGGAGGCGTACCGGGTCGGCGAGTACGTGCTCCCCCGCCTGCTGAATCTAGGGCGTTTCCAAGGTTCGCCGACGGCCGGATGAAGGTGGGCCCGGTTGGCTGGCGGCAGCCACCGGGCCGGAGGGGCCGGCCGGTCGGAAGAAGGAGACGCGACATGGACCGACGCAAGGCCGGCCTGGCCGCCGGCATGGTTCTGGTGCTGATGATGGGCGGTTCGGGGGCGCTGGCGGCCTCGTCCCGGCGGGACCCGGCCGGGGATCCCTGCGCCAAGGCGGCGGCATGCACGCCTGACGACCTCGCCAAGGCAAAGGCGGCCAAGGCCGCCGAACTCGACGGGAAGTGCTCGCCCGGCGTGAAGGGGAAGGAGCAGCCCAAGCCCGTCGAGTCAGGGGCGCTGGCCAAGGCGCTGGCCGCGTCGCTGGGCGTCGGGCTCGACCGCGCGAAGGCCGCCGAGGAGGAGCTGAACCTGCTCAGCCAGAAGGGCGGGATAAATCCGAAATCACCGGAGTTCGCCGCGATAGCCGAGCGCCTGGGCGTGTCGGCCGAGCGGCTGATCCAGGCGCTGGAAGACTTCAAGCGGTCCTTCGTACGGGAGCAGGACGCCGTCGAGAAGAAGCCTGGATCCTGAGGCGCCCGGCCTCCTCCGGCAGAGCGCTCGGGGGTGGGCGGCGGCGGGCACGGCGAGGAGAGTGGCATCATGCACGTCCTTGTGGCCGACGACGACGAGGCGGTGCGCCGTTCGCTGACGCGTGCGCTCGCCCGCGAGGGTTATCACGTGAGCACCGCCGCCGACGGCCTGCGCGCGCTGGAGGCGGCCGGCGGCGGGCGGCAGGACGCGGTGGTGCTGGACATCATGATGCCCGGCCTGGACGGGCTGGAGGTGTGCCGCCGCCTGCGCGCCGGCGGCGACCGCACGCCGATCCTGATGCTCACCGCCCGCGACCTGGTCGCCGACCGGGTCGCCGGGCTGGACGCCGGGGCCGACGACTACCTGGTCAAGCCGTTCGCGCTGGAGGAGCTGCGGGCCCGCCTGCGCGCGCTGCTGCGGCGCAGCGGGGCGGCCGAGGAGGTGCTGCGCTTCGCCGACCTGGAGCTGGACACCGCCGCCTGCCGGGCCGCCCGCGGCGCGCGGGCGCTCGACCTGACCAGGACCGAGTACACGCTGCTGAAGGTGTTCCTGCGCAACCCGGGCCGGGTGCTGAGCCGGGGCGTGATCTTCGACGCGGTCTGGGGGTACGACTTCGGCCCGTCGTCCAACGCGCTGTGGGTCTACATCAGCTACCTGCGGGCCAAGCTGGAGGCCGGGGGCGAGCCGCGGCTGATCCAGACGGTGCGCGGCCTGGGGTACGTGCTGCGGGAGGAGCCGTGACGCTGCGGACCAGGGTCGCCCTGGCCGGGGCGGCCGTGGTGGCGGCGGCCCTGCTGATCGCCTCGCTGGTGGTCTATCCGTCGATGGCGGGCGGGCTGAGCGGCCAGCACGACGGCGAGCTGGTGCTGGCCGCCGGGCAGGCGCCCCAGCTGCTGGCCTCGTTCAAGATCACCCGTGCGCCCCTGCCGACCTATCCGGTCTCCGTGGGCAACACGCTGCTGCAGTTCTTCCCGCCTCCCGTGGACACCGGGCCGACCACCGGGTTCGTCCCGCTCTCCGACAGGGACGCCGGGGTCGCGTGGGGCAAGCTCCCCCCGTACTTCCAGGAGGTGACCTACGGCGGGGCGCGCTACCGCGTCTACACGGCTCCGCTGGGCCAGGTCGACCAGGGGCTGGTACGCACCGCGTTCCCGCTCGACCGGGACGACGAGACGTTGACCAACCTGAGGCTCCTGCTGGGCGCGCTGATCCTGGGTGGCGCGCTGATCGCCGGGATGGGGGCGCGGCTGCTCGCCGGGCGGGTGCTGCGCCCCATCGGCCGCCTGACCGAGGTGGTCGAGCACGTCACCGCCACCCGTACGCTCACCGCGGGCGGGCTCGACGGCAGCGGGCGCGACGAGGTCGCCCGGCTGGCCCGCTCGTTCACCACGATGACCGGCGCGCTGAGCGAGTCCCTGCTGGCCCAGCGCCGCCTGGTCGCCGACGCCTCGCACGAGCTGCGCACCCCGCTGACCAGCCTCATCACCAACCTCGAACTGCTGGGCGAAGGGCGCGGCACCGCCGACCCGCAGGCCCCGGCCCTGGTCCACGACGCCCGCGCGCAGGCCGGGGAGCTGCGGGTGCTGGTCAACGACCTGGTGGAGCTGGCCAGGTACGGCGACGTCCAGATCCACACCGAGGACGTCCGCCTCGACCTGGTCGCGGAGCGCGTGATCGCCAGGGCGCGGGGGCGGGCGCCGCACGTGCGGCTGCGGGACGAGCTGGCCGAGTGCCTGATCCACGCCGATCCCGACGCCGTCGAGCGCGCCGCCGCCAACCTGGTCGACAACGCGATCAAGTGGAGCCCGCCGGGCGGGGAGGTGCTGGTCGAGGTGAGCGCGACCGGCACGCTGTCGGTCGCCGACCAGGGGCCCGGCATCGCCCCCGAGGACCTGCCGTTCGTCTTCGACCGCTTCTACCGGGCCGAGGCGGCCCGGTCGCTGCCCGGCTCGGGGCTGGGGCTGGCCATCGTGCGCCAGATCGCCGAGGCACACGGCGGCACGGTCCGCGCCGAGCCCCTCGCCCAGGGCGTCCGCCTCGTCCTGTCACTCCCCCTCGCCACCTGATCACCCGCCCGACCTGACGAAATGCCCGGCCATGAGCTCTAACCGGGCGGCACCAGGTCGCCGAGGGAGAGGGCCAGCCAGAGCTGGAGCCGGTGCCCTGGGTCGGCGAGGGGACGGCCCGAGACGCGTTCGGCGACGGCCAGGCGGCGGCGCAGGGTGTTGCGGTGCACGCCCAGCCGCCGCGCGGCCGTCTCCAGGTTCGAGCCCGCCTCCAGGTACGCGCGGAGCGAGTCGATCAGGTCGCCGCCGTGCCGCGCCTCGTACTCGCGCAGCGGGCGGAGCGCGGCGGCGGCGAAGCGGTGCGCGGCGGCGGGCACGATGGCGTCCCTGAGCAGCGCGGACGTCTCGAGGTCGTCGACATGGAGATAGCCGTCGCCCCGGCCGGCCAGGGTGGCGGCGTGCCGTACCGCCGAGGGGAGCTCGTCCAGGCCGGGCGCCCGGCAGCCCCCGCCCGGCACGCCCAGCCGCGCGCACAGCTCCGTTCCCCACCAGGGCCTTCGTTCCGGCAGCACGAACACCGCGCCCTCCGGCCGGGCGCACACGAGCGCCAGCTCCTCGGCGTCCGCCGCCACCTCCTCCAGCGCCTCGACCGCCGCCTCCGGCGGGACCGGCGCCGTCACGACCACCTCGTACGGCGGCGCCGCGACCGGGCACAGCTCGCCGAGCCGGCGCGGCGACAGCCCGCCGTCGAGCACGGCGGCCAGCAGCGCCCCCCGCTGGGCGTGCGCCTTGGCCCGGCCGGCCCGCACGCCGAGCAGCTCCATGGCGAGCAGGCAGGCGGCCTGGTTGGCCAGCATCCTGGCGTGCCACTCCAGCGGCGAGGCCGTGCACATGGCCAGCCAGCCGGTCGGCGGCCCGGAGAAGCCGAGGCTCTGCACCTGGACGGCCTGGATGCCGTCGTCCAGCACGCCCGCGCTCAGCCGGGCCGCGCCCTCCGCCATCTCCAGGGCCCTGGCGTGCCAGGGCCGCTCCCCCGCCGGCGTGGCCGCCCTGGGCTTGCCCTGCGGGTCGAGCAGCAGGGACTCGCCGCCGGTGTGCTCGGCCAGGGCCCGCAGGATGCCCGAGGTGCCCGACAGCAGCGCGGCCCGCGCCATGGCCTCCTGGGCGGCGACGACCCGCCGCTCCCCGCGTACGCGCTCGTCGGCGTGCCACCGGGCGACGGCCTCGGTCACCGCGATGAACGAGGTCAGGATCTCCAGCACCGGCAGCCCCTGAAGGTCGGCGGCGGCCAGCACCTCCTCCGGGACCGCCGTCACGGCCTCGCCGAGCGCGAAGGCGAGCGCGGCGCAGCCGGCGCCCGACAACCGCTCGACGTACGCCTGCCGCCCGGCGGGGTCGCCGGGCAGGCCGAGGCCGATGGTCATCACCAGCTCGCCCCCGCGCAGCCACGGCACAGGGTCGGCCAGCTCCGACACGTGCGCCCAGCGCACCACCCGCGACAGCCCGGCGCGTCCGGCCAGCAGCCGCATGCGCATGCCGGGCAGGGTCATGGCCTGGGCGACGGTCAACGCCATGGGCGTTCCTCAGGGCTGTGCATACCGCACTCTAATTCACCGCCGGTGGTGCGATTCGTCCCGGCCCCCGTCCGGCTGACCTGCGCTTATCGTCGTCGCACCCCCTGAGACCCGGAGGATCCATGAATCGCGCCACCCGGGCGGCCGGCGCCGCCTTCGTCGGGACCACGATCGAGTGGTACGACTTCTACGTCTACGCCACCGCCGCCGCGCTGCTCTTCGACGACCTGTTCTTCCCCAACGCCTCCAGCCCCACGGTGGCGCTCATGGCGTCCTTCGCCACGTACGCGGTCGGCTTCTTCGCCAGGCCGCTCGGCGGCATCGTGTTCGGACACTTCGGCGACCGGGTCGGCCGGAAGTCGGCGCTCGTGGTCACGCTGCTCATGATGGGCGGCGCGACGTTCGCCGTGGGCCTGCTGCCCACGTACGCGTCGATCGGCACGCTCGCCCCCGTGCTCCTGGTGCTGCTCCGCTTCGTGCAGGGCCTGGCGGTCGGCGGCGAGTGGGGCGGGGCCGCGCTGATGGCGGTCGAGCACGCGCCCCCGGGCAAGAAGACGTTCTACGGCGGTTTCGCCCAGCTCGGCAACCCGGCGGGCGCGCTGCTGGCCACGGGCGCGTTCAGCCTGATGACCCTGTTCGGCGACGACGTGCTGCACTCGTGGGGCTGGCGGGCGCCGTTCATCGTCTCGGCCGTGCTGGTGCTGGTCGGCCTGTTCATCCGGCTGCGCGTCGAGGAGTCGCCCGTCTTCGAGGAGACCGACAAGACCGGGGTGCCGATCAAGGAGGTCTTCCGCACGTCGTGGCGGTCGGTCCTGTTCGGCATCGGGACGCTGCCGGTGGCCATCGGCGGCTACTACATCCTCACCACGTTCCTGCTGTCGTACGCCACGGGCCCGTCGGTCGGGGAGACCGAGCAGCTCATCCTGAACGGCCTGAGCCTCGCCGCGTTCGTGGAGCTGGTCGCCACGCTCGGCATCGCCTGGATGGGCGACAGGTTCGGCGGGCGCAAGGTCGCCATCTGGTTCCTGATCATCACGGCGGTGCTGGCGGTGCCGCAGTTCGCGGTGCTCGGCACGCACAGCACGTTCCTGATCTTCCTGATGCTCGGCCTGATGCGGCTGGCCACCTCGGGCACGTACGGGCCGATGGCCGCGATCCTGGCCGAGATGTTCCCGCCGCAGGTCCGCTACACCGGGATCTCGCTCGCCTACCAGGGCGCCGGCGCGATCTTCGGCGGCCTGTCGCCGCTGGCCGCCACCGCCCTCGTCGGCGCGTACGGCGGCGCCGCGTGGCCGGCCGTGGCGCTGCTGGTCGCCATGTGCGCGCTCAGCGTGCTCTGCCTGGTCGTGGCGCCCCGTCACCGCGACCGCGTGCCGGCCGCTCCGATCACCACCGAATAGGAGAGTGCATTGTCCACCACCGTCATCACCGGCGGGAACGTCATCACGATGGACCCCTCGAACCCGTACGCGCGGGCCGTGGCCGTACGCGACGGCCGCGTCCTGGCCGTGGGGCGCGAGGAGGACGTCCTCGCCCAGGCGGGCCCGGGGGCGGAGCTCGTGCAGGCGGGCGGGCGGAGCGTGCTGCCCGGCTTCATCGACCCGCACAACCACCTGCTGTCCACCGCCGAGACGCTGGTGGCGGTGGACGCGCGCTACCCGGCCGTGGGCAGCGCCGCCGACCTGGTCGCCGCCGTCGCCGCCGAGGCCGCCAGGACCCCGGCGGGCCAGTGGATCAGGGCGTACGGGATGGACGACGCCAAATATCCCGGCGGGCGGCCGACCCGGCGGCAGCTCGACGAGGCCACCACCGAGCACCCGGTGATCGTCTACCACGTGTCCGGGCACCAGGCGGTGGTCAACTCGGCCGCGCTGTCCTGGCGCGGCATCGGCGACGACGTGGCCGACCCGGCGGGCGGCGCGTTCGTGCGCGACGAGGGCGGGCGGCTGACCGGCATGGTGCTGGACTCGGCGATGGAGCTGATCCTGCCCGTGGCCGTGGACATCGGCTGCCACGGCCCGAACTTCCACGTCGACCTGCCCCTGGAGCAGCTGCGCTCGTGGCTGGAGCTGGCCGGGGAGACGTACCTGCGGGCCGGGGTGACGACCGTGTGCGACCCGCAGGTCTCGCGCCGCGAGCTGCTGGTCTACCGCTCCGCCTGGGAGGCGGGCACGCTGCCGGTGCGCACGGCGGTCATGCCGCTGTCGCACATGCTGGACGAGCTGTCCTCGATCGGCCTGGCGGGCCCGTTCGGCGACGACCGGCTGCGGTTCGGCGCGATGAAGTTCTACTGCGACGGCACGCTGCTGGGCGGCACGGCGATGTTCGACGAGCCGTACGGCGAGGGCTTCACCGGCTCGCTCTACCACCAGCCCGAGCAGCTCGTCGACCTCGTACGGCGGGCCGCGACGGCGGGCTGGCAGATCGGCATCCACACCCAGGGCGACCGGGCCATGGGCTACTCCCTCGAAGCGATCAAGGCCGCGGTGGCGGTGTCGGGCGACGACGCCCGGCCCAGGATCGAGCACTGCGGCCACCCGACGCCCGCCCAGGTCAGGGAGTTCGCCGCGCTCGGCGTGATCCCGGTCAACCAGCCCAACTTCCTCCACGACAGCGGCACCGACTTCGTGCGCCGGCTCGGCGAGCGGCGGGCGCACCGGTTGCAGCCGATCCGCGAGGAGCTGGACGCGGGGCTGCGCCCGGTGCTGTCCAGCGACTCGTTCGTCTCCTCGCTGCGGCCCATGGAGACGATCTCGAACGCGGTGCGCCGCCGCACCAGGGAGGGCGGCCCGATCGGGGCGGAGCAGGCGATCACCCTGGAGGAGGCGCTGCGCGCGCACACGGTCGACGCGGCGTACGCGCTGCGCATGGAGGACCGGATCGGTTCGCTCACGCCCGGCAAGCTCGCGGACGTGGTGGTCCTGGACGGCGACGTCCGGAGCATGCCCGCGGACGCGCTGTCCGGCGTGGACGCGTGGCTGACCATGCTCGACGGGCACATCGCCTACCGCGCGGGGTAGCCCTCTCGGACGCGTGTCCCACGCCGGGAGGCCGGCCGGCGTGGGGCGGCTGCCGTGCCCGACCCGAGGTCAGGCCAGCTTCTCGGCTCCGGCGAAAGGCATGTGCTCGCCCTCCACGTACGCCGGGAACGGCTGGTAGACGTTCACCCCCGGATCCCCGCGGAACAGCAGGGCCGAGACGAACGGCTGCTCCTCGCTGGTGATCCGGGTCGAGGTCGGGATGTAGCGGATGGTCAGGCCGCAGCGGCGGCGCGGCGAGGTGTTGGCGTTGGAGGCGTGCAGGATGTTGGGGTGGTGGACCTCCACGTCGCCGGGCGCCAGGACGAGGTCCACGGCCTGCGACTCGTCCACCGTCACCGCGCTCTCCGAGCCGAGCACGTTGTCGATGTCGTCGCGCTGCCGCAGCTCGTGCAGCTCCTGCCGGTGCGAGCCGGGGATCACGCGCAGGCAGCCGTTCTCCGTCGTTGCCTCGTCCACGGCCAGCCAGAGCGTGACGACGCGCATCGGCTCCAGCGGCCAGTACGCGCCGTCCTGGTGCCACAGGACCGGTTTGCCGGAGAAGGGCGGCTTGCTGATGTAGTGCGAGGCGAAGAGTGCGATGTCGGAGCCGACGAAGAGCTCGGCGATGTCCAGCAGCCGGTCGTCGCCGACCAGCCGCACCCAGAAGGGGTCGCGGGCGACCAGCTCGGTGCCCAGGTCCTCGCCGTGCAGGTCGGGGTGCTTGGCCTGGAGCCAGGCGACGTGCTCGCTCGCCTCGGCGATCAGGTCGCGGTCGAGGACGTCACGGAAGATCGTGTAGCCGTCGCGGTCGTAGTCCTGAAGGGTCCGGTCGACTCTCACCATGCGCTCCTTGTGAGGGTGTGGCGTCACTCGGATTCTTCGGTCTTCACGGGACGGGTTACTAGTAATCACCGCTCCACAAGTATTAATTTCCTGACATGCCGACCGTCCTGCGCTGGGTCGAGTTCGCGGCCGGCCTGCCGTACCACGCGGCCCTGGTGCCGGTGAAGGGCGGCCGCAGGGACCGGCCGGAGCCGCACTCCCACGCCGACTTCCACGAGCTGGTCTTCGTGACCGCGGGGGCGGGCGTGCAGCGCGTCGGCGAGGCGGAGCAGCCGCTGCGCGCCGGGGACGTGGTGCTGGTACGGCCGCACGACCGGCACGAGTTCGCCTCGGCCGACGGCATGCGCTTCGTCAACATCGCCTTCCCGAGCGAGCGCTGGCGGGCCTTCGCGGACGTGGCGGGGCTGGCGGGACCGGCGGACTGGGACCGCCGGGAGCTCCCGCTGTCGGCCCGCGCCGACCTGGACGGGCCGGTGGCGGCGGAGTTCGCCCGCGTGCTGGCCGCCTACTCCGGCGCGCCCCGCGTGCTCGACCTGGTCGGGCTGCTGACGGCGGTCGTCCCGCTGCTGGAGGGCGCCGACGGGACGGCCGTGGACCGGCGGCCCGGCTGGCTGGTGTCGGCCTGCGTCGCGATGCGGCGCGAGGAGAACCTGCGCGAGGGCCTGCCCCGGCTGCAGGCCCTGGCCGCCGTCAGCCCCGGGCATCTGGCCCGCTCGATGCGCAGGCACTACGGGTGCACGCCGATCGGGTTCGTGGTCGGGCGCCGGCTGGAGCACGCCGCCCTGCTGCTGACCACGACGACGGAGGGCATCGGCCGGATCGCGCAGCGCTGCGGCTTCTCCGGCCAGTCGTATTTCGGCCGGCTCTTCCAGGAGCGGTACGGCATGGCCCCGCGATGTTACCGGGGGGTTACGCGGCGAGCCGTCGTCCCTCTGGACAGCCAAGATATCAAGTGATTAGATGACTTAATCCCCCCAAGATCGAAGGAGGCCGGGCATGATCCGGTCACTTGGTGTCGCCGCCGTCATCTGCCTCGCTCTCACCGCCTGCTCCTCCGGCGCATCCGCACCCGAGCAGGCCGCCGGCAAGACGGAGCTGAAGCTCTACAACGACAAGGGCGCCTGGAGCAAATACTTCGAAGAGATGGGCAGCCTGTCCAAGCAGCAGATCGGCCTGTCCATGAAGCCGGTCGGCTACACCGACGAGCCGACGTACCAGGCGTTCATCAAGGCGTCGTTCCGCACGGACGTCAAGCCCGACCTGTTCACCTGGACGACGGGCGGGCGGCTGGCGGAGATCGTCGCGCAGAAGCAGGTCTCCGACACGACCGCCATCTGGCAGGAGGCGATCAAGAACGGCGACCTGTCCGCCGACCTGGCCAAGTACTACACGGTGGGCGGCAAGCAGTACTGCGTGCCGCTGAACGCGGCGTACTGGGGCATGTTCTACAACAAGAGCGTCTTCGACAAGTACCAGCTCAAGCCGCCGACGACGTGGGACGAGCTGATCAAGGTCGCCGACACCCTGAAGAAGAACGGCGTGACCGCCTTCTACCACACGTCGGTGCTGTTCTCCTTCGTCTGGTTCGAGCAGCTCCTGGCCGGCACCGACCCCGACCTCTACGACCGCCTCTCTGCGGGTCAGGCGAAGTACACCGACCCCGGCGTGGTCGACGTGATGAAGCGGTGGAAGTCCATGATCGACGCGGGGTACTTCAACAACCCCGGCGACAAGACCGACCCGGGCGACGTGCTCAAGACCGGCAAGGCCGCGATGGTGTCGTTCGGCACGTGGTTCAACACGAGCATGACGCAGCGCGACATGAAGGCGGGCACCGACTACGGCTTCTTCGTCATCCCGAACGTCAACCCCACGCTGCCCAAGACGTCGATGATCTTCGAGAGCGGCCCGCTCTGCTCGCTAGCCAAGGCGCCCGACCCCGACGCGAGCACGAAGTACCTCAAGTGGTGGGTGGGCTCGTCCGCCCAGGAGAAGTGGGCCACGGCCAGGGGCGACGTCTCGGCCAACCCCAAGGTCGCCATCGCCGACCAGGCCATCGCCGAGGTCAGCAAGGCGGCGGGCAGCGGCGATTATCGCCTGGTCAACCGCTACTTCGAGGCCACGCCGCCCCCGGTGCTCACCGCCGCGCTGGACGGCTTCGGCGCCTTCGTCGTCAAGCCGGACACCTACCAGAAGGTCCTGACGGACATCCAGGCGGCCGCCGACGAGTACTGGAGCGCCCACCCCCCGGGCAACTGAGCGCGGGTCAGGGCAGGAAACCGCGGTGGCGGGCGGCGATCACCGTCTCCATCCGGGTGTGCGTCCCCAGCTTGCGCATCGCGTTGCGCAGGTAGCTCTTGACCGTCTCGGGCCGGATCCCGAGCCTCTCCCCGGTCTCCGCGTTGCCGCAGCCCACGGCGACCAGGGCGAGGACGTCGAGCTCGCGCGGCGACAGCGGGCTCGGCCGCTCCGGGGTCCGGCCGTCCGGGCGGGCCAGCCGGTCGCACACGTCCTGGAGCCGGGCCCGGATCCCGGCGTCGGCGACGTCCTGGGTGATGGCCCTGAGCTGGGCGTGCGCCTGGCGGACCGCCTCCCACTCCCCGGCGGTCGGCGACTCGCGGGCGGCCCGGGTGATCGCCGCCGTCTCCATCTCGGCCAGCCGCCGCTCCACCTCCCGCCTGACGGTCAGCTCGAAGCTCACCCGCGCGGCGACCTGGGTCATGGCGTCCACCACGCGGTCGCTGATCGACAGGGGCTCGCGGATGCCGCCGTACAGGACGCCGGACACGCCGCCGTCCACCGTGACCGGCACGGCCGCGATGGCCCGCAGCCCCTCGGCGATCACCGGTTTGTCGTACTCGTGGCTGATGCGCGGGTCGGCGGCGTAGTCGTCGACCGTGCCGGGGCGCGCGGTGGTGATCACCCGGCCGCCGAGCCCGTTGCCCGCGCTGACGACCAGGCCGCGCAGCGCGCCGGTCAGGGTGCCGCTGAACTCCGTCAGCGTCACACCGAGGGAGCGGGACCCCACCCCGCCGCCGAACACCACCGGCAGGCCCGTCGCCCGGCGCAGCCGGCCGACGGCGGTCTGGAACGCCTCACGGTCGGTGGGCGCGTACGGTGCGGCCATGGGACCAGCATGACCGAGGCCCCCGGCCGACAGCCACCCCCGAAAGGGGGTGGTGCCGGGCCGGGTACGGGGGAATTCTCCGTTCATGGCTGATGCACTGCTCTCCTACGCCTCGGGCGTGTCCGAGGTCCCCCTGCTGGGCGAGACGATCGGGGAGAACTTCGAGCGCGCCGTGGCCCGGTTCGGCGAGCGCGAGGCGCTGGTGGACGTGGCGGCCGGGCGCCGCTGGACCTACGCGCAGCTCGACGCCGCCGTGAACGAGGTGGCGCTCGGCCTGCTGGCCCGCGGCATCGCCAAGGGCGACCGGGTCGGCATCTGGGCGCCCAACTGCGCCGAGTGGGTGCTCGTCCAGTACGCCACCGCCAAGATCGGCGCGATCCTGGTGAACGTCAATCCCGCCTACCGGGCCCACGAGCTGGCCTACGTCGTGAAGCAGTCGGGCCTGCGGCTGCTCGTCAGCGCGGTCACGCACAAGAGCAGCGACTACCGGGCGATGATCGGCGAGATCGGCTTCGGGGACGCGGTGTTCATCGGCGAGCCCGGCTGGGACGAGCTGGTCGAGAGCGGCCGGCGCGCCGACCCGGCCCTGCTGGCGGAGCGGGCGGCGCGGCTGACGTTCGACGACCCGATCAACATCCAGTACACCTCGGGCACGACCGGCTTCCCCAAGGGCGCCACGCTGTCCCACCACAACATCCTCAACAACGGCTACTTCGTCGGCGAGCTGCTCGGCTACACCGAGGCCGACCGGGTGTGCCTGCCGGTGCCGCTGTACCACTGCTTCGGGATGGTCATGGGCAATCTCGGCGCGACCTCGCACGGCTCGTGCGTCGTGCTGCCCTCGCCGGGGTTCGACCCGGAGGCGACGCTGCGCGCCGTGCAGGCCGAGGGGTGCACGTCCCTGTACGGGGTGCCGACGATGTTCATCGCCGAGCTGGCCCTGCTCGGGTCCGGAAATTTCGATCTTTCGACCCTCAGAACGGGCATCATGGCGGGCTCCCCGTGCCCCGTCGAGGTCATGAAACGCGTCGTCAGCGAGATGAACATGACCGAGGTCGCCATCTGCTACGGCATGACCGAGACCTCGCCTGTGTCCACGATGACCCGCCGGGACGACGGCCTGGCCCGCCGCACCGAGACCGTCGGCCGCGTCATGCCGCACATCGAGGTCAAGGTCGTCGACCCGGAGACCCGGCTGGCGCTGCCCCGTGGCGTGCCGGGCGAGCTGTGCACCCGCGGCTACTCGGTCATGCTCGGCTACTGGGCCCAGCCCGACGCCACGGCCGAGGCCGTCGACGCCGCCCGCTGGATGCACACCGGCGACCTGGCCACCATGGACGCCGACGGCTACGTCAACATCGTCGGCCGCATCAAGGACATGGTGATCCGCGGTGGCGAGAACATCTACCCGCGCGAGATCGAGGAGTTCCTCTACGGCCATCCGGACGTCGCCGACGTGCAGGTGATCGGCGTGCCCGACGAGAAGTACGGGGAGGAGCTGATGGCCTGGATCGTCATGCGGCCCGGCGCCGGGACGCTGGCGGCCGAGCGCGTCAGGGAGTTCTGCGCGTGCCGCCTGGCGCACTACAAGATCCCCCGGTACGTGCACGTGGTGGACGCGTTCCCGATGACGGTCACCGGCAAGATCCGCAAGGTGGAGATGCGCGAGCAGGCCGCCGGCATCCTCGGCCGCTCATGAAGGCGAACCGGCCCCGTGGCCAGGAGAACCATGGAGCCGGCCCGGAATGCGCGTCGTCACGGCGAGCTACCCGTGAGCCTTCACGACCGGCCAGGACGGACGGTCACTGACGTCGGCGCGTGCGGCCCACCGTGCGCAGCCGTAAAGGATGGGGTTGGGCGGCGCCGCAGGAGCGCGGCGCCGCACGTCAGTTCTGGTCGAGGAAGCGCTGGGCCAGCGTGCGGCCCAGGTTGACCGCCTGGGTGTGGTTCTCGATGGTCTGGACCTTGGTGCCGGAGCCGGTGAAGACGATGTACGTGACGCCGGTGTCCGTGCCGCCGTTGCTCGGGTCGGGGTTGATGCCGAGGTCGGCCGCCGTCCGGTAGGACGCCTCGCCGATGATCCCGCTCGGCCCCGTGTCACCCATCACGGCGTACTCCACCTGCCCGTTGTAGACGATCGCCACCACGGTGCCGCAGCCGATGCCCTTGGTCCGGTAGTCCCAGATGGAGCTGGAGCTCGGCACCACCATGTACGCGAGCTGCGCCGCGTTGAGCGGCGAGTCGCCGCTGGTGTGGCAGGCCGTGTCGGGCTGGAAGCAGCAGTCGGTGTCCTCGTTGCACTGCGACGTGCGCACCCCGTCGCAGTCGATGTCCATGTCGCCCTTCCAGAACACCGCCCCGGTCTTCTCGCACACCGCGACCGTCGCCGAGCTCACGTCGGAGTCCGTCTTGTACCTGCCGTTGGAGATCTGGCTGCACGCGGTCACCTTCGCGAGGAGCTGGTCGGCCGTCGGCCCGGTGCCGCCGCCGCCGGTCGTGCCGGTGACCGCGGCGCTGCGGCCGGACTCGTTGCCCGCCGCGTCGATCGCGGTGACCGTGTACGTGTGCGTGGACCCGGCGGTGAGCCCGCCGATCGTGGCGCCGGCCGTCGGCGTGGTCGTGACCACGGTCGTCCCCTCGTAGACGCGGTAGCCGGTGACGGCCACGTTGTCGCTGGAGTCCGTCCAGGCCAGCGTGATGCTGGCGGCCGAGGTGCCGGTGACGCGGACGTCCGCGGGCACGGTCGGCGCCTGCCCGTCGGGCCCGCCGGAGCCGCTGACCGAGAGCCGGTCCACGTTGGGGCCGCCGTTGGCGGTGGTGGCGGTCGCGCGGACGGTGTTGACCCCGGCGTTCAGCGACACCGTCAACGCGGCGTCCGCCCAGGTGTCCCAGTTGGCGGTGCCGGGGAAGTCGCGGGTCTGGACGGCGGCGCCGTTCACCGCGAGGGTCATCGGCCGGTTGACGGTCGTGCCGTTGGCATACCTCAGCGTGAGGGTGTGCGTGCCGGCCTCGGCCACGTTGACGGACCACTCGATGTAGCCGCCCACGGCGTTGACGTAGTCGACGAAGCCGGAGCCGGTGTAGCCGGTGTGGTTGGTCGCCACCGCGGCCTGCGACAGCGTGGCGGCCTCCGCCTGGTACTCGGTCGCGGGCGCGTCGGCCACGGTCACTTCGAGGTAGTCGAGGTTGGGGTTGCCGCCCGCGGCCGTCGAGGTGATGCGGATCCTGTTGTCGCCCGCGGCGAGCGTGGCGGTCAGGGTGGAGGTGGCCCACGTGGTCCAGGCCCCGGTGGGCCCGAACGTGCGCCCGGCCGAGACGACCGTGCCGTTGACCGAGACGTCCGTGGCGCGGGTCGTGGTGGTGCCGTTGGCGTAGCGGACGGCGAGGGTGGCGGTGCCGGCCGCGGGCGCGTTCACCGTCCACTCGGTGTACGGGCCCGCGGCGTTGTCGCTGTTGACGAAGCCGGTGCCGGAGAAGCCGGCGTGGTTGGACTCGACGACGCCCTGGACGTTGGTGGCGTTCTCGGCCTCGTACCGGACGGTCGCGGCCCGGGCGGGTAACGCGACCAGGCCGGTGAGGGCCAGGCAGGAGACGGCCAGGACGACGAGGCGGCGTAAGCGTGGGGGGTGCACAGGCGTTCCTTCCGATCGGAAGAGGTCTCAGGAGACGTCGAGGTAGTCGACGTTGGGTCCGCCGTTGGCGGTGGTGCCCGTCAGGCGGACCGTGTTGGCCCCGGCGTTCAGCGACACCGTCAACGCGGCGTCCGCCCAGGTGTCCCAGTTGCCCGTGCCGGGGAAGTCGCGGGTCTGGACGGCGGCGCCGTTGACCGCGACGCTCATCGGCCGGTTCACCGAGGTGCCGTTGGCGTACCGGATGGTGACGGTGCGCGAGCCGGCCTCGGCGGCGTTCACGGCGAACTCCACGTACGAGCCGGCCACGTTGTCGGCGTTGACGAACCCGGTGCCGGAGAAGCCGGAGTGGTTCGCCTCGGCCGCGCCCTGCGAGATCGTCGCGTTCTCGGCCTCGTAACGGGTCGCGGCGGCGGCCGGCCGGGCGCGGATGAGGCGGGTCTCCCCGGGGCGCAGGGTGGCGCTGTAGGAGGAGGCGACTGTGCCCTCGGAGGCGCCCGACCACAGGTTCGTGACGGCGGCCGGGCCGGTGAAGCCGGCCTGCGCCCAGGTGACGCTCACCGTGGAGTTGCCCGACGTGCCGGTGTTGTAGAGCGCGACGATGTAGTCGCCGTTGGCCTCCCGCTTGCGCCACACCTGGTTGACGCCGCTGTTAACGACGCGCTGGGCGGCCACGCCGTCCTGATTGACCGCGATGAGCCGCTCGTTCTTCAGCATCGCCAGGTCGACCGAGGTGAGCGCGGTCAGGTCGGTGCCGAGCAGCAGCGGGCTCGCGGCCATCGCCCAGTGCGTCATGTGCGAGCGGCGCTGGTCGGCGGTGAGCCCGACCTGGTCGCCGTTGCCGATCTGCAGCGAGTCGTAGTCGTTCCAGCCGCCCGGACCGGCGTACTGCTGCCAGGAGGCGGCCGAGTTGAACCGGCTGACGACGTGCGACCAGTCGGTGAGCGGGTAGCCGCTGCCGTTCGGGCCGGAGCCGCAGTAGCACTCGACGTCGCCCTGGGTGCGCCAGCTGTTGGCCAGCCGCTTCCAGGTGGTGGCCTGGGCGATCGGCAGGTTGTTGGAGAGCGCGAAGTTGATCGGCCGGCCGGTCTGGCGCAGCGCCTTGTCCCAGGCCTCCACGTCCGCGACCGTGGACGCGTCCACGCCGTCGATCTTGAGGTAGTCCACGCCCCACGAGGCCATCTGGTCGGCCCACGAGTCGATGAACGCCTGCGCGCCCGGATGGGAGTACTTGAGCCGGTACATGTTCTTGCAGTTGTAGTTCTTGTGGGTCTGCGAGGTGTCCGCGATGTCCTGCGCGTGGTACGACGTGCCCTCGATCGGCTTGTTGGCGGTGACGGCGTTCTTCGCGATGCCCGGGGTGACGTAGAAGCCGAACTTCAGCCCCTTGGCGTGCACGTAGTCGGCCAGCGCCTTGATCCCGGACGGGAACTTGGCGGTGTCGACCGCCCAGCGCCCGTAGTCGTCGACGACGAAGCCGTTGGAGTCGCACTTCTGGTAGAAGTCGTCGAGGTTGACGTGGACGTAGCCCTTGTCGGCAAGGCCGCTGCTGACCAGCGCGTCCGCCTGGGCCCTCATCTTGGTCTCGTCAGGCCAGCGGCGGACGAAGCTCCAGCTGCTCCAGCCCATCGCGGGCCTGATCGACAGCCCGTTGTCCGAGGCGGCGGCCGGAGCCGCGGGCACGGTCAGGCACGTGGCGGCCAGCGCCAGCGCCGCGAACATCGCTTTCATGAGCCGCCTCCGGTCGTGACGTCGATGTAGTCGAGGTTCGGGTTGCCGCCGTCGGTCGTCGCGGTCACCCGCAGCGTGTTGGCCCCGGCGTTGAGCGGGACGGTGAACGTGTCGGTCGCCCAGGTGGTCCAGGCGCCGGTGCCGGGGTAGTCGCGGTTCTGGGCGGCGCCGCCGTTCACGGTGACGGCCGCCGGGCGGGCGGTCGTCGTCCCGTTGGCGTGGCGCAGCGCGATCGTGGCGGTTCCGGCCGCCGGCGCGTTGATCGTCCACTCGGTGTAGGAGCCGGTGACGTTGTCGCCGTTGACGAAGCCGGCGCCGGAGTAGCCCGCGTGGTTGGACTCGACGGCGCCCTGGGAGATCGTCGCGTTCTCGGCCTCGTAGCGGGTGGCGGTGGAGCCGCCGCCGCCCGCGTACTGGCCGCCGACCCATGCCTCGTCCACCCGCCAGCGGGCGACGCCGTGGTGCCCGGTCTTGGAGAGCCGGACGTAGCGGGCGGTGACCGCGTTCAGGTCGATGAACTGGACGCCGCGGGCGTTCGGCACGGTCCCCGTCTTGATCGCGCTCCCCCAGGTCGAGCCGTCGTTGCTGACGTGCACCTGGTAGCCGGAGATCCGCGCCGACCCGGACGACGGGTAGACGGTGGAGTCCTCCCGCTGGTTGAAGGCCAGGTACTGGATCGGCTTGGCGGACCCCAGGTCGAAGGTGAGTCGCGCGGGCTCGGCGGCGTCGCTGTCCCAGTAGGTCAGGTAGTTCCCGTCGCCCGCCGCCACCGCGCCGTGGCCGCCGGTGGACGAGCTCGCCGAGAGCGTGACGCCGGTGTGGATGCCCTGACGGCCGCTGGTGACGACCTTGAAGACGGTGTCGTACTGGTCCCAGCCGGAGATCCCGCTGAGCGTCAGCGTGCCGCCCGACTGCGTGAACGCGACCGGCGCGCCCGTGCGCAGGTTCGTCACCGCGCTGACCCGGTAGCCGTTGTCGCGCAGCGACAGCGTGCTGCCGGACGGCGGCGTGATCACGTGGACGTAGTGCCGGTCGGGGTCGTTCCTGGCGACGGTGGTCACGCCGTGCGCGCCGTTGTTCCAGAAGCCGGGCTTGAGCCCGCCGAACATGTAGCCGCCGCCTTCCGTGCCGCCGAGCGACTCCCAGATGGCCGACAGGTACGTGTTCGCGAAGGTGTTGAAGTCGGCCTGCTGGGCCGGGAAGCGGCCGTTGACCATGGGCGTCTCGGCCATCAGCGCCTTGACCGACGACCCCGCGTTCGTGATGAGCCGGCCGAGCGTGAGCTTGCGGTCCACGGCCTGGTCGGAGCCGCCGTACCACCAGGGGCCGCCGGTGGGCAGCTTGAAGTCGGCCTCGATCAGCCGGGGCAGCGCCGTGTAGACCGCCTGCGGGTAGTCGTACGACGGCGTCATGCCGGTCTTCTGCTCGTTGCTGATCATGTCCATGATCGGCGTGTCTTCGTTGTTGTTCGAGATCGTCATGTCGGGGCGCTGCTGGTAGATCTTGGCGTAGAGGTCGTTGCGCTCCCAGTAGGCGTTGTCGTTGTCGATCCAGAACCCGGCGAGCTTGGGATAGCGCTGCATCTGCTCGAAGAACTGCAGGTAGCTGAACTCGCCGAACCCGTCGCGGGTGGTCAGGTCCACGTCGTGGCCGACGTAGGCGGAGAAGGCCGAGGAGTTGAGCCACGACCCCGACGACAGGCCCTCGTCGTGCCACTGCGGGTCGTCGGTCATGTAGTGGATGACCTTCAGGCCCTGCGCGTCGGCGGCGTCGATCAGCTCGCCGAGGAAATCGCGCGTGGTGCGGCAGGAGCCCGGGATCGCCGACGGGTACGGCCGGGCGTAGCCGAGCCGGCTGTGGAAGGTGGCCAGCACGATGTACTGGGCGTGCAGCTTCTTGGCCTCGTTCACCCAGTAGGAGGCGCTCCAGCCGCCGTTGGTGACGTCGGCCTCCCACGCGCTGCAACTGGTGTGCTGCGGCGAGGTCCGCTCGCCCCAGTGCAGGAAGAGGCCGGCGATCGAGTTGCGCAGGAACGCCTGGCGCGGGTGTTGCAGGTCGGCCCGCGCCGGGGCGGCGGTGAGCAGGCCGAGCAGGAGCGCGAAGACGGCGAGCGTCGCCGTGCGTCTCATGGTGCGCCTCCTAGGATCCGGGGTTGAACGCGGGGTCACTGCTGATGGCCACCCGGTCCAGGCGGGCGCCGTCCTCGCGGTAGGCGAAGGTGATCGTGCGCGCTCCGGCCGCCAGGTCGTACGTGACGGGCAGCTTGGCCCAGTGCCAGGAGGTGCCGATCGGGAGGTTGTTCCAGTTCGTCCACGAGCCGGTGCCCGAGCGCACCCAGAAGGAGTCGTCGCCGTCGTCGGCGGCGATCACGCGGGCCCACACGGCGAACGTGCCGTCGTGCTCGACCGTGAACGGGATCGTCGTCCAGCCCGTGGAGGGCGCGCTGGACTTGCTGTTGTTGCCGGCGGCGACGGTCACGTACGAGCCGCCGGACGCGGCACTGTCGGCGGCCACCTGCATGGGGGCGGTGACCGTGCCCGCCTCCGCCTCGGCGTACAGGCTGTCGGGGGTGCCGGGGACGGGCGTGGAGTTGGTGGCGCGCACGCGCAGCGCGCCACCGGAGGTGTCGGCGCCGTCGCGCACGGCGTAGCCGCTGACGCCGCTGAACCCGACATCGTAGGCGCTGCCGCTGCCGCGCTGCGCGATCACGCCGTTCAGCTGCACGTTGGAGGCGTCGTCGGCGATCAGGTAGGGCCGGTTGTCGTTGTCGTCGAAGCGGGTCTCGCCGTTGAGCGTGATGCCGGTGGCGTGCCTGATCCAGTAGCCGTACGAGGGGCGGGCGCCGTAGTCGCGCGGCGGGTAGGTGGTGAGGAACTCGCCGGGCACCCGGCCGGCCTCGGAGGCGGGGTGGCCGCCGGGGACGGTCAGGTCGACGTTCTGGAACGTGATGCCGGGGCCGAGGTCCACGGACGGCGTGCCGGTCAGCGTGCTGGTGTAGTCGGAGGCGCCCACCGTGCCGGTGACCACGGGCGCGGTCAGGTTGGTCCCGGTCACGTTCGAGATCGTGATATTTCGGATCCGTCCGGCGGGCGGCGAGCCGGGGCAGCGCTTCCGCTCACCGATCTTGAAGAAGAACGGCGACGTGGTCTTGGTGAGCGTCACGTTGTCGTAGTGGACGTCCTCGATGATCGCGCCGTCCATGGACACGATGCCGATGCCGGCCTTGCCCGCGCCCAGCACGGTGATGTTCTCGAACCGGAAGTCGCGGAAGCTCCCGCAGGTCTCCGACCCGAACTGCAGCGCGTTGTTCTCGTGCGAGTAGACGGTGGTGTCGCGCACGCGGACGTTCTGGCTGGTGTAGGTGTGGCCGAGCGCGTAGTCGCTCTTGAACACCAGGGCGTCGTCGCTGGCCTCGATACGGCTGTCGGTGACGGTGACGTTCCAGCTGTTGATCAGGTTGATGCCGTCGCGCACGCCGCTGCTGGAGTGGATCGTCTTGAGGTTGTCGATCGTGACGTCGTGGCAGCCGTTGATCAGGGCGGCGAAGTGGCCGCCGCGCCGGAAGGTGACGCCTTCGAGGCTGATGTTCGAGCACTCGGTGAGGGTCAGCGCCTTGTCGGCCTGGCCGGAGGACGGGTTGCCGGTGATGAGGTTGCCGTCGCCGTCGATCGTGCCGGTGCCGGTGATGTGGAAGTCGGTGAGGCCGCTGCCCCACATGAGCGAGTTGTGGAAGTGGCTGTGGCCGTAGTCCTGGTAGTCGTCGTCGGGGTTGGACTCGGCGGCGTCCATGCCGCTGCTCGCGGCCAGGAGGGTCGCGCCGGAGTCGAGCCTGAGCGTGACGTTGGACTTCAGGTGGATGGTGCGGGCCCGGTAGCGGCCGGAGGGGAAGACGACGGTGCCGCCGGGGGCCGCGCTCGCGGCGTTGATGGCGCGGTCGATGGCGTCGTCGTCGTTGGTCGAGCCGTTCCCGGTGGCGCCGTAGTCGCGCACATTGAACTCGGCGAGCGCGTGCGCCGGGAGGGGGGCGGCTCCGAACAGGGCGAGGGCGCATACCAGCAGGGCTCGGGCGAGCGGTTTCATGGCTGGAGCTCCACGTAGTCGAGATTGGGCAGGCCGCCGGCGGTGGTGGCGGTGAGCCGGACGGCGTTGGCGCCGGAGACGAGGGGCACGGTCACGGACGCGGACACCCAGGTGCTCCAGGAGCCGGTGCCGGCGGCGTTCACGGCGGATCCGGCGGCGCTCCCGTTGACGGTGACCGCGAACGGCCGGTTGGTGCTCGTGCCGTTGGCGTACCTGACCGTGAGGGCCCTGCTGCCGGCCGCCGCCGCGCTCACCGCGAACTCGACGTAGGCACCGGCCACGTTGTCGGTGTTGACGAAGCCGGCGCCGGAGTACCCGGCGTGGTTGGACTCGACGGCGCCTTGGTGGATCGTCGCGTTCTCGGCCTCGTAGCGGGCTCCCGCCGTGTTCGAGATGTCCTTGCCGTTGACGAGGACGCCGGACAGGACGAGGTTGTCGACGTTCGACGCGGTCGGCGTGGCCGTCGTGATGCCGGTGAACGTGCTGTTGGAGATCGTGACGTTCCTGATGTGGTCGGTCGGGCGGCCGTCCAGGTCGTACGCCAGCGCCGCGCCGTCGATCGTCAGGCCGTCGGCGGTGAAGTTCTGCACGACCGGCGGCAGGGAGCCCGAGGTCTCGTAGTTGAGCGTGACGTAGAGGGCGCTGCGCTCCAGGTCGTGGCCGGTGATGCGGCGCAGGTGCACGCCGTCCACGAAGCCGCCGCGGTTGAAGCTGGTCTTGACGTAGAGGGCGTACTTGACCGGGTAGCGGCCGGGGAAGTCGGGCGCGTTGCACTCGCAGTCCTCGGCGAACACGTCGCGGACCCCGCCGGACATCTCGCTGCCGATGGTCACGCCGCCCCACCGGCCGCTGAACTTGCAGTTCTGGATCACGATGTTCTGCGAGGGGCGGTTCACCCGGCGGCCGTCGCGGTCGCGGCCCGACTTGACGGGTACGCAGTCGTCGTTGGTGTCGAACTTGCAGCCGGCGATCAGCACGTCGGTGCACGAGTCGGGGTCGCAGCCGTCACCCTGCGAGTTGGTGGAGTAGAAGGTGACGTTCCGGACGGTGACGTTCGTGCAGTAGACCGGGTGCAGGCTCCACATCGCCGGGTTGCGCAGGTTGACGCCCTCGACGAGCACCGCCGTGCAGTTGTAGAGGCCGATCATGTTGGGCCGCAGCTTGTGGCCGCTGCCGAACTGGCGCTGCGCCACCGGATGGTCGCTCGCGCCCCAGGACCGGAGCTGGTCGCGGTCCGCGCCACCGCTCCCCCACGACGACCAGTCGCCGGCGGGCGCGTTGCCGTCGATCGTGCCCGTGCCCGTGATGGCGACGTCGGTCTGGCCGTTGGCGTAGATGAAGGGCGAGTAGTTGTAGCACTCGATGCCCTCCCAGCGGGTGAACACCGTCGGCAGGTAGGAGCCGGGGTCCGTACGGAACCTGATGGTGCCGTTCACCTGGAGGTTGACGTTCGACAGCAGGTGGATCCCGCCGGTGCGGAACGTCCCTGACGGCACCACCACGCGGCCGCCGCCCGCCGCGTTGCACGCGGCGATGGCGTCGCGGAACGCGGCCGTGCAGTCGGTGGAGTTGTCCGGCTTGGCGCCGTAATCGGTGATCGGGAACGTGCGGTCGGGGAAGGTCGGCGGGACGATCCTGGCGAGGATCTCGGGCACCCGGTCCCACGGCGACGCGGCCATGGTGGCACCGGCTGTGGTGACTGTGGCTTTGCTGGCTGTGGCTTTGATGGCCGGGCCCGCCGCATGGGCCGTGCCGGTGCCGCCGAGTAGGGCGCCGCCCGCGACGCCGCCGGCTTTGAGCAGGTCGCGCCGGGAGATCCTCACTGGACCACCTCCAGGTAGTCGAGGTTCGGGCAGCCGCCCGCCGTGGCGGCGGTGAGGCGGATGGTGTTGGCCCCGGCGGCCAGGTCGGCCACCACGCTCCGGGACGTCCACGTGGTCCAGGCGCCGGTGGCGGGGAAGGACAGGCCGGAGGCCACGACCCGGCCGTTGACGGCCAGGTCCACGGGGCGGTCGGCGCCCGTGCCGTTGGCGTACCGGACGGTCAGCGTGGCGGGGCCGGCCGCGGCGGCGGTGTGCCGCCACTCCACGTGGGCGCCCGCCACGTTGTCGGTGTTGACGAACCCGGCGCCCGAGAACCCCGCGTGGTTCGACTCCACGACGCCCTGCGAGATCGTCGCGTTCTCCGCCTCCAGCCGGGTGGCGGTGGCCTGCACCTGCTTGTACGCGCGCATGTCGCGCAGCAGCAGGTAGCAGTTCTGCAGCGAGCCGGAGGTGTCGCCGAGCGAGCGGTAGATGCCCCACTTGGGGCGGACCCGGTCGCCGAGGAAGGTGTCGCCGGTCTTGGTGGCGTCCACGAGCGTGGTGCCGCCGCTGCGCAGCACCCACCGCACCGAGCCCGAGCCGCCGTCGCCGATCTTGATCTCGTACTCGGCGTCGATCCACTTGTCGTGCAGCGGCTCGAGCTCGGTGCGCCCCACCAGGGTGTCGGATTCGAAGATCTTGTGCTCGATGGTCTGGACGCCGTTCACGCGGCGCAGCGACGTGACGGTGATCGGGCTGGTGCCGGTGCCCGGCATCTTGGTCTGGCTGATGTGGGTGAAGGTCGTGGTCGCCTTCAGCGAGCTCGGGATGTACATCGAGTACGTGACGCGCCAAATCTCCCCGGTCAGCCAGCGCAGGTAGCCGTCCGGGTTCCGGTTGCCGGTGACCTCCTGGCGCTGCCGGTCCGTCGACGTGTCGCGGTCGGCGGTGTGCATGTTGAAGCGGAAGGCGTCGCCCTCGACGTAGATGTGGGGCTGACCCGCCGGATGCGAGTCGGCGCGGTCGTCCTCCAGCGTCTCGAACGCGCGCAGGCCGACGGCGGCCGGGTCGGGCGCCCACATGAGCTTCCAGGCGGGGGCGGCGGCCGAGGCGGGCCTGGCGGGCAGGGCGGGGGCGAGGAACGCGGCCCCCACCAGGGCGCCGAGCTGGCGACGGGTCACGCTCATCGGACCTCCAGGTAGTCGAGGTTGGGGCCGCCGTTCGCGGTGGTGGCGGTCGCCCTGACGGTGTTGGCGCCGGCCGCCAGCTGGGCGGAGACGGTCGTGGACTGCCAGGTGGTCCAGGCGCCCGTGCCGGTGAAGGGTTTGGCCGCCGCCACGACCGCGCCGTTGACCGCGATGTCCATCGCCCGGTTGGCGGTGGTGCCGTTGGCGTAGCGCAGGGTGAGCGTCGCCGTCCCCGCCGCGGCGGCGTTCACGGTGAACTCCACGTACGAGCCGGCCGCGTTGTCGTAGTTCACGAACCCGGTGCCGGAGAAGCCGGCGTGGTTGGACTCGACCGCGCCCTGCGAGATCGTCGCGTTCTCGGCCTCGTACCGGTTGCCCGGCGGCGATCCCCCGTACAGGACGCCGTTGATGCGCACGTCGCGCAGCACGACGTTGTCGGCGTTGGAGAGCTGGGGGGCCGGGGTGTCGATCTGCGTGAAGGTGCTGTTGGCGATCGTGACGTTGCGGATGTGGCTGGCGGCGGAGCCCGCCAGCTTGATCGCGAACGGCGAGCCGGCGATGTTGAGCCCGTCCACGGTGATGTTCTGGATGACCGGGTTGACGATCGGGCCGTTGCCGGGGCCGGTCAGGCTGTAGTTCATGTCGATGTAGAAGCCGCCCCGGTCGCACGGGCCGCCCGTCAGGTTGCGGACGTGCACGCCGTCCACCGTCCCGCCGCGCCGGTTGTTGGTCTTCAGGTAGAGGGCGTAGAACGAGTGGTAACCGGCGCCGGCCAGGATGCGGTTGTTCTCGGCGAAGACGTTGCGGACGCCGCCGGACATCTCGCTGCCGACCGTGATCGCGCCCCAGCGGCCGTAGTAGGTGTTGTCGCGGATGACGATGTCGGTGGACGGCACCCCCACGCGGCGGCCGTCGGTGTCCCGGCCCGACTTGATGACGGTGCCGTCGTCGCCGGTGTCGAACGTGCAGCCCTCGATGAGCACGTCCGAGGAGGATTCGGGATCGACGCCGTCCACCATCGCGCCCCGGCTATAGATTTTGACTCGCCTGATCGTGATATTTCGGGATAAGACGGGGTGGATGGTCCACATCGCGGGGTTACGGATGTCCAGGTCCTCGACGAGGATGTTCCGGCAGCCGTAGAACTGGATCAGGTTCGGCTTGAGGAAGTGGCCGTCGCCGAACTGCCGCTGCTCCACCGGCACGCCGTCCACGGCCTGCTGCTGCAACCGGTCCCAGTCCGGGCCGCGCTGGTCGTCGAAGCCGAACCAGGGCCCGGCCGCCGCGTTCCCGTCGATCGCGCCGGTGCCGGTCAGGGCGAGGTCGGTCTGGTTCCTGGCGTAGATGAAGGGCGAGTAGTTGTAGCACTCGATCCCCTGCCAGCGGGTGAACACCGTCGGCAGGTACGAGCCCGCGTCCGATCTGAACCGGATCGTGCCGCCCGCCTCGACGTGCAGCCGCACGCCGGACAGCAGGTGGATCTTGCCGGTGCGGAACTTGCCGGTGCCGGGCACGAGCACCGTGCCGCCGCCCGCCGCGTTGCAGGCCGCGATGGCGGAGCGGAAGGCGGCCGTGCAGTCGGTGGAGTTGTCCGGCTTGGCGCCGTAATCGGTGATCGGGAACGTGCGGTCGGGGAAGGTCGGCGGCACGATCCTGGCCAGGATCGCGGGCACCTGGTCCCACGGGGAGTCGAGCGGCTGGGCCGTGGCGGGCGCCGGCGGCAGCATGGCGCCCGCCTGCACGGGGACGAGCAGCGCTCCTTTGAGCACGGCCCTTCTGGAGGGATGCATCGCAGGCTCCGGGGGGTGGATCCGGCGACCGCGCGATGGCGCGGCCGCCGGCGATGAGGGGGTGACTACTGGATGGCGGAGCGGCGGATGGTGTCGGCCGAGCCGTCGCCGTTGTTGTCGGAGTTGGTGGAGCCGAACCAGATGGCGTTGGCGCCGGGCACCTTCTCGACCGCGCGGAGCCTGCCGTACGTGCCGTTGAAGTACGAGTTGACCGTCGAGACGTTCTCGCCGTTCAGCACGATGCGCCACAGCCGCTGGCCGCGCAGCGCCGCCATGAAGACCGTGTTGTTGACGATGGCGATGCCGCTCGGCGAGGCCTCGGCGACGCCCCAGGTGTACTTCGGGTTCGTCATGCCCGACGTGCTGCAGGTGCCCTCGCAGGTGGGCCAGCCGTAGTTCTTGCCCGGCTGGATGAGGTTGAGCTCGTCACGCGAGGAGTTGCCCAGCTCCGACGACCACAACCGGCCGGCCGAGTCCCAGGCCAGGCCCTGCGGGTTGCGGTGGCCGTAGCTGTAGACGCGGGTGCCGAACGGGTTGCCGGGCGCGGCGGCGCCGGTCTTGGTGATGCGCAGGATCTTGCCGTTGAGCGAGTCGAGGTCGGGGGCGTTGCCCGACTGCTGCGCGTCGCCGGTGGTGACGTACAGGTAGCCGTCGGGGCCGAACCTGATGCGCCCGCCGTTGTGGTACCGGTTCTTGTCGATGCCCTGCAGGATGGTGGCGTATCCGCTGAGCGCGGTGCCGTTGAAGTTCATCTTCGCGACCCGGTTGCCCTCGGAGGCGGTGTGCATGAAGAACACCTCCTGGTCGCTCGTGCCGTTCCAGGTGGGCGAGAAGTCCAGGCCCATCAGGCCGCCCTCGCCGTTGGTGGTCTGCACGTTGGGCACGGTGCCGACCTGCGTCTTGGTGCCCGACGAGGTGATCTTGAACACCTTGAACGTGTCGCGCTCTGTCACCAGCGCGTACGTGCCGTCGGGCGCCCAGGAGATGTCCCACGGCACGTCCCAGCCGCCGGCGATGCTGGTCGGCGTCTGCGGCACGGTGCCGCAGCTCCCCGTCGTGAACGACGCGGACGGCGCGCTCGGCGTGGAGAGCTGATTGGCCGTGTCACGCGCGACCACGTGCACCTGGTACGTGCGCGCGCATTCGAGCGGCACGCTGGCCGTCGTGGCCGGCGGGGTGCCGGTCACCGTGGCGAGCACGGCGTTGGTGGCGTTGTCGCGCACGAGGTAGGCCCGCACGCCGTTGTCGTCGGTGGAGGCGCCCCAGGTCACGGTGGCGGAGGCGGACTGCACGCCGCTGACGGCGGGCTGCCCCGGCTGCGACGGCGGGTCGTCGGCGGGCGCGGGCAGCGTCCGGCAGTTCGCCTCGGGGCTGCTCAGCGACACGTTGCCGGAGGCGTCGCGGGCGAAGACCGACAGCTGGTAGGCGAAGTTCGGGTTGAGCCCGGTCAGCCGGTACGGCGGCGCCGTCGCGGTCGCGATCTGCTGGCCCTGGTGGTAGATGTCGTAGGCCACCACGCCAATGTTGTCGGTGGACGGCGGCCAGTCCAGGGTCAGGGCGTTGTGCGTGATGTCGGAGCACGTCGGCTGGCCCGGCGAGGTCGGCTTCTCGGTGTCTCCGGGGCCGGTGACCCGCAGCCGGTCGAGGTTCGGGCCGCCGTTGGCCGTGGTGGCCGTGGCCCTGACCGTGTTGCCGCCCGCGTTGAGCGGCGCGTCCACGCTGATCTCCTGCCAGGTCGTCCAGGCGCCGGTGCCGGGGAAGGACCGGCCGGTGGCGACCGCAGTGCCGTTGACGGTGATGGTCATCGGCCGGTCGGTGGTGGTGCCGTTGGCGAAGCGGAAGGTCAGGCTCTGGGTGCCGGCGGCGGCCGCGCTGACGGCGAACTCGACGTACGAGCCGGTGACGTTGTCGTAGTTGACGAAGCCGGAGCCGGTGAATCCGGCGTGGTTGGACTCGACGACGCCCTGCGAGATCGTCGCGGACTCGGCCTGGTAGTCGGTGAAGTTCGACGACTGGACCTCGGCGTCGAGGTAGTCCCAGTTCGGGTTGCCGCCCGCGCCGGCGGCGGTGGCCCGGATCGTGTTCGCGCCGGCGGTGACCTGGGCGGTCAGCGTGATCGTGGCCCAGGTGGTCCAGGCGCCGGTGGCGGGGAAGGACCGGGCGGCGGCGACGGTCGTGCCGTTGACCGCGATGTCGCTGGGCCGGTCGGCGCCGGTGCCGTTGGCGTAGCGGAAGGCCAGCGTGGCCGTGCCCGCGGCGGGCGCGTTGATCGTCCATTGTGTGAAGGAGCCGGCGACGTTGTCCCCGTTGACGAAGCCGGTGCCGGAGTAGCCGGCATGGTTGGACTCGACGACTCCTTGGGAGATCGTCGCGTTCTCGGCTTCGTACCGGGTGGGCGCCGCGTCCGCGGGAAGGGCCGAGGCCATTCCCAGGGCGAGTAAGCAGGCGATGACGCAGGCCCGGGACTTGCTGAAGTTCATCGGGCGCTCCTGGCTGAGAGTGATGCCTGGTGTAAGGAAGGGGAGCTTTCCAAACGTTTGCCATAAACCATGAGGCCCGTCAATAGTTGGAACGATCCATTGCTTAGGAAAGTTTCCTAACTTTGCCGCATCGATACATCGGATGACATCGATCGGTAGACAGGGCGCCGCGCCGGGATGTATGCCTGAGATGCGCAAGGAGATCGGAGCCATCTGCCGCCGATCGTGCAGGACCGCACCGGTGGGCACGGCATCACAGCTCGTCAGACCCGGAGTGATACATGGGACGTCTTCGCGCCATCACCGCCGCGACACTCGGCGGCCTGTTATTCTTGCAACCGGTTGCGGTCAGCTCGGCCGCGGCGGCCACCCTCTACGAGGCCGAGGACGGGACGATCTCGCGGGGCGTCGTGGAGTCGAACCACGCCGGGTTCACCGGCTCGGGGTTCGTCAACTTCGACAACGTCGCCGGCTCCTCCGTCGAATTCTCCGTCAGCGCGGCGGCCGCCGGCCTCCAGGGCCTGACCTTCCGCTACGCCAACGGCACCGGCGCCGACCGGCCGATGACCGTCACCGCCGGCGGCACGAGCATCACCCTGTCCTTCCCCGGCACCGGCTCCTGGACCACCTGGCGGACCGTCACCGTACGGGTCACGCTGGCGGCGGGCGCGAACGCGGTCAAGGCCACGGCCACCACCGCCGACGGCGGCCCCAACCTCGACTCGCTGAGCGTGGACCCCTCCCCGACGGGCACCGACTGGTCCAGGGCGATGGTCGACTCGACGATGGCCCGCTTCTCCCCCGGCACGATCGGCGGCTGGAGCTACCCGCAGGGCCTCTACCTCTGGGGCCAGTACCTCGTCTACCAGCGCACCGGCGAGCCCCGCTACCTGCAGTACGTCAAGGACTGGGCCGACCGGTTCGTGGACTCCTCCGGCGGCATCTCCCAGAGCTTCAACAACCTCGACAGCATGCAGGCCGGCAACGTCCTGCTCGCCCTCTACCGCGAGACCGGGCAGGCCCGTTACCGCACGGCCGCGGCCAAGATCAGGACCCGGTTGAACACGTACCCGCGCACCTCCGACGGCGGCTGGTGGCACTCCACCTCCGCCTCCCGCGAGGGCCAGCTGTGGGGCGACGGTGTCTACATGGCCGACCCGTTCCTCGCCCGGTACGGCGCCTGGGTGGCGGCCGACTCCTTCACCGGCACCGAGCCGGCCAGGCAGCTCGAGATCTACTGGAGTCACCTGCGCCGCACGTCCGGCCAGGCCGCCGGGCTGCTGTACCACGCCTACGACGAGCCGGGCGGCCCCACCGCGTCCTGGGTCAAACCCTCGCTGGGCAACACGAACGGGATCTCCTGGTGCCGGGCGATGGGCTGGTTCGGGATGGCCGTGACCGACATCCTCGAGCTGATCCCGGCCGACCATCCCCGCCGGGCGGCGCTGATCGGCATCCTGCGCGAGCTCGTGCCCGCCTACGCCCGCTGGCAGGACCCGGCCACGGGCCGCTGGTGGCAGGTGGTCACCGAGCCGTCGAACCCGTCGAACTGGACGGAGACGTCGTGCTCGGCGATGTACACGTACACGATCTCGCGGGCGGTCGAGCGCGGGTATGTGGACGCCTCCTACCGCGCGAACGCCGAACGCGGCTACCAGGGGGTGCTCTCCCAGGTGTCGCTCGGCTCCGACGGGCGGACCAACCTCGTGGGCGTCAGCGAGGGCACCAACGCCAGTGACTCGCTCGGCTACTACTTCGGGCGGGCCCGGCCGGTCAACGACTTCCACGGGCTGGGGGCGTTCCTCATCATGAACGAACAACTGAGCCGCTGAAGTGTGTATTTTGGTCACTTCCGTATCGCCTGCAACACGGAGAGGGACCGCGTGCGTTCCGCCAGACTCGTCCTCGGCGCCGCCCTCGCCGCCTGTGTCCTGCCCCTCGCCGTTCCACCCGCCGCGGCCGCCGCCTCCGCAGCGCGGGTCGCCGGGTCCGCGACCGCACCCCTCGTCGCCGGGACCGCGACCGCACCCCTCGTCGCCAGGTCCGCGACCGCACCCCTCGTCGCCGGGTCCGCGACCGTGCTGCCGCCTGTCAGGGCGCAGCTCGCCGCACCGATCGCGACTTCGGTGGGGATCAAGGGGCAGGCGCAGCGGACCGGCTACTACTGCGCCCCGGCGTCCAGTTCGATCGTGCTGCGCGCGTTCGGCATCAAGCGCAGCCAGGACCAGCTGGCCGAGGAGATGAAGACGAGCGCCGAGGCCCGCTCGACCAAGCGGGAGTACGTGGTGAGCGTGCTCAACGCCTACCTCAGGCCGAAGGGCTACCAGTTCCGGCTCACGTACGCCAAGGACAACCCCGCCGCGCTGATGGCGCGGGTCTCCCAGGCGGTCGGCGTGCACGGGAAGCCCACGATCGTCGCGGTCCTCGGCAACCGGCTGCCGTGGAGCAGGAAGAAGCGCGACTTCGGCCACGCCATCGTCGCCTACGGCTACGACACCGCGCAGGGCACGATCACCGTCTGGGACCCGAACACGCGCCAGGGCGCCACAGGCACCCACGTGATCCCCGCCAAGGACCTCGCCGCCATCGTCTTCGACATCCCGCGCAGAGGGGTCGGCGGGATGTTCGAGCTGTCCAAGCCGCTCCTGGCGCGCTGACGACCGGCCCCTAGGATGAGTCCGTGGGGGTCGAGTTCGGGATCCTGGGCGAGGTCAGCGCGTGGGCGGACGGCCGGCCGATCAACCTCGGGCCCGCGCGGCAGCGCTGCGTGCTGGCGGCCCTCCTCGTCGACGCCAACCATCCCGTCTCCCTCGACCAGCTCACCGACCGCGTCTGGGGGGCCACCCCGCCGCAACGGGCCGCGGGCACGCTGCACACCTACCTGTCCCGCCTGCGCTCCGCCCTGTCCCCCGCCGAGAACATCCACCGCAGCACCGCCGGCTACCTGCTGCGGGTGCGGGAGGAGGCGGTGGACCTGCACCGGTTCCGCGCGCTGCTGGCCCGGGCGCGGGCGAGCGACGACCGGGAGGCTGACCGGCTGTACGGGGACGCGCTGGGCCTGTGGCGCGGCGAGCCGTTCGCCGACCTGGACACCCCCTGGCTGGCGGCCCTGCGCCACACCCTCCGGACCGAGCGCCTGTCCGCCCGGCTCGACCACCACGACGTCCAGCTCCGGCTGGGCCGGCACGCCGAACTGCTGCCTCAGCTGACCGTGCTCGCCGACCGCCACCCGCTCGACGAGCGCTTGGTCGGCCAGCTCATCCTCGCCCTCCACCGCAACGGCCGCCAGGCCGAGGCGCTCGACCGCTACGAGCGGACCCGCCACCGGCTGGCCGACGAGCTGGGCGCCGATCCCGGGCCCGACCTGCGGCGGCTGCACCTGCAGACCCTCAACGCCGAGACCACGCCCACCCCGCGCACCGCCCCGGTGCCCCGTCAGCTCCCTCCGCCGCCGCCGTCGTTCGCGGGACGCTCGCGCGAGCTGGCCGCCCTCGACCGGATCATGGCCGCGCCCGGGAACACGGTGGTGATCTCCGTCATCGGCGGCCCTGGCGGCGTCGGCAAGACCTGGCTCGCCCTGCACTGGGCACGCCGCAACCTGCCCCGCTTCCCCGACGGCCAGCTGTACGTGAACCTGCACGGCTCCGCCCCCACCAACGCACCCATGCCACCCGACACGGCGGCGCACGGCTCCGCCCCCACCAAAGCACCCATGCCACCCGACACGGCGGCGCACGACTTCGACCCCACCAAAGCACCCATGCCACCCGACACGGCGGCGCACGACTTCGACCCCACCGACGCACCGGTACCACCCGAGACGGCGGTGCACGGCTTCGACGTCTCCGGCACGCCCATGCCGTCCGAGACGGCGGTGCGGGGCTTCCTCGATGCTCTGGGTGTGGACGCCGCCGCGGTGCCCGTCGGCCTGGAGGCGCAGGCCGCGCTCTACCGCAGCCTGGTGGCGGGCAAGCGGATGCTGATCGTGCTCGACAACGCCCGCGACACCGACCAGGTGACCCCGCTGCTGCCCGGCAGCCCGTCCTGCGCGGTGCTGGTCACCAGCCGCCGCCAGCTGCCCGGCCTCATCACCGGCCACGGCGCCCGGCCGATCCCGCTCGACGCCTTCGACCCGGAGGAGGCCCGCCAGGCGGTCACCCGCCTGCCGGGCTAGGAACGGAGGCGAGCCGAGGGCGATCATCCCCCTGCCGGGCTAGGAACGGAGGCGAGCCGAGGGCGATCATCCCCCTGCCGGGCTAGGAACGGAGGCGAGCCGAGCCGGACACGGTGGCCGACCCTGCTCGACCGCTGCGGCGGGCTGCCGCCGGACCTGGGCATCGCCACGACCCGCGCCCGCCTGCATCCCGGATCCTTAGACGTTAATCGAAATGGAAAGGGCGGTCACTCAGCGCACGTTAGCTTGGCCGGGCATTGCCACCCATACGGAGGGAAACAGCTTTCATGGCAACATCGTTCGGCCGCATGACCCGTCCCGTCGGCCTCGGACTCGCCGTGGCGCTCGGTGCCACCCTGTCCTTCGGGATCGCCACGCAGGCGTCCGCCGCCACGGCGTCGACGGCCCAGAGCGTCGCCGAGCAGCGGGTGAAGGTCTACGAGCTGATGACGAAGGACGGCGGCTTCTTCTACACCAGCAACGAGGCGGAGAAGGAAAGCGCGATCACCAAGCACGGCTGGTCGTTGACCCAGACCCCGATGTACTACATCTCGCGCGGCCCCTTCCCCGGCGGCAAGCCGCTCTTCCGGCTCCGCTGGGCGAACAAGGCCTCCTACATCGTCACCGGCTCCGTCACGGAGCGGGAGTCGCTCGTGAGCTCTGGCAAGTTCCGCTACGAAGGCATTCTCGGGTACGCGCCCGCCGCGGCCTCCCCCGGCGAGACGGTGAAGATCTTCCGCCTGTCGAACAACAACAAGTGGCGCCTCGCCATCGACTCGCACACCCAGAAGATCCTGGCCAACGAGCCGGGCTGGAACCTCGACGGCCCGCTGCTCAACCAGTTCACCAAGGCCGGCTGAGCAGCAGCTCGCTGAACGGGGGCGCGCCGGATCGCGAGCGTACCCCCGTTCCCGTTGGACGATTCAGCGCAGGCAAAGCTCCAGGAGCACTCCCGCCCGAGGCGTGCGGTCGATCCACACCTCGCGGCCCCGCCGCTCACGGGCGATGAGCCGCGCCGCGACCAGCCGGTCACAGTGGAACGTCAGGCTGCTGGGCGGCAGGTTCATGCCGCCGGCCAGCATGGTCATGGTCATGGGCCGGTCGAGCGTACGCAGCAGCTCCGCCCGTACCGGCCCCACCAGCTCCGAGAGGTCGTCGCTGTCCGCACGCCACAGCCTCCCGGCCGCGGGAACCGGATATGCGATCCACACGGCCTCGGGGTCGTCCAGCCCGACGATCAGCGCGTCCTTGCCCGCCAGCATCGGCACGAGCACCAGCGACCGGTCCCCCAGCTCGTGGACACCGGCCGCGACCCCCTCGATGACCAGGCCCTTCTCGTCGCGGACGAGCCGCCCGGCGAGCGAGCCGAGCAGCGCGTCCGCGCCGCCGCGCACGCTCGCGACGCCCACCCGCGCGACCTCCCCGTCGAGGAGCGGGCGCGCCCTGCTCCACAGCGGCTCG